>CANCET010000013.1 GCA_947375105.1 Sphingomonadaceae bacterium
ACATGGCTTTCGAATTGGCATAGGGATTCGTATGAAGATCACCTCCGTACGCGTCATCGTCACTTGCCCGGGGCGGAACTTTGTCACGCTCAAGATCGAGACCGATCAGGGCGTTTACGGGATCGGCGATGCGACGCTGAACGGGCGGGAAATGTCCGTCGTTGCCTATCTTCAAGAGCACGTCGTCCCTTGCCTGATCGGCATTGACCCGCGCCGGATCGAGGATATCTGGCAATACCTCTACAAGGGCGCCTACTGGCGGCGCGGCCCTGTCACCATGCGCGCGATCGCCGCGGTCGACATGGCGCTGTGGGACATCAAAGCCAAGATGGCAGGGATGCCGCTGTACCAGTTGCTCGGCGGGCGCAGCCGCGATGGCGTGATGGTCTATGGCCATGCCAACGGCAGCGACATTGCCGAGACAGTCGAAGCTGTGGGTGCCTATATCGACATGGGCTACAAGGCGATACGCGCGCAGACCGGCGTGCCCGGCGTGAAGGATGCCTACGGTGTCGGGCGCGGCAAACTCTACTACGAGCCGGCCGATGCCGCGCTGCCCTCGGTCACTGGCTGGGGCACGCGCAAAGCGCTGAACTATGTGCCCAAGCTCTTCGAAAAGCTGCGCGAGACGTATGGCTTCGATCACCACCTGCTTCACGATGGTCATCACCGCTACACGCCGCAGGAAGCGGCCAATCTGGGCAAGATGCTGGAGCCCTACCAGCTGTTCTGGCTGGAAGACTGCACGCCGGCAGAAAATCAGGAAGCCTTCAAGCTGGTGCGCCAGCACACGGTAACGCCTCTTGCCGTTGGCGAGATATTCAACACGATCTGGGACGCCAAGGACCTCATCCAGAACCAGCTGATCGACTATATCCGTTGCACTGTGGTCGGGGCGGGGGGCATTACCCATTTGCGCCGGATCGCGGACTTTGCTGCCGTGTATCAGATCCGCACCGGTTGCCACGGCGCAACCGACCTTTCGCCCGTGACCATGGGCTGCGCGCTGCACTTCGATACTTGGGTGCCGAACTTCGGGATCCAGGAATACATGCGCCACAGCGAAGAAACCGATGCGGTGTTCCCCCACGACTATCACTTCGAGAAAGGCGAGCTGTTCTGCGGCGAAACGCCCGGCCACGGCGTCGACATCGACGAGAAGCTCGCCGCGAAATACCCGTACAAGCCCGCCTACCTGCCGGTCGCCCGGCTGGAAGACGGCACGATGTGGAGCTGGTAAGATGACGATACGCAGGACACTGCTCGCTGCCACCGCGGTTATCGCGCTTGCCGGGAACGGCCCTGCTCCGGTTCCGGCTCAAGGCCTCGGCCTCGGCCTTGGTTGGCTGGCGGAGCTCGCCACCATCGACGCGCGCTATCAGGGCTACAACATCGAGATGGTCGAAGTGACCGGGGGGCGCTTCTGGGCGCCCTATGGCGGCCCGGCCAGTGAACGCTATCGCCAGCGTCCGCCAATCGACCTTGCCGATCCCAAGCTTGTGGCGCCGGCCAAGGCGCTTGGTTCCAGCCTGACGCGGGTTTCCGGCACCTGGGCGAACAACACCTATCTGGAAGCCGCAGGCGAACACCTTCGCCCGCGCTGCGGCTTTTTGCGCAGTGCCTTGGCGACAGGTCCAGCTGAGCTGCAGTCATGCCGCTGAATACCGGCGAAGCACCGCAGCAGTTCAGCCTCAGCGGCAAGGGGCTGGCCTCGGCCATGACGCGCCAGTCGCTCGATACCCGCGCCGTGCTGATCAACGGCATAGCGCCCGGGCTTGCGCCAGACGGCACGCCGACTGCACTTGACGGATCGCCAGTGGTTGGCAAGGTTTCCATATCCGGCCAAGGAATCGCACTTTACGCGGTCTCCGGTGCTCGCAATCTAGCCTGCCGGTAAGCCATGGCCCGCATCGTCGTCATCGGTGAAGGCATGCTGGAACTCGTGACGAAGGGTGACGCCTGGCAACTCGGGTTTGGCGGCGACACGCTCAACACCGCGATTCATCTGGCACGTGCCGGTCACGATGTGGCCTACCTTACCGCGCTCGGCCAGGATGCGCTGAGTGCTGACCTGAAGGCAAGGTGGGCAGCAGAGGGGTTGGATACGTCGGTCGTGCTCGATCATCCGAGCCGCAGCACTGGGCTCTATGCCATTTCGACCGACGCCCATGGCGAGCGCAGCTTCGCCTACTGGCGCGATAGCAGTGCCGCGCGAGACATGTTTGGCCTGCCGGGAATGGCGGAGGCTCTGGCGCGTGCCGAACGCGCTGATCTGCTCTGCTATTCCCTGATCACGTTGGCGATCCTGCCGCCCGGTGACCGCGAGAGAGTTTTTGGGCTTGCGCGCTCCCTCCGCGCGCGCGGCGCGCGCGTGGCGTTCGACGGCAACTACAGGGCGCGGCTGTGGAGCAGCGCCGAAGAAGCGTGTGCGGCTCGCGATGCGGCGATCGGCGTGGCTGATATCGGCCTGCCGACGCTAGAGGACGAGAGCCTGCTCTCAGGCGCTGACGACGCGGACGCGGTGGCGCGCCACTGGTTCGGGCTGGGCTGCGCGGAGACAATCGTCAAGCTGGGACCGCGAGGGTGCCGCCTGCCCGATGGCGCAATCCTGCCGCCGGCCGAGGTCCTTAGCCCCATCGATACCAGCGGCGCAGGCGATGCCTTCAACGGCGGCTATCTGGCCGCGCGGCTGCGCGGCGCCAGCACAGAGGATGCCGCAAGTGCCGGGCACGCTCTGGCGGGCTGGTGCGTGATGCGCAGCGGGGCAATCCCGCCTGCCGATACCTGAACCGAACGGAAGCCGGCGTTTGAGCAGGAAATAGCCGGCACACCCTACTGCGCGGTAACGCCCTCGCGTCCCCGCAGCATCGCCCACAGCACCAGCGCCCCGATGACATCGAGCGCGCCCAAGGCCGCGAACAGCGGGTTGTAGCCAAAGAGGTCGGCGCTCTTGCCGATCAACAGCGTGAACAGCATCCCGCCGCTCCATGCCACCGTTCCCGCCGTGCCGCTTGCCGTGCCTGTCCGTCGTCACCACATCCTGCATTAGGGGGCGACGCCTGTAAGCACATAGACGCGCCCGATCTCGATGGTCTGTTTCGCGCCCGCCATCTGCAAGGTGACCGCGGCCTGGCCTTTGGCGATATCCATTTTGGCCTGCGTCTTGATCTGGACCAGTTTCCAATTGGGCCCGATCAAGATCGTGTTCTGGCCAAACCCGGGATAGGGTGCCGCATTCTGCTGCACGCGCACGGTTATCCGGCCCAGCCCATCGGGCGTTTCTGCCTTGATCGTGCGGGCGAGCACGGCGACGATCATGATATCGCCCTCCGCGATCGCTTCGGAGATCGGGACATTGGCCCCCGCATCAAACGGATTGGCACCAGCAGCAGGCACGGTCAGGCGAGTCGCGTTGTCACCAGGCATGCCTTTGGCCGCCACCGAGTCGTGGCCCAGCCCCGTGCCGTAAAACTGCCAGCCGGTGCCGGCAGGGTCGTTGATCAGCGTGCCCTTGCCTTCCAGCTGCGGCAGCATCACCGGCGTGCCAACCGCCGTAGCGCCGCCTTTGGCGATGATGCTGGCGGCCCCTTCGACCACGATGGCCTGGCCTATTTCGATGACCTGCTTGGCGCCCGAAAGCTGAAACCCGACAATCGCTTCGCCCGCGCCGATCGCCCGATCGGAGAGCGCTGTCACCTCATAGAGCTGCCAGTCGCTGCCAATTGTCAAACGGGTATCACCAAAGCCGGGATACGGCGCTGTGTTCTGCTGGAAGCGCACGCCAATCACGCCGCGCCCATCGTCGGTCTGTGCGTTCACTGTGCGCGCATAGAACGCCACGGTAATCCGCTGGCCGGGCTTGATGGCGGCAGTGATCGGAGCATTTGCACCGATCTCGTAAAGCGTTGCGCCCTTCTTGGGGACTCTGATCTGCAATGCGCCGCCTCCCGGTGCTGCCGAGCCCTTGATCGGCTTGCTCCTGGCATCGGGCCCAAAGACCGGCCAGTCGAGCAGCGTGGGATCGTTGATAAGCGTGCCGGGCAGCGCATCTTCAAGCACTTGGAGTTCGGCAGTGGGCTGTTTGACTTGAGCAGATACGGTGGCAACAGGTGCAAGGGCAAGCTTTGCTGCAAGCGGGAGTGCTTTCAGCACTTCGGTTCCGGCTCCTTCGGGTTCGGCCAATCCCATCGCTGCGCGCATGCCCGGGAGCCATTTGCGCTGCGCGCTGTCATAAAGCGGAAAAGTGTTGGTATAAGCCCACGCGCAGCTCGCGATACCTGCCGCATCGAACGCGGCGCGTACAGTCGCCTGATACAAGACGCGCTGCGCAAGCGGGACGGTCGAGTGCGCACCAAACTCGCCCATGAACGGGGTCTTGCTCGTGCGCGCGATATAAGCACGTACCTTCTCGACATCGGCCGCGAGCGTTGCCCGATCGGCTTCGCTGCCAAAGGTGCGCCCCAGCGGCGGCACGGGATCGGCCCAGGTCGCGCCCTGATGCGTGAAGGCAAATGGATCGTAATAGTGGAACGTCGGTATCAGGTTGGCGTCCGATGGAAGCGCCAGTGTCGCCAGCGAATTGATCCCGCTCCAGAATTCGCCGCCGATCACCACGGGGCGATCCGGATTGGTTTCACGGATAGCTGCCAGCGCGGGGCTGAGCGTCTCGATAAGGTTGGCGTTGGTCAGTTTATCATGTGGCTCGTTCTCGATTTCGAACCACAGATGCGCATTGTCCTGATCGGCAAACGCAGCGCCAATCTGCTTCCATATACCTGCCAGCCGCGCCTGGTTCGCGCCGGGGTCCTTGAACAGATCTTCGAAGTTGTGGTCGTTCAGAATGACATTCAGTCCGGCTGCACGGGCGAGCCCGACGACATGCTTCGTCCGCGCCAGAAAAGCTGGATCGATGGTGTAGGGCGCTATCTTGTCGGCGTGCGCCGACCACCGCACCGGCAGCCTGATCGTGTCGAAGCCCGCCTTGGCGATGATCTTGAAATCGTCATCGGCAATCTTGCGTCCCCAGTCACCCTCATTCGGCGCTTCAAGGTGATTACCCATGTTGATGCAATGGCCAACCGGCAAGCTAGCTGTCGCTGCTTGGGTCGTTGGCGCCACGGTCAGCAGCGCGAACCCCGGTAGCGCTTGTTGCAGTCGGCGCCAAAATTTTGACCTATTCCTGGTCATCGCTTTCTCCCAATTTCTGTGTTTCGAACCTAGCGATAGGTAGCGCTAACATTGGCCATTTTGGTAGTGAGGTTTCGCCAAGTCAACTGCCTGAATGCGGTGCTACGGAGCCATTTTGTAGAGGTTCGATTTATCGACCACGAAGTGTGACGACCTTCAGCCTGAGACTTTGCGGCGACCACAAGCGTCTTCTCGCCTCGGACCGACAAGGCAATGCCGGCTACGCAATGTTGTAGTTACGCTGCTCGGGCGTGCTTGTCGGCGGTGCTTATGAAGGTGACGCCCCAATGGTCACTCCGCCAGTCTGTCTCTCTGAAAGATAGCGCTACCATTTTTCCTTGCCAGACACCAGCAAGCGCCGCATAAACGTCAAAAATCAAGGGAAGGGCAGTCTCAGTGGCGGGAAATGGCAGCGAGCAGATCAATTTACGACTTATCGGCGCGATCGTTCTAGTCGCAACAATCGGCGGCTTCATGTTTGGTTATGATTCGGGCGCGATCAACGGAACGCAGGAGGGTCTAAAGACGACGTTTGGACTTGACGAGGCTGGACTTGGCTTGACCGTAAGCGCGCTATTACCGGGCTGTGCGATGGGAGCCTTTTTGGCCGGCCGTCTCGCCGACATTATGGGACGCCGCAATGTGATGTTGCTGGCGGCGTTGCTTTTCCTGGTCAGTGCGCTGGCTTCGGGTGCAGCCGGATCCGCGTTGGTGCTCGCAATTGCTCGATTTGTTGCCGGTGTGGCCGTCGGTGCAGCCAGCGTGTTGTCGCCTGCGTATATCAGCGAAGTGACGCCGGCCCATATCCGCGGGCGGCTGTCGAGCCTGCAGCAGATCATGATCATCGCTGGTTTAACCGGCGCCTTTCTCACAAACTTCTATTTGGCGCGCGCAGCGGGGTCCTCGCTTGGCGTGTTCTGGTTGGGGTATCCGGCGTGGCGGTGGATGTTCTGGCTTCAGGCAATCCCAGCAATTCTGTTCTTTGTGACATTGTTGTTCATCCCGGAAAGCCCACGCTACCTCGTCGCCAAGGGACGCATGGCCGAGGCCGAAGCTGTGCTGGCACGCTTGTTTGGTGCTGGTACCGCATCGATCAAGGCTCGTGAGATCCGTGCCTCGTTGGTCACTGACCATCAACCGAAGCTTTCAGATCTGAACGATCCGGCGACTGGTAAATGGCGCAAGATTGTCTGGGTTGGCATCGGTCTGGCGACTTTTCAGCAACTCGTCGGCATCAATGTCGTCTTCTACTACGGCGCTGTACTTTGGCAGGCGGTCGGCTTCAGCGAATCCGATGCGCTAAAGATCAATGTCCTCAACGGAGCGCTGTCGCTCGTTGCCTGCCTGATTGCTATCCTGCTGATAGATCGCATCGGCCGCAAGCCACTGTTGCTTATCGGCTCGTGCGGCATGGCGCTGGCGCTGACAGTGCTATCGTTCTGCTTTGCCAGCGGCACTTTCGTCGACGGCGAACTGACGTTGGGCGACAACATTGGCCAGATTGCGCTGGGTTCGGCCGTATTCTACGCAGCACTGTTCAATTTCAGTTGGGGTCCGGTAATGTGGGTTATGCTCGGTGAAATGTTCCCCAACCAGATACGTGGCTCGGGTCTAGCAGTTGCAGGTGGGGCGCAGTGGAGCGCGAATTTCGCGATCAGCGCTAGCTTCCCGTGGTTGCTTAGCAGCATTGGCCTGCCGATAACCTACGGGTTTTACGCAGCATTCGCCTTCCTATCGATCATCTTCGTTCTGCGGTTTGTCCACGAAACGCGGGGCACAGAACTTGAAGACATGATCGGCTGATTCCGCCGAATAAAAATTATAACAAATGCACCCCTGAAAGGTAGTTTCAGGGGTGAAATTTAATAATGCGATGTCGAATACCGAATCAATATCGCTCTATATGATGCATATTTTGGTAACGTTTTTTGCCATATAGTAGTGAAAATATCTTAAAATTTTAAGCATTATTTTTAAAAGGCATGTCATTACTTTCAAAAACTTGACCGCGCTATGCGACCGGACAGCGTAAGGATAGTTGGCGGATTGACGGTTGCCAACACAAAGCGATTGCAAAACGCTATGGTAGCGCTAGCGGCCAATTTGCGCTATGGTAGCGTAATGCTACGGGCCGTGCTGCAAGCGGCAGCGGATAGCCCAATTTGAGTGCCGGACGTGTGCCTCCGGCTTGGTGCGTTTGAGTTTTTTCACTGACCTGGGAACCGAAATGAATTCACGATCACCTCGACCCAAGGCAGGTGCCGTGACGATTGCCGATGTGGCGGCGGCATCGGGGTTTTCGCCCATGACGGTTTCGCGCGTTATCAACAACGATACAAAGGTCCGCGAAAGTACGAGGCTCTTGGTGCAGCGGGCGATTGCTGCTCTCAATTATTCACCAAACCTTGCGGCGCGTTCGCTTGCCGGGGCAGATCAGATGCGCATCGGATTGCTCTACAGCAACCCTAGTGCCGCCTACTTGAGTCGCTACTTGCTAGGCAGTCTCGAGCAGGCGCGCGCCGCGCATGTCGAACTCATCGTCGTCAAATGTGACTCTGGCGAGCAAGGTGAGGAGGAGGCAATCCGCGAGCTTCTATCGAGCGGTGTTGATGGCGTCATCCTTTCGGAACCGATGTGCGATTCACCGCGAATTCTCGAGCTGTTTGCCCAGTTCGATACCTTGGTCGTGGCCGTGGGGAACTGGCGTCCGTCAAGCCGAATGTCCGTTGTTCGCATCGACGACCGCGAAGCCGCTGCGGAGATGACTCGCCACATTATCTCGCTCGGCCATCGCCGTATTGGCTTGATCATCGGGAATGCCTTGCACATGGCGAGCGAGGCGCGCCGGCAAGGCTTTGAAGCTGCGATGCGGGGCGCGGGCCTTGCAGTGCCGCCGGAGTACATGGTTCAGGGTCACTTTACTTACCGATCGGGCCTTGAGGCCGCAGCGGCGCTGCTCGATCTACCCGAGCGGCCTACAGCAATTTTTGCGAGTAACGACGACATGGCGGCGGCTACAATTGCGGTTGCTCACCGCCGTAATCTTGATGTGCCTCACGACCTGACAGTATGCGGGTTCGATGACACCGACTTCGCGCAGTCGATCTGGCCCGAACTGACGACCATTCACCAGCCGATTGCGGAAATGTCGCGCGCTGCTGTTGATATGCTGATCGATCAGATTCGAGCCTATCGCGCTGGTCGCAACGAAACCGGGCGCGACCAATTACTCGACTACAAGTTGGTGCTCCGTGATTCGGCCGGGCCGCCCGGCTAGTCCGTCTTGCTGCGGTGGGCCTGCGTTGTTTACAGCGGCCATGCTCAATTCGCTTCTCTCTCAAGCCTAGTCAGTATGTAGGCTGACGACTGCTTTGCCCTGTTCGATGTTCAGTCGCGCTCACTTGCGGATGTGAGTGCGCTTCTAGATCGTCGCCATGGCAAGTGTGTTCTCGCCCCATTTTGGATACGGCAAATCCTCCTCGACACTGACGCCACTCATACCTGAGCCGTTGGGCGTACCGGCGGCCAGAGTGTGCGCAAGTCGTGCCACCTTCAGTACATCACCTTCGGCAAACCCATCACTGAAATCAACAGTTTACGACCTTTCGTCCGCCCGATGTGATCGGTCCCCAACCCTTTGAAATAATTCAAGTCGACAAACGCCATTGAACGATCCTTCTATGTTTGATAGCGCTATCATTCAAAGGGAGAATGGCAATGCGGAACATTTTGGCGGCACTGTTGGTCGGCGGTTCGCTGTTGATTGTGACATCAGCAGCCTTGGCGCAGGTCGGTGCCCCCACAGCTTCGAACTGGCCCGCCTTGACGGACCCGGTCAAAGCGGATCCCGCCATCGCAGTGCGCGTCAAGTCGATCATGGCGAAGATGTCGCTCGAACAAAAAGTAGGGCAGGTGATTCAGGGCGATCTTGGCAGCGTTTCGCCAGATGATGTCGCGCGCTATCATCTCGGATCAGTGCTGAATGGTGGCGGCAGCGATCCTGCAGGAAAGCGCTTTGGCACTGGGGCGGACTGGCTGAACGAGGCTGATCGTTTCTACGACGCCTCGGTGAGGCCGTCGGGCAATCTGCCCGTCATACCCATTATCTGGGGCAGTGACGCCGTGCACGGCCATAGCAATGTGATTGGCGCAACGCTGTTCCCGCACAACATCGGCCTCGGTGCGATGCGAAATCCTGAACTGATGCGCCAGATCGGCGGGGTAACGGCGCGCGAGATGCGCGTCACCGGGCTCGACTGGACGTTCGCGCCGACCCTTGCCGTGGTGCGCGATGACCGCTGGGGACGGACCTATGAAGGCTATTCCGAAGATCCCGAGATCGTCGCGTCCTATGCCGGGCCGTTCGTCGAAGGGTTGCAGGGCAAGATCGGGGCCGCAGACTGGCTGAAGGGGCCACACATTGTCGCGACCGCCAAACACTTCATTGGCGACGGCGGCACGGTCAACGGCAAGGATACGGGCGACAATCTGGCGAGCGAGGCCGAGCTGCGCGACATGCATGGGGCGGGCTATGTGCCGGCGCTGCAAGCCGGTGCCCAGACGGTCATGGCCAGCTTCTCGAGTTGGCAGGGTGCAAAAATGCACGGCAATTCGAAGATGCTGACCGATGTGCTGAAGCACCAGATGGGCTTTGGCGGTTTTGTCGTGGGCGACTGGAACGGCCATGGTCAGGTTGCCGGGTGCTCGCCGACCCAGTGCCCTCAGTCGATCAATGCCGGCCTCGACATGTTCATGGCGCCCGACAGCTGGAAAGACCTGTGGGAGTCGACACTGGCCAACGTCAAAGCGGGCAAGATCCCGATGGCAAGGCTCGATGATGCGGTTGCGCGCATTCTGCGTGTCAAGTTGCGCGCAGGCCTGTTCGAAGCCGGCCGCCCATCGTCGCGGCCGCTGGGCGGCCAATGGAGCGAACTCGGTTCGCCGGCAAACCGCGCTATCGCACGCGAGGCGGTGCGTCAGTCGCTGGTGCTGCTCAAGAACGAAAACGCCGCCCTGCCGATAAAGGCTGGCGCAACGGTGCTGGTTGCGGGCGACGGCGCCAACAACTTCATGAAGCAGTCGGGCGGCTGGACCTTGTCATGGCAAGGAACCGACCTGACGCCAGCCGACTTCCCGGGCGCCACCACCATCGGCCAGGCGCTCGTTGATGCGGCCAGGGCTGGCGGTGGCAGCGCGGCGATCTCAGGAGATGGGAGCTTTGCGCACAAACCCGATGTGGCAGTCGTGGTGTTCGGCGAAGACCCCTATGCCGAGTTCATGGGGGACGTTCCGGATCTGCTGTTCCGCGACAAGAAGGATAATCTGGCGCTGCTGCAACGCTATCAAGCAGCAGGTATCCCAACAGTGGCCGTTTTCCTGTCCGGGCGACCGCTGTGGGTCAACCAGCACATCAATGCGTCGGATGCATTTGTCGCAGCCTGGTTGCCGGGCTCCGAAGGTGGCGGGATCGCCGATGTGCTTTATGGCAAGGCCGATTTTCGCGGCCGCTTGTCGTTCAGCTGGCCCAAGCGCGCAACCCAGTTTGGCCTGAATGTCGGCAACCCTGACTATGATCCGCTGTTCCCTTATGGTTACGGGCTCAGTTACGCGCACCCGGGTACGGTTGGATTTCTGAGCACGAACAGCGGCATCGCGATCAATTCGGACATACCGTTCGGGACCTGGTTCTCGCGCGGCCGGGTTGGTATGGGGTTGATCCTGGCGACACCTGGATCAGGTCTCCAGCTCAGCGCCGTTGACCGCAGTGCGCAAGAAGATTCGCGCCGCGTATTGTGGAATGGCACCGGCGACGGCGCGCTTGCCGTGACCAGTACGCCCCCGCTCGATCTAGCCCGTGAAAGCAATGGTCAACTGGCGATCGAAATGGATGCGCGCGTCGATGCCATCGATGCCAAATCGGTGGACGTGTCGATGGAATGCGGAGACAAATGCGGTGCCACGATCAACATCGCATCGGCGCTGCGTTCCAATGCCGGCAAGGGTTGGCAAACGCTCTCGATCCCGTTGTCGTGCTTCGCCAAGGCTGGAACCAATATGCAGAACGTCACGGTCCCGTTTCGCCTGACGACACGCGAAACGCTCGATATGCGGTTCTCCCGCATAGCGCTCGGTACGTCGGGCGTCGGCGTCGTCGCCTGTGCACGCTAGATGTAAGCTTTCAAGAGGTTGTTCATCCGGCCTTACCCGCCCAGGCCGATGGCATTCGGTGCGATCGGCAATCTGGCGCAGCGCATGCTATTGCTTCGCGCGCTGATGGCGGACGATTTGGCTTCGGATCGCCTTGAAGTTGTGGGCACGGCGCGTAGCGGATACGACTAGGAGGGCTGCCATGTGTTCGCGAGGAAAGCGTTTGAACGGCTCCTGCCCGCAACGCATCGGCAATTTGATGATGGCGCGGCTCCGCGTGAACGATTGGTAGGGTAGTGGGTATGCAGCAGGCCCCGGTCAAGGTCATCGTGCTAGGCGGCGGTACCGCGGGTTGGATGTCCGCGACGGCGCTCGCCAAACTGCTGCCAGGCATCGTCGAGGTCGAGCTCATCGAGTCAGCCGAGGTTGGTATCGTCGGTGTTGGCGAGGCAACGTTGCCGCATATTCGCGCGTTTGTGGAGCGCCTCGGCATCGATGAAGCCGACTTCATGCGCGCCACACAGGCAACGTTCAAGCTGGGCATCGACTTTCGCGATTTTGGCCGAATTGGCGACAGCTATATCCACCCTTTCGGGACGTTCGGCCAACCACTCGCCGGGGTGCCATTCCACCATTACTGGTTGCAGATGCGCGCGGCTGGCATGGCGCGCGATCTGGGTGACTATTCGGTCGCTGTCGCCGCGGCACGCGCGTCCCGCTTCGCCTTGCCGCACGGCAGTGAGTCCATTCTCAGCTCAAGCTACGGCTATGCCTACCAGTTCGATGCCGCCTTGTTTGGGCCCTATCTGCGGACGGTCGCGCTCGGCCTTGGCGTCAAGCGGACAGAGGCCAATGTTGTCGGGCATCGCCGCAACCCTGAAACCGGCGACGTGGAAGCGTTGTTTCTGGCTTCCGGCGAAGAGCGTCACGCCGATTTGTTCATCGATTGCTCGGGATTTCGCAGCCTCCTGCTCGGCGATGCGCTTGGCGAGAGCTGGGAGGATTGGTCGCACTGGCTGCCGTGCGACCGCGCGGCGGCGCTGCCGTGTCTATCGGCAAGCCCGACGCTCGAGCCCTATACGCGCGCCACGGCCATGCCTGCCGGCTGGCGTTGGCGGATCCCGCTGCAGCACCGGGTCGGCAACGGGTATGTCTATGCCAGTGCGTTCCTTGATGATGATGCCGCGTGCAGGGCAATTGTCGCGGCGACCGAGAATACGCCGCTCGCCGACCCGCGCATCCTGCGCTTCAAGGCCGGCCGTCGTCGCCATAGCTGGGTCCACAATGTGGTCGGAGTGGGATTGGCCAGCGGTTTCCTCGAACCTCTTGAATCGACCAGCATCTACCTCGCGCAGATGGCGATCACGCAACTGATCGAGCTGTTTCCGGTTGCGGGCATCACGCAAGCAGACCGCACCAGCTTCAACCGGTTGGTCGACATGGAGTATGATCGGATTCGTGATTTCCTGATCCTGCATTATCACGCCACAACGCGCGACGACTCGCCATTCTGGGACCACGTCCGCACCATGCAGGTCCCCGACACGCTGGCCGCAAAGCTGGAGCTTTGGCGGGCCACAGGACGTGTCGCGCACTATTCGGAAGGCCTGTTTCTCGAGCAGAGCTGGATCGCCGTCTACCTCGGCCAAGGCATCGTGCCGCACGCCTGGGACGCGCGCGCGGCGCTGCCGACGCGCGATAACCTTGCCCAGGCGATGTCGACGATCGAGCGTGAAGTCGGGGCCCAGGTGTCGGGAATGCTGGATCATGGTGCTTTCCTGCACGCTCAGACGGAGCGCCTCGGCAGTGTCGGATAATCCGCCCGGGGCGCGCGCGGCGCCGACTTGTATCGGCGTGGTAGGGGACGGGCAGGTTGGCCTGACCGCAGCGATCGTGCTGCGCCGAAGCTACCCGCGATCAGATGTCGTCCTGATTGCTGCGCCGCTCGATCCCGCGGCGCTCGCCGATACGGCGATAACATCGTGGCCGAGTTCCCTAGGCTTCCATGACAGCTTCGGGTTTGACGAGGCTGGGCTTATCCTGCGCGCGGGCGCCAGCCACCGTTTGGCGACACGCTTTGCCGACTGGTGCGGTGCAGGCCGCGATTGGGTGTTGGCCTATGGCGCCGCGCCTAATCCGGCCATGCGGGTCCGCTGCGGCGATGACGGGCCCGGTGACTCGGCACTGCAGCGCCTTAACGCATCGCTGGATGCGGCAGGGCCGCAAACCGTGGTGCAGGCCTTGGCGGCAAGCGGGCGGTTCGCCATGCCAGTCGACAACCCGGAGTCTCCCTTGTCGGACATCGACTATGCGCTGCGATGGAACGGGCCGGCCTATCGTTCCCGTCTTGCGTCATTGGCCCGCCATATGGGCGTTCGCCATGTGACGGCCGGTCTGAGTGAGCTGGCCTATGCCGGCGATGGTTCGCTGACTGCGGTGACGTGCGAGGATGGCTCCACGATCGTAGCGGAGTGGTGGCTCGATTGCAGCGGGCCGGCTGCCCGGCTTCGAGCCGCAGCGAGCGAACCGGAGTTCGAATCATGGGCCGATATGTTGCCCGTCGATCGATTGCTGGTGGACGACGGAAAAGCGTCACCGGCACTCAGTCTCGAAGATCGGGTCCTGGCCTGTGAAAACGGCTGGGCCTGGCAAGTCTTTGGCCGCGACGCTGCCCACGCCAGCTTTGGCTATGCATCCGAACTGACTTCGGACGCCGCTGCCGCGGCCTCCTTCAAAAGGGCCTGTGGTGCGTCAGCGGTTGGCAAGATCGTTCTGCGGCCGGGGCGATTGCGTGCTGCATGGGCGGGGAATGTCATTGCAATCGCCGACGCAGCAGCCAGCTTCGAGCCGCTCCACGGGCTCAATCTTCATCTCGCTCATCGGCAATTGGGGCTGCTCCTCGAACTGCTGCCGGCTCGTGATATCGATCCGCGTGAACGGGACGAGTACAACCGCCGCGCTGCGCTGCTGGCTGATGGCGTACGGGACTGGATTGCGGCGCACTATTGCAGCCCGGTGCCCAGACCAGGCGCGTTCTGGCATCATGCTGGCACCCAACGCCGCTCAGATGCGCTGAGCGGCGCCTTGCAGCAGTTCGGAGCGCGGGGCCGCATTCCGCATTTCGAGGACGCGCCAGTGGGACAGGACGGCTGGGCTGCAGTGCTTGCCGGGATCGGCGCCGGGCCCGGGCGAAGCGCGCTGCTGGCCGCGCGAGATCCGGCTCAGCGCATCGTGCAGCAGGCAGCGCTGGCGGGTCGTTGCAGGGCTGCATTGGCGCTGGCACGCCCTTATCCAGAATGGCTCTCCGCAAGGCTCGCCAATCCGCAATGATCGTGCCTTGGCAAGACGGTCATTAGCGCAGTGGCCCGAGGTTGCGCTGCAATGTGGCGCGCATGCTGTTCAGAAGTTCGGGCGACAGATCTCCGACGATGCCTTGCGCTGCGACAGGCAAATGCCCGCCAGGGTCGCCGTTCGCAGCGAAAGCGTAATGCCCGACGATGGCGCTCCAGGCAGCACGCTGGTTTTCAGGCAAATGGCGGAAGGCGTAGAGTGCGTGCAACAGCGCGTCGTAAGGGTTGCCAAGTCCGGCTCGGGCCTCGTTCCACCAGTAGTTGACGAAGACGTTCACGGCATCGAGCGAATCGACCCCATGCCACCAGAGATACGGAATGTAGATTGCGTCTCCCGGACCCAGTTCGGCTGTTGTCGCATTGGCCCAGGCCGCCGCAAATCTGGGAAAGCGAACAAGATCCGGGTTCGCCAGTTCGACAAGGCTGACGGGCGTACCGGCCGGTGTGAACTCGAACGGGCCGGCATAAAGGTTGGCGATTTCGCCTGGCGGGAATAGCGTGAAACGGCGATGTCCGGCGACAACGATGCCGATGTTTTCGTTGAGGTCGAAATGCGGCGCAACCCGGACGCGGTTGCCGACCCAGATGCGGGGGTTAACGGTCTGGTCGACAAGCTGACAGCGGTGGGATGCGGAAAATCCGGGCAAGAGATCCGCCACGAGTTCGGACTGGATCGCCAAGGCGCGTGGGCGGACCACATCACGTTCACGCAGGAGTTCGGCGAGGAATTGCGATAAAGCGGCCCGGCCATGCGTGAAGTTGAAGCTGGTCAGGCCATCCGCGTAGAAGAATCGACCGTCGATTTCGGGCGCGCCGACCAATACCGTAACCGGCCTGGCGGATGCGGCTTGGGCCAGCCTGGACAGCAGCGCGGAATCGCCGCCTTGCGCAGCGGCAACCGCTGGCCAATCCGAGGCAAACCTCCGCAACACGACAGGTTGGTCCATCGCGCGGATCGACCTTTCGAAGGTTTCACGGTCAATATCCCGCGCATCGATTTCGGCGATCGCTGCGGCAGGCGGCAAAGCGCTCAAGCGATTGCGCTGCCCTGTTGGCGCAGGAACTCAGTCTGTGTCGGCATCGCTTCCGCAGTCTGCGCGACAACGCCGCGAATATGGGCGAGGCGTTCCAGTGTTTCCTGGTCATCGATCATGTCGGCAATCGGATGGTAGCCACCGGCCGGAGCATTCTGGCCGACAAGCACCGATAGCCAGCTGGTTTCGGTGAAGAGCTCGTTGTGCTCGCGAAACACGCGGCCGTTTGACGCAAACATGACGAGCTTTGCGGCCAGGCCTTCGGGCGGTTCCAGAGTCCGGCAATAGTTCCAGAACTCGGTGTCATCGCGCTCGGTCGCTTTGTAGTGCAGCACAAGAAAGTCGCGAATGTCGACGTACTCGCGAATTGACTGCGCATTGAAGCGCGCCATTTCGGCTTCGTCGAAGCGCCGTGTCGGGAAAAAGGTCAGCAGGCGGGCGATCGCGGACTGGATCAGGTGGATGCTGGTGGATTCCAGCGGTTCGAGGAAGCCACCCGACAATCCGATTGCGACAACGTTTTTGACCCATGCTGCCTTGCGGTGGCCTGCAGCAAATCGCAGCATGTTGGGCTCGGCCAGTGCGGGCCCGTCAAGATTGGCGCGCAATGTCGCAACCGCCTCATCATCGGAAATATGCGCACTGGAATAGACATAACCATTGCCGGTTCGGTGCTGCAAGGGAATGCGCCATTGCCATCCGGCGCCGTGTGCGGTCGATCGCGTCAACGGTTGGGGCGGGCCTGCGCTTTCGCAGGGAATCGCGACGGCGCGGTCGCAGGGCAGCCATTTGCTCCAGTCCTCGAAACCCGTGCCAAGCGTCTGCGCGATCAGCAGGCCGCGGAATCCCGAACAATCGATAAACAGGTCGCCCGTGATCGTTACGCCAGACGCCAGGCTGATCGCCGTGACAAAACCAGTTTCCGGATTTTGTTCGACATGGCGGACCTCGCCTTCGGTGCGCCGGACGCCAGCGGCTTCGGCGCGCCTGCGCAGGAACCGCGCATAGAGCCCGGCGTCGAATTGAAAGGCATAAGCCAGTTGCGAAAGCGGCGAATTGGGTTGGTCGGTCTGCGGTCGCAGGAACTTCGAATTGCGCCCGGCGACGACAGATATCGAATAGTCGTCGAGCGGAGTTGTATCGCCCGATTCGCGGCCCTTGAGCCAGAAGTGATGAAACTCGATGCCAAGCATGTTGACACCGTAGAAGCCGAAGGGATGGACATAGCGATGCCCGAGACGAGTCCAATCGACGAACTCGATGCCAAGCTTGTAGGTCGCGTTGGTAGCGCGCACAAACTCGTTCTCGTCGATGCCGAGCATGGTGTTGAACAGGCAAATCTGCGGGATGGTCGCCTCGCCGACTCCGACGGTGCCAATGTCATCGGACTCGACAAGTTCAATCGAAAGGCCGGGCAACTGGCCGATGACGCGCGACAACGCCGCAGCGGTCATCCAACCTGCAGTGCCGCCACCGACAATCACAATCTTGCGGACCGGCGCGGCAATCATGTCGCAGGTTCCTCGTTCCATGCCCCACACATCTTCAGGAAGGCACGATGTTCGGGCAGCGCACATGCCACTTGCTCGTAGCCGTTCCGCAGTTGCTGCATCATTTCCGCTATGCGCTTGTTGTCAAATGAGTCGACGATTGGGTCATATCCCTGCGGCCATTGGTTCTGCCCGAGCATCACGGCAACCCAACTGGGCAGGCCGAACAGTTCGGCGTTATCCCTGAAACTGCGGCCCTTGCCACGAAACAAGGCGAGCTTTTCGGCAAGCGACGCCGGGATTTCCATCGTCCGGCAGTAATTCCAGAATGCTGAATCATCGCGCTGCGTGGCATGGTAGTGCAGGATAATGAAATCGCGGACGTCTTCAAAAATGTCCTGCATGCTGCGATTGAACCATTCCCGTTCAGCCGGATCGAACCGGCGGTCGGGAAACACCGCAAGCAAACGCGAAATGCCGGCCTGGACGAGATGGATGCTCGTCGATTCGAGCGGCTCCAGAAAGCCACTGGCAAGTCCCAGTGACACTACGTTGTGGCTCCAAGTGTTTTTGCGGCGTCCGGTTACGAAGCGGATCTGCCTTGGCGTCGCCAAAGGCTCGGTTTCGAGGTTGGCAAGAAGCTGGGCTTCAGCAGCGGCATCATCGAGAAATTCGCTGGAATAGACAATGCCATTCCCGGTGCGGTGTTGTAGCGGAATGTTCCACTGCCAGCCGGCACCATGCGCAGTTGATCGCGTGTAAGGTCGCAGCTGCGCAGGATTGGCCGTGGGTACAGCAATTGCACGGTCACATTTGAGCCAGTGTGTCCAGTCTTCATAACCGGTCTTCAGCGTCTCTTCGATCAGGAGCCCGCGAAACCCAGAGCAATCGATGAACAGGTCTCCTTCAAGAATTTGGCCATCCTCGGTCGCAACGCTTGCCACGAAGCCATCCGAAGATCGCTGATTCACGTGTGTGATCTTGCCTTCGACGCGCTGCACGCCGTTATCGGTAGCGAATTTGCGGAGGAAGCGCGCGTAGAGCGAGGCGTCAAAATGAAACGCATAGAAGAGCTCTGAAACGGCCGATTTCGCGGCTTCCGAAGGACGCCCGAACGTACCGCGCGCTGCTGCCATCGCGCTCATAGAGTATTTCGCTATGTCGGATCGGTCGCCAAGCTGGCGTTGGCTCAGAAACAGCTGGTGGAAATGGACGCCGTGAACATCTCGGCCAAAGTTGCCAAACGGGTGGAAATAGCGCTCGCCGATCCGGCCCCAGTTGGCGAACTCGATCCCGAGCTTGAACGTACCCTTTGTGGCGCGGAGAAACTCGTTCTCGTCGATCTCGAGCATGCTGTTGAAGTTCAAAATCGGCGGAATTGTCGCTTCGCCGACACCGACGATGCCGATTTCGTCCGACTCGACCAGAGTGATGCGCGTCATCCCATTCGATTGGAATTTGGACAACGCCGCTGCGGCCATCCAGCCGGCAGTCCCACCGCCGACGATCACGATGTTGCGAATACGGTGTTGGTCGTTTGCGAAACTCATTTCGGTCTAAATGCTCCTGGGAATCAAAGCTAAGCACCGCAATCCGGTCGAAATCTCGCCGCTGCACCGATGGTCGTGAACGCCATCCAGCAGGGGATATCCAAATGTATCCGCACGTCTCTGGTAACGCTATCATAAAGTTGCTGCGACGGCGATTTTTAGTGTTGCAACATCGAAAATCGAGAATTATGGTATCGCTAACATAAACGGTCTAGCAAGGGCTGCAGCGCAAATTGACGCCTTGAGCCAAGGGGGGGATTACGATGATTGAGCTGAAGAGCGCGACGGTTGTCTCGAAGCGCCGGCTTCCTAGCAAGATGCTTCTGGGTGGTGTGTCCAGCCTGGCCGTTTGCATCATGGCGGTTTCGGCCCCGGTTCGGGCGCAGTCGGCTTCCAGCGCCGGTGAGGGCGTAGTCAACGATTCAGGCGCCAAGGGCGAGATCATTGTTACTGGTCTGCGCAGGAGCCTTGCGACTTCGCAGAGCATCAAGAAGAACGCCGACACAATTGTCGATGCCATAAGCGCTCAAGATATTGGTGCGCTTCCTGATCGCTCCGTGACCGAGGCCTTGCAGCGTGTTCCGGGCGTTACGATCAGCCGGTTTGCTGCCGCAAACGATCCCGATCACTTCTCTGTCGAGGGTGCTGGCGTCCAGATTCGCGGACTCAATTTCGTGCGGTCGGAATTCAACGGGCGCGATACATTTTCGGCCAACAACGGTCGCAGCTTGTCGTTTGCGGACGTTCCAGCCGAATTGCTTGGCAGCGTCGCGGTCTACAAAAACAACACGGCAGAGATGATCGAGGGTGGCCTCGCTGGCACGGTTAACCTCAATACGCGTCGACCGCTTGACGAAAAGGGTTTTCACACCGCGTTCTCGGCCGAGGTCAACTATGGTAACTTCGCCAAGAAAGCGACTCCGGTTGGATCGCTTCTGGTCAGCAATACCTGGGAAACCGATAGCGGCACGTTTGGGCTTCTGGGCAACATCTCTTATTCGCAGCTCAAGAGCCGTGCGGATGGCTTTCAGATTTCAAACTATCAGACGCGCGACGGCACCACTGTCAACAATCCCAATAACGGCGCCGGGCAGCTCAGGTCTAACTTACCCGATGATGCCGGTGGGCTTTTGCCGCTGGCATATGCGCCGATCGGGGCTGGTTACCGCACGCAGGAATTTGACCGAAAGCGTTTCGGTATTGCCGCTGCGGCGCAGTGGAAGAGCAACGACGGTCGCTCCGAAGCAACCTTCCAGTATCTGCGTTCGCAATCCGACGCAAACTGGGGCGAGCACACCTTCGAAACCGGAGGGGACCTTTCGGACTTCAACACCTTCCCGGTCGGATGCGGTCAAAGCGCGACGGCCAACTGCACGCCGGGTCAATTCACCAATTACAAATACGGTGCGAACAACACGTTCGAAAGCGGCTATATCACATTGCCGGGGACAGGTTGGCGCTCTGCGGATAGCGGCTCTCAGCCGCGCGTGCCAACAGGCGGTACGCAGCAAGTTCTCCAGCGCCGTCAGGTTCAGGACCAGAACGTTGTCAACGACTTCGGTCTAAACATGAAATTCAAAGCCAACGACCGTTGGGCGTTCAGCGGCGACGTCGCTTACGTCAAGGCGAAGCATGATGTGTTGGACTTCAGCGTCATGGGCTCGACTTTTGCCGATACCGAACTCGATCTTTCTGGCAGGGTGCCGCAGGCGACGCTGCACAAGCCCAATAACCTCAATGCCAGCTGGTCGACGCCCAATCCGCGTATCGCTGGACAATCAGATAGCGAGTTTTTTGGCGACGTCCAGAACACCTTCTGGCGTTCGGCTATGGATCACCAGGAGCAGAGCGAGGGTGAGCAATGGTCGTTCCGTGGGGATACAACCTACAGTTTCGACGGAGACGGCTTCCTCAAGGATCTCAAATTCGGTGCGCGCTATACGGACCGTGACCAGACAACACGGTTCTCGGTCTACAACTGGGGTGCGCTGAGCGAAGTCTGGGCCGGAAGTCCGGTCTGGATGGAGCAGGGACCTGGTGCGAACTCGGTCGCTAAGCATGAGTTCACCAATTACTTCAAGGGTGCGATCAACGCTCCACCTGTCGGCCATTATTACAGCGGCGACTTGATCGGAAACTACAAGGGCTCGACCGAACTCTTCAAGTCGATCAACAACTATTGGGGCACGGCCAATGGCGGCCAATCCGGTAACTGGGTGCCGTTGGCTGAGCGTCCCGGTGTTGTCGCGGGAACACCATTCCGGCCTGGAGAAGTCCAGACTGTCTCGGAAGCGACGATCGCTGCCTATGCGCAGGTCAGTTTTGGCACCGAGTTCAGCAATGGGCAGCGACTGGCGGGTAACATTGGCGTTCGCTATATCTCGACCGATGTCAACGCCAGCGGGGCCATCAGCGTGCCGCCGGCGAATGCCATCGGCAATGGCCTGCCGTTCAACGTGGCCTGTGCGCCGCAGGTGCCGCCGGGATCGCCGCCGGGAACAGTGCCGGTCGTGCCGCCGGGCATTTGCCGCAATGGTGAGGCTGCCTTCAATAACGCGCAGGCCTTCTCGAACGGTGCGTCGTTCGCTTCGGTGGCAAATTCTGGCTACAGGTACTTCCTGCCGTCGTTCAACGTGAAGTGGGCCGTCAAAGACGACCTGATATTCCGCTTTTCGGCGTCAAAGGTACTGGCGCGTCCGGAAATGGGCTATGTTCGCAACTTTGTTCAGGTGAATACGGATACAACCGCCGGGTTCCGTTTCACCGCGAATGCGGGCAATCCCTTCATCAAACCGGCCACGGCCTGGACATTTGACCTGACGGCTGAGTGGTATTTCTCGAAGGTCGGTTCGCTTACTGCCGACTTGTTTTACAAGAGGATCGACGGTTTCTTCTGGGACAGTGTGGTGCCA
Source organism: Sphingomonadaceae bacterium (assembly GCA_947375105.1). Taxonomy (GTDB): domain Bacteria; phylum Pseudomonadota; class Alphaproteobacteria; order Sphingomonadales; family Sphingomonadaceae; genus Novosphingobium. The sequence continues at coordinate 21,671 of CANCET010000013.1, forward strand.
CGTGACATCACCAACAATGGTGTGACGCAAACTGTCGACATCATTGGCCCGGCCAACTTTAACGGAACCGGAAAGGTCAAGGGTTTCGAAATTGCTTACCAGCAGACCTTCGATTTTCTGCCCGGCCTGTTGAGTGGGCTCGGACTGATCGCGAACTATACGTTTATCGACAGCCAAGGCTTGCCCAACTCGTTCCTGCAGCAGGACACCGTCGGCACCAACAAGCCGCCGCCAACAACGGGCGCTGGAAGCATGCCGCTCGCCGGCTTGTCGAAGCACAACTACAATCTTGCCGGCTTCTACGAGAAAGGCCCCGTGTCATTCCGATTGGCGTGGAGTTGGCGTTCAGAATGGTTGCTTACTGCCCGCGACGTGATTTACCCTTATTATCCGATCTACAACGCGCCGGCGGGGCAGCTCGACGCTTCGTTGTTCCTGTCGATACACAAGAACCTGAAGCTCGGCGTACAGGCCGTAAACCTGACCAACACGACGACCAAGACTTTGCAACAGTATACCGCCGATGGGCTCAAGGCGCCTAGGTCATACTTCGTCAATGACTCTCGGTACTCGTTCATTATTCGCGGGCAATTTTGATTGTGACGAATTGGATGATTTGTTGAACATCTGAGTAGGGGTGCCGCTTGTCCGAAGCGGCACCCCTTTTTTCTATGCGAGCACGCGACGCGCTTCGAGGCGAGATATGCTAGGTAGAAAGCCACTTCCTGGCGTGGCGTCTCGAGTAACTTCCCGCAATACGGCAGCTTTGCAGCCGACGGCCTCCCGTGTGCTCCGCCGTAACCCTTGGGTACGTTCCTGCACGCGCGACAGGATCCTGCAAATCGCGCCTGAACATGGCTGTATCATGGTAACCTTTACCTTACGCCGCAGCAGCGGGCGCAAATGATCTCGCTGGTTATCAATGGAGCCCGACGCAGTCTCGATTTGCCGGAGGATTTTCCGCTGCTCTGGGCGCTGCGGGACATTCTCGGCCTGATGGGGACCAAGTTCGGCTGCGGGATCGCGCAATGCGGCGCCTGTACCGTGCATGTCGATGGGGTAGCTGTGCGGGCCTGCATCACGGAAGTCGGCAGCGTGGCCGGATCCCGAATCACGACCATTGAAGCCATTGCCGATACCCCTATCGGTACCGCGCTCCAGTCCGCCTGGCTTGAACTGGATGTTGTACAGTGCGGCTATTGTCAGGCCGGACAGATCATGTCGGCAGGGGCGCTGCTTGCCGAAAACCCCGCGCCAGACGATGCGTCCATCGACGCCGCGATGGCAGGCAACATCTGCCGTTGTGCAACCTATCAGCGCATTCGTGCGGCGATCAAGCTGGCGTCGCGCCAGCCACAAGCCGACCGTCGGCACCAATGACGACGGTCTCGCGCCGACTGTTCCTGCAAATTGGCGCGGGCGCGACGGGGGCGTTGGTTGTTGGATTTGGCTGGAGTGACACGGCGGCTGCAGACGCGCGACCCATGTTGCTGGGCAATTATGTCTCCATCGGCATCGATGGAACGGTGACTGTGCGCGCTCCGAATCCCGAGATTGGTCAAGGCGTCAAGACCAGCCTGCCGATGCTGATTGCCGAGGAACTCGATGTCGATTGGGACCGCGTACGGGTTGAGATGGCACCCAATGATCCGCAACGCTTTGGACAGCAGGATGCCGGCGGCAGCATGTCCATCCACCGCAACTATACGGCGCTGCGGCGGGTCGGTGCGGCGGCGCGGTGGATGCTTGTCGATGCTGCGGCACGGCAGTTGAATGCTTCGCATGGTGAATTCAGCACGGCCCACGGGCGCGTGCACCACAGCAGTGGCCGGAGCTTTGATTATGGCGAATTGGCGGTTGCGGCGTCTTTGCTGCGACCTCCTGATCCGAAATCTTTGGTGCTCAAGGACCCGGCGAAATTCTCGATCATAGGAACGTCACGGCGTGGAGTTGATAGCGCCCGGATTGTTCGTGGCGAGCCTTTATTCGGCATCGACATGACGATCCCGGACATGGCCTACGCGGTTTATGTCAAGGCGCCGGTGTTCGGCGCACGCCTGCTGCGCTGCGAGCTTGCTGCAGCGCGCGCCGAACGTGGTATCATCGACGTGTTTACTCTGAAAGGGCAGGGCGACCGGCACGGCTTGCAGGATGGCATTGCCATCATCGCATCAAGTTGGTGGTACGCGCAGGCGGCACGCGCCAAGCTTGAGCCACTTTGGGATACAGCTATCGGCGTAGGCCATGACAGCACGCGCTATCGCGACAAGGCGCATTCGCTCCTCGCAAAGCCGGGCACAATGCTTGAAGAAAAGGGCGATGTCGAAGCGGCGCTTGCGCAGGCAGCGCAGCGCCTCACCGCGGATTATGAAGTGCCGTTTCTGGCGCATGCACCGCTCGAGCCGCAGAACTGCACGGCGCGCGTCAAAGGTGACTCTGTCGAGATCTGGGCACCGACCCAGACACCCGAGGAAGGGCGGCAACTTGTCGCGCGAACGCTGGGCGTGGCGCCCGACAGCGTGGTCGTCCACATGCGCCGTGCTGGTGGTGGCTTTGGGCGGCGTCTGGAAAATGACTACATGGCGGAGGCCGCTTCAATCGCACGTCATGCCGGTGTTCCGATCAAGCTGGTCTGGTCGCGTGAGGATGACTTTGCGCATGATTTCTACCGTACCGCCAGCTACCACCGGCTGCGCGCTGGCCTGGACAAAAGGGGCCGGATCAGCGCGTTTGCCGCGCACGGCGTGACCTTCGCGCATGGCAGCGAAGTTGCTCAGGCCGCGGGTATTGAAGGCAATGGTTTTGAGTCGAGTGTCGTGCCCGCTTCGCGCCTCGAGCAATCACTGATTCCGACCATTGTGCCGACCGGTTACCTGCGCGCGCCGGTATCCAATGGCCTGGCATTTGTCCGTGAATGCTTCTGGGACGAACTGGCATTGGCGGCAAACATGGACCCCGTAGCGTTTCGCCTTGCCGCTTTGAGCAACGTTGGCGGCAGCGGCGGTAGCTTCGATGCGGCACGGATGCGCGCAGTTCTGGAAGCCGTCGCATTGCGCTCCAATTGGGCTAGGCCCCGGTTGGCCAAGGGCCAGGGCATGGGCGTCGCGTGCTATTTCAGTCATAGTGGGTACTTCGCTGAAGTCGCCCGCGTTCGAGTCGATGCCGATGGTCATTGGCAGGTCCTCAATGTCTGGGTGGCCGGAGACATTGGAAGCCAGATCGTCAACCCGCTTGCGGCACGCGCGCAAGTAGAGGGCGCAGTGATGGATGGTATCGGCTCGATGCATGCTGAGATCACGGTGGTGAACGGTGCCGCGATCCAAACCAACTTCGACGCATTTCCGCTGCTGCGGATGCCCGAGGCACCCGTGGTCGATGTCGAATTCGTTATGAGTGCCGCAGCGCCGACCGGGTTGGGTGAGCCGGCGCTGCCGCCGGTGCTGCCGGCAGTCGCGAATGCCATCCATGCTGCTTGCGGTGCCCGCGTTCGGCAACTGCCATTGACAGCTGCGCGCATACAAGCAGCACGGCGGGGCTGAGCATCTGCGATTACGGCACCGGGCAGGCAGCGCCCGGCCGTGTTTCGACCAAGCGTATATCACTGATCGATACATCAAGGCTGCCACCTGTTTCGAGGCGCATGACAGTTGGCGTTGCAGCAAGATCCTGCGCCTTGAAGCAACTCAGCGGCACGGCAAGTGTCGCGAACTTTCCGGTTGGCAGCGCTTTGACGAGCGCGGTTGCCGGCAGCCAGGCTGAGCCGATACCGAGGCGTACGTCTCCTGTCGGTACCGTATTGAGCTTGATATCTACGGCCAGCATCATCGCGCCATTGGCTTCGCGGGCAATGTCGCTTGGCTTGTCGGCGCCGACTTCAAGCGCCGCAACACCCTTGCCGTTCCACAGAGCGCGGACCGCGCCGCCATCCTGCGGATCCAGGGTCAAGGCCTGCGCGCCATACAGCGCCGCGCGGGTGCCCACATAGTCCATGCGATGGTCCTGCGTGTCGGCCAGCATGAGCCGATAGCCGCTCCACGCCGTACCCTTGCTGAAATAGACGTTGCGCTCGCCATACCGTGCTGGGCCAGCAGCTTCGATGAGTAAGGGTGTCTCCACTGGCTTGGCGTATGTCAGCCCGAAGCCATAGGCGAACAGTGGGTCATAATTGACGTCGTCGACGTTCAGCGGCGTCTGATCAGGTCGCCGCGGCCACGAAAAGCTGAGGCGCCCCTGAAAGTCGTGTTGGGGTTTGCCATCGCGATCCGCGATCAGCACGTCGGCAATGCCCTGGCCTTCCGAGCCTGGTAGCCATGCCGCAACGAATGCATCCGCAGCATTGATATGTGCGTTCACGTAGAGCGGGCGGCCGGACATCATCACTGCGACAACCGGGATGCCTTGGGCTTTGAGCTTCTTGAGCAGCTCGAGGCTTTCGCTATTGCCATAGTGAAGCGCAACGTCAGCCTGATCGCCCATGAATTCGGCATAGGGGCGCTCTCCAAACACGACGATCGCGACGTCGGGCTTCTGTGCGCTGGTACCATCAGGGCTGAGCCAGGCCTGGCCGCCCCCAGCTTCGATTTGCGCCTTGAGCCCTTCGTAGATCGATGTCGCTCCGTGAAAATCTCCGGGGCCATTGTCGGCGCCTTGCCAACTCAGCGTCCAGCCACCTGCTTGCATCGCTATGTTATCGGCGCCTTCGCCGGCGATCAGGACACGCGCTGAGGGCCGGATCGGCAATGCCCCGTTGTTTTTGAGAAGCACCATCGATTTGCGGACCGCCTCGCGCGCCACGGCGCGGTGTTCCGGCGTACCGATCGGCTTGAAGGTGGCCGGACGATTGGCCGGCGAGGGCTCGTCGAACACGCCCATACGGAATTTGACGCGCAAGATGCGGCGCACTGCGTCGTCAAGCCGGGCTTGTCGAATGACACCGGCTTTTACGTCGCGGACGAGATTGGCATGCAGCAGCTTCCAGTCTTGCGGCTGGTTGTAGATGTCGAGTCCGGCATTGAACGCCGTCGCACAGTCTGAGTTCGTGCAACCGGCAATTTGACCATGCGCCAGCCAGTCGCCCATGACGAAGCCGTCAAACCCCATGCGGCGCTTGAGAATGTCGGTCAGCAGCACCTTGTTGGCGTGTGTCTTGATGCTGCCCCAGGAATTGAATGACGCCATGATGGACTGTGTGCCGGCGTTGATCGCATTGACGTAGGCCGTGGCATGCAGTCGGATCATCTCGGTTTCCGAGATGGTCGAGTTTCCCTGATCGCGTCCGCCGTCGGTCGATCCATCACCCAGAAAATGCTTGGCGGTCGAAATGACATGTTTGCTGTCGAGGAAGGTAGACCCTTCACCCTGGATGCCGTTGACCATCGCTGCGGCATACTTCTTCACGATGCGGGGATCTTCGGAATAGCTTTCGTAAGTGCGACCCCAGCGATCGTCGCGTGCGACCGCGATCGTCGGCGCAAAGGTCCAGTCCATGCCGGTCGCCCGCACTTCGGCTGCGGTTACCCCGCCGATGCGCTTCAGCAGGTCCGGATCGTTGGTGGCTCCAAGGCCGATGTTGTGCGGGAACAGCGTGGCGCCATAGACATTGTTGTGACCATGGACCGCGTCGGAGGCCCAGATCAACGGGATCCGCAGCCGGTTCTGCGGCGCGACGGAGGCCTGATAATAGGGCTCGATCAAGCTGACCCAGTCCGCAACGCTGGCGTGCTTGTTGCCGCCCGGCACAGCGCCGCCGCCGTTTTCGATCGAGCCGATGTGAAACTGGATGACCTCGGCGGGCGAAATCGTCTTCCATTCAGGCTGGATGATCTGCCCGACCTTTTCTTCGATGGTCATTTGCCCAATCAACCCGGTGATGCGCGCTTCAATCTTCGGATCAGGCGCGATCACGGACGTGGCTGTTGGCCACAGATGCGGCTTTAGCGGAGCGGTGCCGGCCGCCAAAACTGCGGTACTTGTACCCGACAGAATCGCCAGCGCGATTCGCAATGCCGCCCGCTTTTTCCGCCCCGGCGCGCCTGTTCTGGCCATGTCATTCTCCCGAAGAATGCTGCTTGCAATCAATTTATGGTAACGCTACCAGTCGGAGCAGTAAGCCAGTATGGTTCCGTTCGCAACTGCAATTGCTTGCGCCTGTTCGCTGCCTGTCGGCGTGTCGCGCTGGTGCCGGAGTGCAGCGGAATGCTGCTCGGTGGGATTTGTTTTCATGGGAAGCCAGCGCACAAGTTGCTGGTCGGGGAGAGGGCGGCAGATGCAAACGCAAATCGAATTGGGCGAGGCCGAAGCGCGCATCGCCATCGATGTGTGTCGCGCCGAACTGCAGCGCCGGGGCAAAAGTGCGTCGATCGCCGTCGGTGATCGCTACGGTGAATTGATTGCGCTCTGGCGCATGGACGGTGCCGCCCTGCCGTCCACGACGATTGCGGCAAACAAGGTTTACACGGCATCGCGGCTTGGTCAGCCGAGTGGTGAGGTCGGCCGGGCGGCACTCGCGGAGCAATGGGACGTGCACTATCATGGCGACTTGCGCTACGTCGGCTGGGACGGCGGTGCACCGGTTGTCTATGGAAAACGGTGTGTGGGCTCGGTCGCGGTCAGTGGCCTGAGCGGCGCCGAAGATCTCGAAATTGCCGAAATCGGCGTGGCTGCGATTCTAGCGACGGTTGGATAAGCGGATGCTGCGAAATCTCCTGAACGCGGCCGTGGCGGGTCTTGCCGCAGTGGCCATGCCGCCTGTTGCGGCACAGGCTGCAGCGGAATCGAGCGTGGCGAAACCGGTGCCCGCGACTTATCGCGAAATCATCACGCTCGCCGAGAGAGTGGCCGACAATCAACTTGCGATGCTCGCCGCGAACGAGGTGCATCCGCGAAACGCGCAGGATTCAGTCGATCCAAAGGGCTGGGTCCAAGGCACCTACTTTTTCGCGCTGACACATCTTGCCGCGCGCAGCGGGCAACCGCGCTACCGTGACTTCCTAATGGCGCGGGGCGCTTCGAACAACTGGCAGCTCGGACGGAGGTTGTATCACGCCGATGACCACCTCGTTGGGCAAAGCTATCTGTGGGCGGCCCGCAATGGTGCGGGCGCTGCAGCCTACGCGCCGATGCGGCAGTCCCTCGACCTGATCGTCGCCAATCCGCCAGGCGCAGGCCTCGCATTTGTCGAGCGCCCGGCCGGTGCCGGAGACCCGCTATGCTTTGATCGCTGGTGCTGGTGCGACGCGCTATTCATGTCGCCTGCTGGATTTTATGGCATGACCGCCGCGACCGGCGACCCGCGCTACGCCGCCTACGCCACTCGGGAGTTCTGGGCAGCGACTGATTTCCTGTTCGACCCGGTGGAAAAGCTCTACTTCCGCGATAGCCGCTTTTTCGACCGGCGTGGTCCGAATGGCGAGAAGATCTTCTGGAGCCGCGGCAACGGCTGGGTCTTCGCAGGCCTTGCGAATATCCTGCAGATACTCCCCGCCAATGATCCCGAGCGGCCACGCTTTGAAGCGCAGTTCCGCACCATGGCCGCGCGGCTGATCACGCTGCAACGGCCCGACGGCTATTGGAACCCGAGCCTGCTCGGCGATCCGGCCAAGGCGCTGCCTGAATCGAGCGGTACGGCATTTTATGTCTATGGTTTGGCCTGGGGCATTCGCGCCGGTCTGCTCGATGCCAAAGTCTACACACCGAACGTTCGCCTCGGCTGGCAGGCGCTGGTTCGCGCGGTGCACCCCAATGGCAAGCTCGGCTGGGTCCAGCCGATCAGTGATCGTCCCGAACTCAACAGCTATGAGGACACGCAGATCTACGGCGTCGGCGGGTTCCTGCTTGCGGCCGGAGCCGTCGCCGATCTCGCACCGGAGGCACCCCGTTGATGCACCGCGCTAGTGCCGCCCTGCTGGCCCTGATGCTCGCCGCTTCAGCCAATGCTGCCGATAGCGGTACAGCGCAGGCTTCGCTGATGGTGCGGTTCGGTGGTGCGCGTGTTGATGACGTGCTGACTGGCGGCGAAGTGCGTGGTGTCACCAATTTCACGGTTCCCGCCGATCATGTCATCCACGACGGTCTGTTCCCGTCGGAGGGCATTGGCTGGGAGTCCGATCGCGTCGCCTATCGGCTCTACCTCGACGAGCGCAATGCCGTGGACATTTTCGGCAAGCGCTTGCCCGCGCCCATCATGCAAACGGCGGGCATTGGCCCTCATTCCTATCACGACATGGCAGACTGGGGGATGGACATCTTCCATGTCGGGCCGTCACTCGGGCTCGGCAGCATCGGGGTGTTGCGCGACGGGAAGGCGCAGCAAATCGGCAAATCGACCATTACGGTGAATATTGCAGAGGCAGGCCCGCGCCGGGCCGCATTCACCGTGACTTCGGCGGGCTTTGGCGCAGACAGCGCGACGCTGACCACGCGCTACACGATTGCTGCCGGTACGTCCGTCACGCGCGTCCATGCCCGTGTCGATGGCAAGTCCCCCGAAATGGTCACCGGCCTCATCAAGAACCCGGATACAGAGGTGTTTCGGGCAGCGGCGAACCCGAAAGCACGCTGGGGCTATATCGCGACCTGGGGCAAGCAGAGCTTGGCCCGCGACTTGCTCGGGCTCGCGGTGTTCTATCGGCTTGATGCGGTGCGCATGGCCGACGGTGATGACGGCTTCAGCCACTTTGTCGTCTTCAAGGATGCGCAAGCCATCGACTATGCCTTTGCCGCGCGCTGGCAACAGGAAGCCAATGGCAACGGCGCGATAACCACCCGGGTCGCGTTTGCCGCATGGCTGGAAACACAGCGTCGCATGCTGGAAGCCGATGAAGCGCATTGAACTGCGCTGGCTGACGATCGTCGTCGGCGCATGTTTGCTCGCAATGAACATGGCAAGCGCGGGGGCGCGTGAATTCGTTCACCCGGGGGCGCTGAACAACGCGCACGATCTGGCGTTTGTCCGTGAGCGCCTGTCCAGCGGCGAGCAGCCATGGGCGGCGGCGTTCGAGCCGGTGCGCGCGCTGGCGACACCAACGACCGCTGCGCCGCGGCAAATCGATTCCACAAAATCGAGCCGCGATTCCGAGGTGGCCCGCGATGCGGCGCAGCGTACGTATGCCAATGCGCTGGCCTGGGCCTATACCGGTAACCTGCTGTATGCGCATCAGGCTGTTGCGTCGCTTGATCGTTGGTCGCGGCTTGACGGTTTTGTTGGCGGCACCGATCAGGACAAACTTGTCGCGGGCTGGATCGGTGTGCCGCTCGCGCAGGCCGCAGAGATCATGCGGGGGTGTGCGTGCTGGGCTCCGGTCGATGTGGCGCGCATGCAGGAAATGTTTCGCCGGGCCTTCTATCCGCAACTGGCGACCGCGAGCCGCTGGAACGGTAACGTGGATCTGACCCAGATATCGGCCTTGATGTCGATCGCGGTGTTCAACGATGACGCCGCGATGTTTGAAATCGGTGTCGCACGCATGCGGGCCCGTGCTCCGGCCTATTTCCACCTTGTGACCGACACCGGGGTGCCGCTGCTGGGTGCCGTCCAGAGCGTTGATGAACGATGGTATCACCCAGCGAAATGGGTCGATGGTCTGACGCAGGAAAGCTGCCGCGACAACAATCATCACGCGCAGTTCGGCATGGCATCGGCGCTGCAAGCGGCGGAGGTGGCGTGGAACCAGGGCATCGACATCTACGGCGAGAACCGCACGCGCTATGTGGCGACAATGGAACTGTTGGCCTTGCAGATGCGCAGCAGAAGCATGCAGGGCACCTGTTCCAACGACCGAACATCAGCTGAACTGCTCGACACGTGGAGCATCGGCTACAACCATTACCATGTTCGGATGGGCATGGTCCTGCCGCACACAGCGGCGCTGCTTTCGGGACCGATGCAGGCACGCGGCCGGTCGGACTGGAACATCTTCCATGAACGCTTGACCCACGGCAGCATTCCGGCGCCGCATCGTGTTCAAGCCGCAGCCGTCGTGACAATCGAGCCTCGGGACGCAGCGCTTGCTCGGCTGATCGCGCCGGCTGCCGCCGCCGAAACGCTCGCCGGCGGCTTCAAATGGTCCGAGGGGCCGGTATGGATTCCCGATGCTGCGTCCCCAGGCGGCGGCTATCTGCTGTTTTCTGATGTGCCGGCCAACATCGCCTATCGCTGGGATGCCAGCGCGGGCGTGACCGCGTTTCTCAACCCTTCGGGCGGCCAGTCGGGCCCCGAACTGCGCGAGCCCGGCACCAACGGCCTGATCGCTGCCGCGACCGCCGGTGCGATCATTGCGGCCGATCACGGCCACCGTGCGATCGTGCAGATCGATCTGGCGTCCGGCATGCGCACGACGCTGGCCGACCGCTTCGCCGGGAAACGCCTTTCGAGTCCGAATGACGTAGTGCTGGCCAGATCGGGCGACCTGTACTTCACCGATCCGCCCTACGCCTTCGTCAGGGGGGATGCCTCACCGCTCAAGGAGCAGCCGGTCAACGGTGTCTACCGGCGCGCGCCCGGCGGCCAGGTCACCCTGATCGACGGGTCGCTCGCGCGCCCCAACGGTATTGCGCTGTCACCGGATGAAACCCGGCTTTATGTCGCCAACAGCGATCCGGGGCACGCCGTCTGGATGGTCTATGACCGCGCGGCAGACGGCAGCATTTCAAACGGCCGCATCCTCAAGGACGTCACGGCCCACGTCGGCGACGCGAACCCCGGTCTGCCTGACGGCCTCAAGCCCGACATCAACGGCAACCTCTTCGCCACCGGCCCCGGCGGTGTCTATGTGCTTGCCGCCGATGGCCGCGAGATCGGCTTTATCCGGGTCGACGGCGCGGTTGCCAATGTCGCTTTCGGCGGACCGGCGCGCGATACGCTTTATCTGACCTCGGGCAGCCGCTTGATCCGGTTGCCGACACTGACACGGGGCTATCAGTCCGGACATTGACAACGCGAGCGGGCTGGCTTGCGGCGCTGCGCCGGTCGAGCGTGCCGAAAGTCCGCGGCAGCCAGACCGTGAACAGGGCCGCGCGCACCGCTGGATCAGCCCGGCCCGCGCCCCGTCGAGCTGCGGATCACCAGCCGGTGCTGCAAGATTTCAGTCTGGCGGCCGGGTTCGTCGGGGTTGTCGATCGCGTCGAGCAAGCGCCGTGCGGCATGGATGCCGATCTCGCGGGCGGGCTGCGCCACCGTCGACAAGGGCGGATTGGCTATCGCAGCATAGCGCATGTCATCGAAGCCGAGCACCGACAGCGCGCCCGGTATGGCAAGGCCGCGCCGGGCTGCCGCGCTCATGACGCCAAGGGCCATGTCGTCATTGGCGCAGAAAATGGCACTGGGCGGTGCGCCGGTCAGAATGTCGTTCGCAGCGTTGATGCCGCCGTTGACGCTAAGGTCGGCGTAGTGGACATGCGAACCGTCGAGCCCGGCATCGGCCATTGCGGCCATGAAGCCGCGCTCGCGGTCCAGCGTGACATAAGACTGCCGCGGTCCCGATACGAAGGCGATACGATGATGGCCAAGCCCGATCAGATAGGCCGTGGCCTCGCTGGCGGCGGCAAAATTGTCGATGTGGACGCTGGGCAATTTCCGCAGTTCATCGCTCAGCGGTTCGAGGCCAATGACGATAGGCAAGTTGCGCGCCTTGTTCAGCTCGATGATCTTGCGGCTGAACGGCGGCACCGAACACAGCAGGATCACCCCTTCGACCTGCTTGGCGACGAGCATTTCGATGAAGTTGGCCGGTTGGGCTGCATCGGGGCGCGACTCGGTCAGAATCACCGCATAGCGGCCGTCGAGTACGCTGCGGATGCCGCCGACAACCTCGGACAGCAGCCCGCTGCCGATCTCGTGAACGACCACGAGGATGATATTGGTCTTGCCGCGCCGGAAGCTCTGCGCCAGCGCATTGGGACTGAAGTTTACTTCGTCGATCACCTTCCGGACGCGCTGCAGCGTCTTTTTTCCCACTTTGTCGGGATGGTTGAGGCACCGCGACACTGTCGAGATCGAAACCCCGGCGCGTTGGGCAACTTCGACGATCGTTGGGCTGGCCAAGCGCAAATCTACCTTTGAAGCGAGGGCGGCATTCAGGCCGTGTCGACGCGGGCGAGGCGCGGCGACAGAAGCTGTATGGCCACCAATGCGACAAAATAGGCACTCGCGCAAATAGCGAACAAGAGCGCGTAACCATGCGTTGTTTCGAGGATGTGGCCGGTGAACAGAGCCATGCCCATGCCGCCGATGGCACCGAGCGTGCCGCCAATGCCAACTACCGAGCCCACCGCGTTCTGCGGAAACAAGTCGGACGGCAAGGTCATCAAATTGGCCGAGAACGCCTGATGGCCTGCGGCCGCCAGCCCGATCAGCAAGACCGCACCCCAGAGATTGCTTACATCCTGCGCAAACCAGATCGGTGCTACCATGCCGGCGCTGACCAGCATTGTCAGCTTGCGGGCAAGGTTCACGCTGAGGCCAGCGCGGATCAATCGCGATGAGAACCAGCCGCCGCCGACGCTGCCAAAGTCTGAAATCAGATAAATCGCGGCAAGCGGCAAGCCGAAGCTCTTGAGGTCCAGTTGGTAGCGTTCAAACAGATAGCCGGGCAGCCAGAACAGGAAAAACCACCAGATCGGATCGATGAAGAATTTGCCCAGAGCATAAGCCCAGGTTTCGCGCCGGACCAGAACGCTGCCCCATGGCATCTGTGCCGAGCTATCGGGCAGGTCCTGCCGGATGTAGTCAAGCTCGCGCGCCGACACCGACTTGTTGTCGTCCGGGCTGCGGTAGATCGCCCACCACGCGGCCGCCCAGACAAGACCGAAACCGCCGGTCAGGAAGAACGCCATGCGCCAGTCAAACAGCAGGACGATGGCCGGGACGAGCAGCGGCGTGATAATCGCGCCGACATTGGAACCGGCATTGAACAATCCGATGGCAAAAGCGCGTTCGCGCTGCGGGAACCATTCGGTGACCGCCTTGATGCCGGCGGGAAAACTCCCCGATTCGCCGATGCCGAGCCCGACGCGCGCCAGCGCGAATTGGCCGACCGACCCCGCCAGGCCGTGGGCCATATGCGACAGCGTCCAGATGACAATCGCCACCAGATAGCCGAGCCGCGCGCCGACGCGGTCAACCACGCGGCCAAAGGTGACATAGCCAACTGCGTAGGCAAACTGGAACCAGAAGACGATGCGCGCGAAAGCGGCTTCGTTCCAGCCCATGTCGGCCTGCAACGTCGGCTTGAGAACGCCGAGCATTTGGCGATCGATGTAGTTGATTGCGGTCGCGGCAAACAGCAGCGCGACAATCACCCATCGGTAGCGTCCCGGGCTGGTTTCCCCGCCACCGACCGACCGATCGCGCATGACCAATGCCCCCCACCAACACCGGCTATGGCCAGCTCCAATGACGCAATATGTGAAAACGTTGCCATTCACAAGGCTGCGTGTTACGACAGCCAGTGCACGCTATGGCGGTTCATACTTAACATATTATTATATAAGAATAATAACGCAGTTTCTGCAGTCTGGATTGTCTGAGTGAGACGAGTGATTTGCCGATTTCTCTGACATGGAATGCAACGTTTTCACTGACCGACGCCGACATTCTGCGCCGGGGGCATGCCGCCGAAGGAGCCTACCATGTTTGCCAAGACCTTCTACGCAACGCATCCCGACATGATGGTCGGTGCGAGCAATGACGCGTTGCGCGATCGCTACCTTGCCGACGGCCTTTTTGCGCCCGGCGAGATCCGGCTGGTCTATTCGCACGGCGAGCGTTTCATCCTTGGAGGGGCCGTGCCCGATGGGCGCACGCTGGCGTTGCCGTGCCAGACCGAGCCCGAAAGCGCTGCCGGCCATCCGCTGTTGGAACGTCGGGAACTCGGGGTCGTAAACGTCGGCGCAGCCGGAGTTGTCACGGTGGACGGACAGCGTTTTGACATGGCTCCGCGGGATTGCCTCTATGTGCCGATGGGCAGTTCCGACGTGCGGTTTGAAGGCGCGGCAGCGCGCTTCTATCTCGTTTCATTGCCCGCGCACCGGGCGTTTCCAATCCGCAAGATCACCATTGCCGAGGTCAAGCCGATGCAGCGCGGCAGCCTTGAGAACTCCAACGCCCGGTCGATCTATCAGCTGATTATTCCCGGCACTTGCGTTTCGGCGCAGCTGGTGATGGGGCTGACCATTCTTGAACCCGGCAGCGTCTGGAACACCATGCCACCCCATGTTCATGAGCGGCGCAGTGAAGTGTATCTCTACACCGGTCTCGGTGTCGAAGATCGGGTGTTCCACTATATGGGGCAGCCCGACGCGATGCGGCACATTCTGGTCGGTAACGACGAAGCCGTGATTTCACCGCCATGGTCGATTCACATGGGCTCTGGGACAAGTGCCTATACGTTCATCTGGGCGATGGGTGGCGAGAATCTCGACTACTCGGACATGAACGTACTCGATATCTGTCAGATCAAATGATGTTCGATCTGAGCGGAACAGTTGCGCTTGTCACTGGCGCCAACAGCGGGATCGGACAAGCCGTGGCGCTCGCGCTCGCAGCGGCGGGCGCCGACATAGCCACGGTCGGGCGCAGCGCCGCCGATGCGACCGGTGCGCGAGTGCGGGCGCTTGGGCGGCGCTGGCTCGATGTACACGCTGACCTGTCTACAACAGCCTCCGTGCCTGGCGCAGTGGCAACAGCACTGGCGACATTCGGGACCATCGATATTCTCGTCAACAACGCTGGAATCATTCGCCGGGCCGACGCCATCGACATGACCGAAGCCGACTGGGATGCAGTCCAGAACACCAACCTCAAGACATTGTTCTTTCTGACTCAGGCGGTGGCGCGACCGATGCTGGCCCGCGGGTCGGGCAAGATCATCAACATCGCCTCGATGCTGAGCTTTCAAGGCGGCGTCCGCGTGCCAGGATATACGGCAGCAAAGTCTGGCGTCGCAGGATTGACCCGTGCGCTGGCCAACGAGTGGGCGGCCCAAGGCGTCAACGTCAATGCCATCGCGCCGGGCTATATCGCCACAGCCAACACCGCCGCGCTTCAAGCGGATCCGACGCGCAGCCGTCAGATTGTCGAGCGCATTCCCGCGGGCCGTTGGGGCCGGCCCGCAGATATCGGTGGTGCGGCAGTCTTCCTCGCGTCCTCGGCTGCGGACTACATCAACGGACATGTGCTTGCCGTCGATGGCGGCTGGTTGGCGCGTTAGCAGAGACTGGCCCTCACTGCCGTTGCGGCATTGCCAACTTCGAAACTTCGACACCACTTTCTGCTTCAGGGGAATACGATGGAAAACAAGGGCCCAATATTGCAATTGACTGCGGCAGGCCCGCGCGCGCTCGGCAAGTCCGACGTGATTGTGAGCCCGATCGCCTGGGGTATGTGGCGCTTTCAAGGTGAGTTGCGTCCGGCGATCGCGGCGGTGGAAGCGGCGGTCGATGCAGGCATGACCTTTCTCGACACCGCCGCCATATACGGGATCGACACCGCCGGTTTCGGATCGTCGGAAGCCCTGTTGGGCCAGGTTTTTAACGAAGTGCCCGATCTGCGCGCGCAGGTGGTGCTGGCATCGAAAGGCGGCATCATTCCCGGCATTCCCTATGACAGCAGCCCGGCCGCGATGATGGCATCGCTCGACGAGTCCCTCGCGCGGCTGGGCATCGAGCAGCTTGATCTGTGGCAGGTCCACCGGCCCGATCTGCTGGCCCATCCGGCTGAAGTGGCGGCGACACTGGACCAAATGGTGTTATCTGGCAAAGTGCGCGCGGTCGGCATCTCCAACCACACGCCCGCACAGACGCGCGCGTTTCTCGAGCATCTCACGGTTCCCCTCGCCAGTACCCAGCCTGAATTTTCGGCGCTCACGCTAGACAGCATGACCGATGGGACGCTCGACCTTGCCTGTGGGGCAGACATCGCCGTCATGGCCTGGTCGCCACTGGGCGGAGGACGGATTGTCCAGCCCGAAACACCCCGCGAGGTCGCTGTCGCGGCCGCACTCGATATCGTAGCACAGGCGCAGGATGTGTCGCGCGCCGCAGCGGCCATCAGTTGGATCATGGCCCATCCAGCACGCCCGATTCCCATTGTCGGATCACAAACACCGGCGCGCATCGCCGATGCCGCCGATGCGATCCAAGTCCGCTGGACACGGTCGGAATGGTATGACGTGCTTGTCGCCAGCCGGGGCGCGCCGATGCCATGATCGGCGGCGCGATCCGATGCGCATGGCGCATTTCGGGTCGATGATGACATCCGCTGCCACTTTTTCCGTCCCGGATTACCATGGCGCTGAAGCCCCTAGTGGCCGGTCTTCGATTCCGGTCATGGCTCCCTACAAACGACCATTGCGCAAGGTTGATGCTGACAGGGCACAGGGTGGGCACGGCCTTTGGAAACACCCGAGAACCCGAGCATTGGCGCCCGGCTTCCTGTGTTAGAATTCTTGCCCTGTGCGGGCGACAACGCACCACCGACGTGAGATGCGAGGCCCGATAGTGGGGCAAGTTCAGGGCCAGTCAAAGCCGCGAAATGCCACGAAATGGCGGGATCCCAGATCGGCTTAGGCCCGGGACCATCCGGCTCTTCGCGAACCCCTCCCTGAAGCCGCCGTCAGCCCCTCGCAACCCCGATCCGGCCGGCCGTGTTGCCCGGCTTTGCCGGGCTACCCGCACCACCCGTCCTGATCGAGGTTCCCCTCCGGTGCGAGCGTCTGCCGCCCCCTTCTGACGGTCAGTTCGCAGCCGGGATGGCCCCGGACCTGCGCGTTCAGGAGAAGTTCCATGACCAATCTCGTTATCCTCGTCGGCCGCATTGCCCAGGGGCCCGAAACCCGCACCACCACCGGTGGGACCAGCATCACCAGCCTCTCGGTCTTGACCGACCGGCCCGCCCGCAAGGACGGCAAGACCTACAAGGATGAGAACGGTTACACTGCCAAGGACAGCGAATTTCACCGGATCACCTGCTTCAATGGCCTCGGCCAGAACGTCGCCAAGTTCTGCAGCAAGGGCCAGCTGGTCACGGTCGAAGGGCGCATCCACTACACCCAGTGGGAAGACCAGGACGGCACCAAGCGCTACGGCTGCGAGATCATCGCCGACAAGGTCGATTTTCTGACCAAGGGCCGTGGGAATTCCGGCGACAGCGCTCCCGACATCGACGAGGATTGAACACCTTATTCCGATTGAACAAGGCCCCGGCAGAGCGATCTGCCGGGGCCTTCTTTGTGCTTGGGCCGCAATCGGCGGCGCGGGGGTATCGAGCCCCACGCGCCGCCGGGAGTCGGTGGCAATCTGCATAACTATCAACCGACAGGCCAGCGCCTGAGGGCATCCTGATGACCCAGCGGTCCTGCTACCCATGTACCCTTTGATACACAGTCCAAGCCAATGGAGCCGCGCCGATAAAAAGGGGGGAAGTAGGCACACCGTACCCGGGAGCTCGGTGTGCTGAGTTGCGCAG
>CANCET010000014.1 GCA_947375105.1 Sphingomonadaceae bacterium
TTCGCTATCCGATGCAGTCAAGGCCATGATCGAGGATGCGCCAATCGATGCGCCGCCCACACTCGGCGCAGTGGCTGCAAGGCTGGAGCTTTCTGTGCCCACGCTGCACCGCCGCCTGGCAGCGGAAGGCACTGGTTGGCGCGCGCTGGTAGCCGCACACCGCATGGAGACGGCGGCGCGATTGCTGCGCACCAGCCGCCGCAACGTGAGCGCCATCGCGCTCGCCGCAGGTTTCGCCGAAAGCGCGAGCTTTACCCGCGCCTTCACCCGGCATTTCGGCGTCTCGCCCGGGCGCTACCGCACGCGCGAGGCGCCGCGCGGCAGCTAGCCCGCAACGCGGCGCATGAGGCCGGTGAGCCGGTCCATCGCTTCATCCAGCAGGTCGTCCGGCATGGTCAGCGCGGGCAGGAAGCGCACGACATTGCCGCGCATCCCGCACGACAGCAGCAGCAGCCCGTCTTTCGCGCCTTCCTGCACGATGGCCTTGGTGAGTTCCGGGTTCGGACGGTCTGCATCGCCGTCATGGACCAGTTCCATCGCCACCATCGCGCCGGGCCCGCGCACATCGCCGATCACGCGCATGCCGCCCTGCTGCAACGCGCGCAGCGTGCCCTTGATCGTATTGCCGATGGTGACGGCGCGCTCGCACAGATTGTCCTCGGCAATGATCTTGAGCACTTCGAGGCCCGCCACGCAGCCCAGCGGCGAACCGCCATACGTGCCGCCGAGCCCGCCGGCATCGGGCGCGTCCATCAGATCCGCACGGCCCATCACGCCCGAGATCGGGAAGCCGCCAGCCATGGCCTTGGCGATGGTCATGATATCGGGCGTCACGCCGGTCGCTTCGCGCACCCAGTCCATCGCGAACATGCGGCCCGTCCGTGCAAACCCCGACTGGACCTCATCGGCGATCAGCAGGATGCCATGCTTGTCGCAAATGGTCCGCAGCGCGCGGAAGAAAGCGTAGGATGCGGTGTAGAACCCGCCCTCGCCCAGCACCGGTTCGATCACGATGGCCGCGACGGCCGAAGGCTCGATGGTCGAAGCAAACACGGCTTCCAGTGCCGCGACGGCCTGGGTTTCGTCAAAGCCGTGATAGGAGATCGGGAAGCGGGTGTGGAACACATCGCCCGGCAGCGGGCCGAACCCGGCCTTGTAGGGGAGCACCTTGCCGGTCATCGCCAGCGTGAGCAGCGTGCGGCCATGGTAGCCACCCTGAAAGGTGATGATCCCGCGCCGCCCAGTTGACATGCGCGCGATCTTCACCGCGTTTTCAAGCGCCTCGGCGCCCGTGGTCAGGAACACTGTCTTGACCGGCCCTTCGATAGGGGCTGCTGCATTGAGCTGTTCGGCCAGCGCGATGTAGCTCTCGTAAGGCGTCACCTGAAACGAGCAGTGCGAGAACTGGTCGAGCTGGCGCTTCACCGCTTCGACAATGCGCGGGTCCGAATGGCCGGTGTTGCACACCGCGATGCCGGTCGCGAAATCGATGTAGCGGTTGCCTTCGGCATCGAAGGCTTCGGCATTCACGCCGCGCTCGAAAAAGCGCGAGTGGATCGAGGCGACCCCGCGCGGCACGGCGGCTTCGCGGCGGGCCATCAGGTCTGCGTTGTTGGTCATCGGCCAATTCCCCCCATAAGGCAGTATTTGAGTTCGAGATATTCATCGAGGCCGTGGCGCGAGCCTTCGCGGCCGAGCCCCGATTGCTTGATGCCGCCAAACGGCGCGACTTCGGTGGAGAGGATGCCGTCGTTGACACCGACCATGCCGTATTCGAGCGCTTCCATGACTCGCCACACCCGGCCCAGATCACGCGCGTAGAAATAGGCGGCGAGGCCATAGGGCGTGTCGTTGGCAAGGCCCACCGCTTCATCCTCGTCGGCGAAGCGGATCACCGGCACCACGGGTCCGAAGATTTCCGACGTGGCAATCGCCATGTCGCCGCGCACGCCCGTCAGCACCGTCGGTTCGAAGAACCCGGCCCCGGCGTTCGAGCGGTTGCCGCCCAGCAGCGCAGTGGCTCCGCCAGCGAGCGCATCCGCGACAAGGCTCTCGACCTTGTCGACCGCCGCCGCGTTGATAAGCGGGCCGATCGTGGTGCCCGGCGCTGCGCCGTCACCGACAACCAGCGCCGCCACCTTGGCGCGCACGCGTTCGACGAAAGCATCATAGATGCCGTCCTGCACCAGCACGCGGTTGGCGCAGACGCAGGTTTGCCCGGCATTGCGGAACTTGGAGGCCATCAGGCCATCGGCGGCCGCATCGAGATCGGCATCGTCGAACACGATGAACGGCGCGTTGCCGCCGAGTTCGAGGCTGAGGCGCGTCACGTTCTGCGCGGCCTGTGCCATCAGGATCTTGCCCACGCGGGTCGATCCGGTGAAGCTGAGCTTGCGCACCTTGGGATGCGCACAAAACAGGCTGCCGACCGCTGCCGGATCGTTCGACGGAGTGACGCGGAAGAGGTCCGCCGGCAGGCCCGCCTCGCGCGCCAGCGTCTCGAGCGCGAGCGCCGAAAGCGGGGTTGCCTCGGCAGGCTTGACCACGATCGAGCAGCCCGCCGCCAGCGCCGGACCGACCTTGCGCGTGATCATGGCGATGGGGAAGTTCCACGGCGTGATCGCCGCGCAGGTGCCCACGGGCTGCTTGATCGTGAGCACGCGCTTGCCGGCTGCGAAGGTCGGCACCGTCTCGCCATAAGCGCGCTTGGCTTCCTCGGCGAACCATTCGATGAACGACGCGCCATAGGCTACTTCGCCGCGCGCTTCGGCCAGCGGCTTGCCGCATTCGGCGGTGATGAGCGCGGCCAGTTCCTCCTGCCGCTCCATGATGAGGCCGTACCAGCGCCGCAGCACCGCCGCGCGCGCCTTGGCGGTTTCAGCCGCCCACGCAGGGCGCGCCGCATCGGCGGCTTCGATGATCGCGGCGATTTCGGCGGGCGCATATTCGCGCACGGTGGCGATCACCGCGCCGGTGGCGGGGTTCAGAACAGCGAGGCCGGTGCCCGCTGGCACGGTTTCAAACACGGATGCTCCTCTCGAGATTAATCAGGCGGCAGGCGCGGCGGATAGCGCCTGGTGCTTGCGGATGGGAACAAGCAGCAGCACGTAGCTCACGACGAACAGCGCCACGCACAGCAACTCTGCCGAACGGTAGCCCGTGCCGTCAAGCAGCTGGCCTGCGATCAGAGGCCCTCCGCCAAGGCCGATCATCTGCATCATGATCGCGAACGACATCATCCGCCCGCTCTCATCGAAATCGCAGACGCGGCCAAGGATGAAGGGCAGAACAAAGTTCCACAGCACATTGAACCCGCAAACGCCGACCACGAACAGCGTGAGGCTGGGCTTGCCGACCAGCAGCGCGATGCTTGCCGCCCCCGCGAGGATGCCGAAGGCAATCGCACCATTGCGGCTGATATGGCCCGCCAGGAACACCGAGGCCAGCGCGCCACAGACCGCAAATAATTGAGATAGCGAAAGAGCGTTTGTCACCGACTGGTCTGGAATACCGGCTCCGATACCGACGAGATTCAAAGTGGCCCACGCAATGCCCTGCGCAAGATTGTATGAAAGCACACCCGTCAACGCTACAGCCAGCAGAGGGACACTTAACTGTCGTGCTTCGGGATTGACCATTTCCTCGGCAGAATATGCATGCGGCAACAACGGCAGAGTGGCTAGCGAAGTCAAAGTAAGCACGGCAAAACCGATAAACATCCCATCAACGCCGTGGCTTCTCAGGAAATCAGGCAGATACCACAGGCCAAACGCGCCGTAAGTCAGCAGCAGCGTTAGGTAGAGCGCGAGGTTGCGTTCGGCGCGCATGGTGATACCTACGAAGGTGAAACTAATCGATGTGATCGTTCCCTCGCCGAGCCCGGCCACGAACCGCGCGACTTCAAACGGGCCGCCAAGCCCCGCACCGAGCGAGGCGAAATCGCCCGCCGCCGAGATGAAAAGCCCGCCAGCGACGATCCAGCGCCAGTTGATCCGCGTACCCCAGACAGCCATGAAGATTGTTGCTAGCGCCACGCCTAGCATCTCAATGCCTGCAAGTGTGGCTGCCGTCCCTTCGCTAACCTTCAATTGCGTGACATAGCCCTGCACGATGCCGGGCTGGATGATGAACGACAGCACGCCGATGGTGCCGAGGATCACCGCACACAGGATCGCCGGCCAGCCATTCACGTCGATATCGCGCCGTCCGGGCGTGATTGTCGCCATCTGCACTCTGTCTCCCCGTTGCTGGCGCGCCCTCGCACGCTGCCCCCCGCTCCGCTTGGCAGGATCGGACATTCCGGCTTCCGCGTCCATGCCTCAGCCCACGACTTTTTTGATCATTTTTTGATATTTTAGATCAATATCCGTTTGCCCCGAATCGCTTAGCCTCTCATCACGGCAACACGTCTTAGTGCGTCTGGCACGTGTGCCCCGGGGGAGACAGCATGGCACCAGCGACCGTACGCGCCGCCGCAATGAACGGCTGGGAAAGCTTTGTGGAAGAGCGCGCGGCTCCGTCCGTGCTGGGCGCAGCCACGCCGCCGGAATCCATGCCGCTCGCCGAATTCGTGCGTTTCTCCGAGGACGTCGTCGCCCGGACCCGCGATGTGGCGATTCCGTGGCTCGCGGGCGGAAGTTATGATCTCACCGCGCTCGGGCCGCTGGGCGATGCGATCAATTCCGCTGGCCGCGTCGGTTCGGCGCTGCGCCGACTGGTGGACTACTTCTCGCTGCTGCAGGACTGCACCGATATCCGCCTCGGTCTCGAAGACGACATGGCAGCTGTCAGCTACCGCATCCTCGATCCCGATATCTGGCCGCGCCACCATGATGCGATGTTCACGCTGGGCATCGTCAGCCAGATCCTGCGACGCGG
Source organism: Sphingomonadaceae bacterium (assembly GCA_947375105.1). GTDB lineage: Bacteria > Pseudomonadota > Alphaproteobacteria > Sphingomonadales > Sphingomonadaceae > Novosphingobium. The sequence goes on from CANCET010000014.1 coordinate 4,879, forward strand.
GCTCTGTAGCCACTTGGGCGGCGCCTGGGACAAGATCGAGTTCGCATTCGAGGCGGAAAGCCACGAGATGCGCGGCGATATCGGCAAGGTGGTCTGCGCGCCCTGCACGTTCGGCGCCGATACCAACCAGATCCGCTTCCCTGCCGCGATGCTCGATCTTGCGCTGCCGGCGCAGGCCAATCCGCCACTGGCCGATGTACGCCAGCTCACCCGCTCCATCGTGATGAAGCGGCGCGAGACCCCGCTGGTCGACCGGCTCAGCCAGATGGTGCTGCGCGATCTCAATTCCTGCGCGATCGAGCAGGAACGCTTCGCGCGCGAAATGGGCATGTCGAGCCGCACGATGCGCCGCAAGTTGACCGAGCAGGGTTCGTCGTTCCAGCAGGTGCTCGATGAATGCCGGATGCGCCAGGCCGTGTTCGAATTTCGCGTGCGCCCCGATTTGTCGATCTCGCAGATCGCGCTAAGGCTTGGCTATGCCGAGCACAGCAACTTCACCCGCGCCTTCCACCGATGGAGCGGCATTTCGCCGCAAGCGTTCCGCACGAGGCTTGCCGCCACGGCGCATTGATCTTCAGGACCTGATATGACCCGCCCGATACCCCGGTTACTGCTGCTTGAAGGCAACACCGCCCCCAAGCGCGCCCGCGCCCATGAACTCGGCGTGCGCACATCGAGCGAGATCTACATCGAGGCGATTGCCGCGCATTATCCCGATATCGCGCTTGATGTGCTGAACGGCACCGACGAGGGCGAGACAATCCCGGGCGGTCGCAGCTGGGCCGACTACGCGGGCTTTGTCGTCACCGGCTCGGCGCTTCATGCCTATGACGAGGAATTTGCGGTCACCAACCAGATCGAACTCCTGAAGCAAGCTGCCGAAGCGGGCCTGCCGATCTTCGGTTCATGCTGGGGCCTCCAGATCGCTGCCGTCGCGGCCGGGGGAGATGTCGCCTTCAATCCAAGGGGCCGGGAAGTCGGTTTCGCGCGCAAGATCCTGCTCAACGATGCCGGCCGCGCACACCCGATGTTCAAGGGCAAGGCCGCGGTGTTCGATGCGCCCTGCATTCATTACGACGAAGTGATCCGCCTGCCCGAAAGCGCGACCCTGCTCGCCTCCAACGCACACAGCGAAATCCAGGCGGCGGTGATCCCCCTGGGCAACAGCGAAGTCTGGGCGGTGCAGTACCATCCGGAATTCGATCTCGCGCAACTCGTGCAGCTCTACACGCTCTATGCCGAGGACATGGTAACGCAGGGCTTCTTCGCAGATATGGCCGAACTGGTGGCCTACCGCGACAAGCTTGCGGCGCTGGCGGCTGATCCGGCGAACGCGGGCCTTGCGTGGCAATTGGGCGTGGACGAGGACGTGCTCGACAACCGCACACGCCGCGCCGAAATCCTCGCGTGGATCGAAGCGAAGGTGCTCTAGCCGCAACACGTCGTTCGATTTTCCCTTTCGTCATCCCCGCGCAGGCGGGGATCCGGCGCTAATCCCACAGCGCCAGCCGCTCTGGGTTCCCGCCTGCGCGGGGATGACGAAAGCAGGGGCGCGCGGACCAGCACCCTACATTTGCACCCTACATATCAAACCACACATGCACCTGGCTGGTGCCGGTCGCGTTCTCGTAGTCCGAAAACTGCCGTCCCTTCGCCTTCCACTCGTGTCCGCCGCAGGCCGCCGCCATCATCAGGTAGTGGCCGAAACGCGCCTCGGGCGCATGGCGGAGGTAGTCCGGCATGGTGTCGATCACCGCCGCGTGATTGCCTTCGGCAAACCAGCGCAGCCGCTCCAGATCGGCCTCGCGCGCTTCGGCTGAGGAAATGTGGATGGGGTCCGATGCCTCGTGCTGCGCGATCTGGTCGAACGGCCAGAACCGGTGGCTCATCGAACCGCTGGCGATCAGCACCACGCGCTTGTCGGATTCGCGGATGGCCTGCCCGATGCCGGCGCCGACGGCGAGGAAATTGTGCGGCTCGGCCGAATAGGCATGGCTCACCGAAATCCACTTTTCCTCGCCTTGCAGGAAGGTGGAAAGGTTCACCGTGGGGTAGTGCATCGGCAAATACGGATCATCGTTCGCGGTCGTGCGCACACCGTGTTCGCTTGCGCGCTCCGCCATCGCGAGGGCGAGTTCTGGGCAGCCCGGAATATCATAGGGAATCTGCTTCATGCCGCGCGGCAATTCGTCCGACGTAAAGCGCCCGGTGCGCCGCTCGTGGGCCGCGATGCAGAATTCGACGATGGTGAACCAGTGTGTATCGAACAGGACGATCACATCGGGCTTCAGCACATCGAGCACTTCGCTTCGCAGGCGCCGCAATCCGGGCACGAGGCTGATTTCCTTGCCCTCGTTGAGCTCATAGCGGTCCGCCTCGGACATCATGATGGTCGGGGCATGCGCCACCAGTCCGGCTCCGACGATCTCACCCATTCTGCGGCTCCCTGTGATGCGCTACACCGCCTCAATAGGACCGCCGCGCGCGGACAAGAAGGCCCCGAACGCACTCTGTCCGGTTATGCCAAGTCCCTCGGCCCCGCTCTCGCATAACCCGAAACTCCCAATGGAGGTTCCCATGCCCTTTGCCTTCTCGCGCTCGGTCGATCCACGCGTCGATCTGTCCTCGCTCGACGCCTTCAACGATGGCGCGCCGTTCGAGACGTTCGCCCGCATGCGCCGCGAGGATCCGATGGCGTGGTCCGAAATGAGCAGCGGCGAAAAGGGCTTCTGGTCGGTCACTCGCCACGCCGATCTGCTGGAACTCAACCGGCAGGCCGATCTGCTGTCTTCCGCGCGCGGCATTCGCATGGAAGACCAGACCATGGAGGAAGTCGAGGCGCGCAAGACCTTCCAGGAAACCGACGCGCCGCACCACCGGGGCTTTCGCGCGCTGGTGTCCAAGGCCTTCGCCAAGGGCACTGTCGCCCAGTTCGAAGACCAGATCCGCAGCATCGTGACCGAGCTGCTCGATGTCGCGCTGGAGGAGGGCGAGTTCGATGCAGTAGACCGCATTGCCCGGCGTCTGCCGATGCAGATGCTCGCACAGATCATGGGCGTGCCGCAGGAAGACGGGCCGTGGCTGGTCGAAAAAGGCGACGCGCTGATTTCCAACGCTGACCCCGATTACACCGATTTCGTGGTCGATCAGCTGGACGGCGATGCCTACCGCATGCTGCCGTTCCGCTCGCCTGCCGCGGTGGACTTGTTCGACTATGCGAACAAGCTGCTCGACCGGATGGACGCAGGCGAACAGATCGGCGTGCTCAATCTCGTGCGCGAAAAGACCAACAGCGGCGCGCAGATGTCGCGCGACGAGTTCCGCAATTTTTTCTGCCTGCTGGTGGCTGCGGGCAACGATACAACGCGCTACTCGATCTCGGCCACCATCCATGCGCTGGCGAATGATCCCGCGCTGCTGACGCGGCTGCAAAACGGCGACATTCACAGCTGGGAAGGCGCGGCAGACGAGATGATCCGCTATGCCTCGCCCACCACGCATTTCCGCCGCACCGCGACGCGCGATTTCACGTTCCATGACAAGCAGGTGCGCGAGGGCGACAAGGTCCTCCTGTGGTTCATCGCCGGCAACCGCGACGAGACCGCGATTGCCGATCCCTACCGCATCGACCTCGGCCGGGAGCGCAATCCGTTCCTCTCGTTCGGCCAAGGCGGCCCGCACATCTGCCTCGGCATGTGGCTGGCCAAGCTTGAGGTCGCCATCGTCATGCAGGAACTGGCAAAGCGCCTGACGAGCATCGAGCAGATCAGCGATCACGCCTTTTTGCGCAGCAACTTCATTCACGGCATAAAGCATCTGCCGGTGCGCGTAACGGCGCGCTGAAGGGGAGAGAAATGAACCGCATATCGAAGATCGAACCCCAGCAAATGCGCACTGAAGGCTTCGAGCGCTGCCGCATCCTGTTTGCCGACCAGCTCAATCTCGCGCGCGGCAAATATGTGCCGATGAGCGAGGCGGCGAAGGGCCATGCGCGCATGTGTGTCGGCACGTTCGCGGTAACGTATGACAAGGCGCTGGTGGCGGCACCGGGCGGCGGCCTGCTGACTGGCCTGCCGGACATGGAAGTGACGTTCGATCCGGCCGACTTGCGCCCCTCGTGGGAGCCGAACACGCAGATCGCGCTCGGCGCGCTGCGCTTCCAGAACGAACCCTTCGCCCTCTGCGGCCGCTCGGCGCTGGCCCGCGCCATCGAAGCGTGGCGCGCGCGCGGGCTCGATCCGATGGTCGGTATCGAGATGGAAGCCTATGTCTTCCAGCGCGGCGCGGATGGCCGCTGGGTGCCCTATGAAACGCCGGGCGCCTTCGTCTACGGCACCGGCCCGTTTGCCGATCCCGCCGGGCTGATCGAGGAAGTATGGGCGACGGCGGCGGCCTGCGGCATTCCCATTGAATCCATCAACGCCGAATACGACGCCCCGCAGTTCGAGCTGACCTTGCGCTTCGCCGATGCGATGAAAGCGGCGGACGACGCGTTCCTGTTCCGCCAGATGGCGCGCGAGGTGCTCTACAAGCGCGGCTACCTGCTTTCGTTCCTGCCCAAGCCCTTTGCTGAAAAGAGCGGCAGCGGCCTGCATTTCAACCTCAGCTTCACCGGGGCCGATGGCGGCAACGTGTTTGCCAACGACGTGGCCAGCGGCACGCTGTCGCCCACGATGCAGGGCGCCATTGCCGGCATGCTGCACCACCATGAGGCGCTCAGCGCAATCATGGCGCCGCTGACGCAAAGCTACGCACGCCTCCAGCCTGCCAGCCTTTCCGGCTACTGGGCCAACTGGGGTATCGATCATCGCAGCGTCACCGTGCGCGTGTCAGCCGAGACAGGCTCTGCCGCGCGGATCGAGCACCGCATGGCTGATTGTGCCGCCAGCCCCTATTTCGCGATGGCCGCGCTGCTTCAGGCAGGTCTGCTCGGCCTTGAAAGCGGCTATGAGCTTCCGCCGGAAGAAGTGAACGACGGGCTGGAGACCATCAGCACCGATCGTCATGCCCCGCACGATCTCGGCAGCGCGCTCGATGCGCTGGAGGCCGACACGGTGCTTTCCGCCGCGATCGGGCAGGACCTGATCGACAACTTCATCGCGATCAAACGCGAGGAAGTGCGCATCCTTGAAGGCAAGTCGGCCGAGGAACAGCTCGCCTACTACCTGCACTACATCTGACGGGAACCCCATGCGCGACCGCATCGACATCGACGGCATTTCCGTTTCGCCGGACCATTTCATCGGCGGACGGCGCGTCACGTCGGCTGAAACCTTCGAAACGCGCTGCCCGTTCGATTGGTCGCGCAAGCTGGCAGATGTTGCACGCGGCGACGCGCAGACTGCCGCGCTTGCTGCAGAGGCGGCGAGTGCAGCATTTCCGGCGTGGGCCGCGCTGACGGCAGCCCAGCGCGGGGCCTATCTCCACCGTCTCGCCGACCTGATCGAGGCCAATGTCGAAAAGCTCGCCATGGTCGAGTGCCTCGATATGGGCATGCTGCTCGAAAGCCTGCGCCTGAGGGTGATCTTGCGCGGCGCGGCCAATTTCCGGAACTATGCGGATCTCGCGACCGATCACGAGGAACGCGTGTGGTCCTCGCGCGGCACGCTCAATCGCGTGATCCGCATGCCGGCCGGCCCGGCGCTCATCATCACCCCGTGGAATGCGCCATTCATGCTCTCCACGTGGAAGTGTGCGCCGGCGCTCGCGGCGGGCAACACAGTGATCCTCAAGCCTGCCGATTGGTCTCCGCTGTCTGCATCGGTGCTGGCTGACCTGATCGAGGAAGCCGGCTTCCCCGCTGGCGTGTTCAACATCGTGCAGGGCCTCGGCGCAGAACTGGGCAATGCGCTCACGTCCAATCCCCGCATCAAGCGTATCAGCTTCACCGGCTCGGTCCCCACCGCACGGATCATCGGCAAGGCTGCGGCGGAAAACATCGTGCCTTTCACCGCCGAACTTGGCGGCAAATCACCACTGCTCGTATTCGCCGACGCCGATATCGATGCCGCCGCAAAGAAGGCGGCAGGCCAGTTCGACGATAGCGGGCAGGTCTGCATGGCCGGCACACGGATCATCGTCGAGGAGAGCGTGAAAGACGCGTTCCTCGCCAAATTCCACGCCTATGCCGATGCGCATGTGATGGGCGACAGCCGCGATCCGGCGACCACGATGTCCGCGCTGATCCACCCCGTTCATGCGGACCGCGTCCTCGGCTTTATCGACCGCGCGCGCGCCGCAGGTGACACCATCGTGCGCGGAGGCAAGCGCTGGAAAGAGGGCGCAAACTGGATCGAGCCGACGCTGATCGAGCCGAAGGACAACCAGAGCGAAGTGGTCCAGAGCGAAGTCTTCGGCCCGGTGCTCACCTTCCAGACCTTCAGGGACGAAGCGGAAGGCGTGATGCTCGCCAACTCGACCGCCTATGGCCTGTCCGGCATCGTCTACACCGGCAGCGAAGAACGCGCGCAGCGCGTGGGCCGCCTGGTTCGCGGCGGCACGGTGTGGGTCAACACCTTCCTTGTCCGCGATCTGACCGCACCGTTCGGCGGGATCGGCATTTCCGGCATCGGGCGCGAGGGCGGCGACTATGCGCTCGATTTCCACTCGGACCTCAAGACGCTGCAAATCCTCGAGGGCAGTGTCAGCTGAACAGCTGCGTCAGCGTCCGCTTCGCAGGCGCTTTGAGTCACTGCGTCAGCGTCCCGCTTCGCAGGCTGGCACATCAAGCCGCGAGGACCTGCCGACCAGCGCGCAGGCGTCGACAACGCCGCGCGGGCCCAGCAGCGACGCCGCCGAGGCAGACTTGCCCGAACCGGCCAACTGGCGCAGCAAGGCGGCAAGCCCGCTGACATGGGCGGCTGCAAACGAGCTGCCGCTGACGACGCTCCATTTTCCGTCCGGCTCGGTTGTCGGCACGTCTTCGCCCGGCGCGATGTAGACGGACGGCTCGCCACCAGACAGGCGCGCTGCTGCGACCGGAACCACGCCCTTGACGAAGGCCGGGAAGCTGGCGCGCGGGTTTTTCGCATCGACTGCCGCGACAATCGTGATGCCGCGCGCAAGGCCAAGATCGATCAGCCCCCCAAGTAGCCGGTCGGCCGGGCCGGTGAGCGAAAGGTTGATCACATTGGCGCGGTTCTCGATGGCAAAGGTGAGCGCCTTGGCGAGGCTGAGCGTGTCGCACACGGTGATGCCGCCATAGGGTCTTTCCCAGCAGGCGCGCAGGCCCAGGATGCGCGCGCCCGGCGCGACCCCGGCTATGCCCATGCCATTGCCCGGCCGCGCGCCGATGATCCCGGCAACCCCCGTCCCGTGGCGTTCCGCCGCAGGATGCCCGGGCGCCGCAAAATCGCGCGAGGCCGCGATCTGGCCGGCGAGATCGGGGTGACCGGTGTCGATCTGGCTGTCGATGATGGCGATGGTCACGCCCTTGCCGGTGGTCAGCCGGTGGAGCGGGGCAAGGTGCCACGGCTGCGCCGGTGACAGCCGGTCGTTGTAGGGCTGCGCTGCAGCGGCCGCGCCCTGCATGTTGAATTCATTGAGCGGCTGCGACCATGCCACCCCGGGCAGCTTGGTCAGCTCTGCCGAGACCGCATCGGGCGAACGGCCATCGCGCACTTCCATCACGATGCAATCGACACCGACGAGCTGCATAGGCCAGCTTTCGACAACGCTCAGTCCATGCTCGCGCGCAATCCTGCGGGCAAGGCGCAGACGCGCCTGTTCGCCCATCGCATCGCCATAGGCGCCGCCGTAGTCCCCGCCCGCACGGAAATGTTCCGCGCCAAGCCGCAGCATGACCATGACCCGTTGCGCGGCAGGCGCAGCGCTTTCCATGGCCGGGGCGGATGCCTCCTCGGCCCCCGCCGCCGCCGTGCCGCCCAGCGCGAGCAGCATGCCGGCAAACAGGCGCAAGGCGAAGCCGCAGTTCATTGCCCCGCTCCGTCAAGCGGCTCGGCCATGATCACACGCGGATCGGAGCGCAAGGCTTCAAGCGTGGCCGTGCGCCGTCCGGGGGCGACCGCAGCCTTCCACGCGCCGGCTTGATTGGGCTTGCCAAGCAGTTGCAAGCCCGAAGCAGCGGCAAGGCGGCTGGCTTCATCCTCGGCAATGCCAGGCGCGAAGCGGACGAGCGCATTGGCCTCGCGCGCTGCGGGTGCCGGTGCGGAACTGAGGGTACGGTAGTCTGCGGCCGGATCGACAGCCTGGCCTCCTGGACGGACGACCGTGACCACCGCGAGCCCAAGGCCGGCCACGAGCGCGACTTGCGCAGCCAGTTTGAGGAACCCGCCGCGAGCCTGTGGGGCGCGCGGCGCTGCGGCATTCTGCAAACCGCGCTGGTGCCGCACGGCGGCCAGATCGACCACACTGGCACGCGCCGGGCTCGGTGCAAGCCCAAGCCGTGCGAGCAGGTCCGCCGGGATCTCCGGTTCGGGCGGAACCGCCGCGCGCACGAGATCGTCAATACGGCGCAAGCGTTCCACGCGCCGGGCGAAGGCATCATCACGCTCTGCAAGATCGGTCATGTGTCGAGCTCCTTCGGCATCCAGCGTGCCGTCCAGCCATGCGGAAATCATTGCGTCATCGGGGGTCATGCCGCCACCATCCTTTCGGGTCCGCGCCGCACCCAGGCTTCGACAAACTGCCGCGCCCGCGAGAGCCGGCTCATCACCGTGCCAATCGGGATGCCGAGCAGATCCGCCGCTTCCCGGTAGCTTTGCCCTTCGAGCACCACTGCGCTCATCACCGCATTCAGTTCTGGCGCCATCGCCGTCAGCGCCGCGCGCACCGCTTCGAGCTCGGAGCGGAACTCCAGCCGTTGCAGCTCGTCTTCACCCGGCAGTTCGAATGCCGTCTCTATATCGACCGTGATGCCCCGCGTCTTGAGGCTGCGGAACTGGTCGATGTGCAGGTTCGTGGTCAGCCGGAACAGCCAGTTTTCGAGGCTGGTGCCCGCCTGCCACTGATCGAGCCGTGCAAGTGCGCGTTCAACCGCCGCTTGCAGTAGATCATCACCGCGATCGACATCTCCGCCGGCCAGCCCGCGGCAAAAGCGCCGCAGCCGGGGCAGGAACGCCACGATGCGGGCGCGCAGCGCCTCCTGGCCTTCAAGAACGTGACTGGTGGTCATCCGGATTCCGTTAGTCCTGTCTTCACTACGTCAACGAAACAGAAACTGGTCTATTCTGCATTTGTCGTAAAAAACTTTTTTCCAGCCATTTCGCACCCTGCCCGTTAACCAGCAAACGCGCGGCAATTACGCGGATTTTGCAAATTCCGGTGCCAGCGCGTTCAAGCAAACCGGCGCTGCATGGAGTGATCCACGGCGGAAAAATCAACCGCGCCCAGAATAAACATGCCCGGGCCTCCGTTCATTTCCACAGGTACTTGTTTCGACAAGCCGCCATCCGCCAAGGATTGTTGCAGAGGGAATAACACAATGTCCGATCTTTATAAATTTGTTGTCGATGGCAGCACCGTAAACTGGTTCGAGCAGCAGGACGATGGCTCGTTCACGCCCGAAGACCTCAAGCTCAACCAGACCCTGTCGTTCGATGCGGCAACGGGCGATGTCACGCTGACGTCGACGTATGCGCAATACGTCCGCTTGCAGGTCTTCCACCAGACCCTCGACACAACCGACGATGCCTCGCTCTACACCAAGCCGGAGACCAGCTTCACCGCGCTCGACGGGACCCCGATCACGGGCGTTTCCGGCGGCGGCCACCACGGCGCCGATGATCCGGGCATTCCCGAACTGAACCAGCACGGCGGCGCGGATGATCTGGACCATGACGGGAACGATGACGACCACGTCACCGGCACCAGCGGCGATGATACCGCCAGCGGCGGCTTCGGCGATGACACGATCCACGGCGGCAGCGGCAAGGACAGCCTTTCGGGCGATGCCGGTGACGACACCCTGTCCGGCGACCTGGGCAATGACAGCCTCTCGGGCGGCGCGGGCTTCGACGACCTCCACGGCGGCCGTGGCAACGACCATCTGAACGGCGGCGCGGACGATGATATCCTGTCGGGCGACGCGGGCGTGGACGTTCTGAACGGCGGCAGCGGGAACGACCACCTGAACGGCGGCAGCGGTAACGATCACCTGAACGGCGGCGCAAATGACGACGCCCTTTCCGGCGATGCCGGCAACGACACGCTTTCCGGCGGCAGCGGCAACGACGACCTTTCCGGCGGCAACGGCGTGGATGATCTGTCGGGCGGCCTTGGCGACGACCACGCTGCAGGTGGCCGGGGCAACGACAGCATCAAGGGCAATGCCGGTGATGACACGCTCTCGGGTAACGAAGGCAATGACAAGATCGACGGTGGCACGGGCGACGACACCATTGCGGGCGGTGCCGGCAAGGACGTTGTGACGGGCGGGCTTGGTGCCGACCACTTCACCTTCGATGACGGCGATCTTTCGGGCAAAGGCCTCAAGACCGCCGACGTGATCACCGATTTCCACCATAGCGAAGGCGACCTGATCGATCTGAGCGCAATCGACGCCGATACCATGACCACGGGCGATCAGGCCTTCACGTTCATCGGCACGGATGCCTTCAGCCACACTGCGGGCGAACTGCACCTCGATATCGTCGGCTCGAAGATGCTGCTTTCAGGCGATACCAATGGCGACGGCCTCGCCGATTTTGCCATAAGCCTCGCCGGGACCACGCCGCTCGTCCTTGCTGACTTCGTGCTCTGATCCCCGCGAGTTGGCAACGAACGGCGGCCCCGGTGTCCTCGCGGCACCGGGGCCGCTTCTTTGTGCGCTCAGCCAGGAAGGCTGAAAGTGCGAACGATATCGATGAACGAGCGGATGGCGATTTGTTCCACCGCCGGCAGCCGATCAGCAAACGGCATGCGGTACCCGGCAAATACGGTGAGGCCTTCCATCGATGCGGATATGAACAGCGCCAGATCAAAGCGCGCCGCCTCGGGCAGGTCCGGGCGCATTTCGGCGATGATCTCGACCAGCGGCGCTCGGGCGCGGGCATAGAGTTCGTGGACGAGCCCGTGGACAAACGCGTCGTGATTGGCGAGCGCCCAGAGTTCGGGAAACAGCCGTGTCGTTTTCTTGCTGCCGATATCCTCGATGATCAGCCCGCACACCCGTGCGAGCCGCTCCTCGAGCGGCACGCCCGGCGCATCGACAATCGCGGCAAACTCCACTTCATAGCTGCTGAGGACAGCGTTGAGCAGCTCGCGCACCAGATCTTCGCGCGTGGGATAGTGATAGGTCAGATTGCCGAGGCGCATGCCGCAGGCTGCGGCAATCCGCCGCATCGACATCGCGCGATAGCCTTCCTCGATCAGGATATGCAGCGCGGTGCGCAAGATCAGTTCGCGCGTTTCATAGCCCTTGGCATAACCGCCCTCACGCCCGGGCATCAGCAGGTCTGTGACCAGCTTGGGGATCTGATCCATCTCGTACTCCGGTGTTGGCGCGCCGCGCGAGACACGAGCCTAACGTAACGGCAAATTATGTCCAACGTCCGATTTAGGACAGTTGACAATTTTATGCGGTTTGGGCCACGGTGCCAGTGGGAAAGCGGGGTTCACCCGTTTTGAAAGGGGATTACAATGCGATCCATCGCATCCATTTTCGCGTCGGCGCTTTGCATGACGGCGGTCCCGGCCGCACTGCTGGCAGCCGCGGCGCCGGTATCCGCCGCCGAGAATCGCTTCCCCCAGCCGCTGGCGGAAGAAAGCTTGCCCAGCGTCGCGAAGCTTCCCGCGCAGTGGCCCGCAAGCTGGGTGATGATCCACGATTTCCACTTCAACGCGATCATCGATGGCCGCGTCGCCGTGGTGGACACCGCAGATGCGGTCCAGCCGCTCAAGGGCCTCGTCCGCGCGTCGCAGTTCGCCAACGTGCTGATCGCGAAGGACAAGGGCGAGATCTATACCGCCGAAACCTTCTACACCCGCCTCACCCGCGGCGAGCGCACCGACGCGATCACCGTGTGGGACACGGCAACCTTGCAGCCCAAGGGCGAAATCGTGCTGCCCGGCGGCAAGCGCCAGCAATCGGTGACCTATCCGCACCTGTTCCAGTTCACCAACGGCGGCAAGTGGGCGCTGGTCGCCAATTTCACCCCCGCACAATCGGTGACGGTGGTCGATCTGGAAGCCCGCAAGGTGCTCGGCGAGATCGACTTGCCCGGGTGTTCGCAGATCTACCCCACGGGTGAACGCGGCTTCACCAGCCTGTGCGCCGATGGCTCGCTGTTCAGCGTGGCGCTCGATGCAAATGGCGCGGCCGCTTCCTCGAAGTCGGTGGCCAAGGTGCAGGATATCGACCATCAGGCGCTGTTCAGCACCCCCGCCATGGCCGGCACGACCGCGTGGTTCGTCAGCTTCCACGGCATGATCCAGGGCTTCGATCTGTCCGGCACGGTGGCCAAGCCCCTGCCCGGCGCGTTCAGCGTGGGCACGGCCGATGGCGGCTTGCCCGAATGGCGCCCCGGCGGCTGGCAGGTGATCAATGCCGATGCGGCCGGCAAGCTTTATGTGCTGATGAGCCCCTATGGCAAGGAAGGCAGCCACAAGGACGGCGGCACCGAAGTGTGGGTCGTGGATCCGGCGAAGAAGGCGCGGACCCTGCGCATCCCGCTGAAGGGCCAGTCTGTCGCCATTGCCGTCACGCGCGAAGCGACACCGCATCTCGTGGTCGCACAGGCCGGCGGCGCGATTGACATCTACGATGCGGCGACCGGCTCCTTCGTGCGCACGCTGGGCGCCACCGTCGCGGCCAATCCGATCGTGATCCAGGTGCCCTGATGGCCGCATTGGTCCTGTTCTGCGTGGGCCTGCTAGCAGCCTCGGCCTTGCACAAGGCGCTGGCCCGTAATCGGCTTGCCGAGGCGACCGCGCGGCTGGTTGGCGTCGGCGCGGTGCCGGGCCAGCTGCTGCTGGTCCTCGCCGGGACGCTGGAACTAGTGGCCGCCGCCTGCCTGCTGGCAGCGCCGCTGCGCCTTGCAGGCGCGGTCATCGCCGCGCTGGTATGGGGCACATATGCCCTCGCCCTTGCCCGCCGCCGCGGCGAAACGCTCGATTGCGGATGCGATCTTGCCGCCCGCCCCAAACCCGTCAGCACGGCACAAGTGCTGCGCGCGGGCGGCCTCACGCTGCTGGCCGCAGGCGTTGCCCTGTTTCCGGACGCGCCGCTTTCGCTCGATGCCCCGTTCGCGGCGGCAGGGCTCCTTGCACTCTACCTTGGCGCCAGCGAACTTCTCGCGATCCCGGCGCCGCTATGGCCAACTCGTTACAGGAACACAGCATGATGCTGACAAGCCAGATCCTCCTGTGGGCGGCGGTTATCGTCCAGGCTCTGCTGATCGCGGCGCTCGCGCGGCAGGTTGGCATCCTTCACGAACGCATTGCCCCGGCAGGCGCGCTTACGTTGCACCAGAAGGTCGCGCTAGGCGAAAAGGCCACGCCGATGACGCTGGCGGACGTGAACGGTGCGGGCGTGGCCATCGGTGGCACGCGCGATGGCCGCAGCCAGCTGCTGTTCTTCGCCTCGCCTGATTGCCCGATGTGCAAATCGCTGCTGCCGGTGGTGCGCAGCGCTGCACGCGCCGAGGCTGGCTGGCTCGATATCGTGGTCGCGGGCGACGGCAGCAAGTCCGGCTATCTGGCTATGGTGCGTGAACACGGCCTGGAGGCCCTACCGATGGTTCTGTCCGAAGCGCTGGGCCGCGCCTTTGGCGTATCGAAGTTGCCCTATGCCGTACTGCTCGACGAGGAAGGCCGCGTCGCCTCACTCGGCCTCATCAATAGCCGCGAACATCTGGAAAGCCTGTTCGAGGCAAAGGAACGGGGCGTCGCCTCGATCCAGGAATTTCTCTCTCGCCGCCAGGCGCACAATCATCAGGAGGCCTGACCCATGGCGCGTTTCGACAAGCTCACTGAAAACCTCGCGCGCGGAATCGCGCGGGGCACTTCGCGCCGTTCGCTGCTCGCCTTTTTGGGCGCAGGGATGACCGGTGCGGCCTCCATCCCGCTGCTTCCCGTTGCGCGCGCGGCAACGCCTGCACCGGAAGCCCCGCACGGCGCGCACGGCGCGGGCGCTGCCCGGCCTGCCGTCATCTCCGGCCTTGAACAGGATCCGGGCGACCGCTCCTCGTGCGACTACTGGCGCTATTGCGCGATCGACGGCTTCCTCTGCTCGTGCTGCGGCGGCTCGGTCAACACCTGCCCACCGGGCACGGAGATGTCGCCGATCACCTGGATCGGCACGTGCACCAACCCGGCTGACGGCCGCGCCTATGTCATCAGCTACAACGATTGCTGCGGCACTTCCTCGTGCGGGCAGTGCCTGTGCAACCGCAACGAAGGCGACCGCCCGCAGGTCCGCCCGCAGTCGAACAACGACTACAACTGGTGCCTCGGTTCGGAGAGCTCGGTCTACAACTGCTCGGTGGCGGCGGTCATCGGCGTCGCGTTGCCGGAGGCCAAGTGAGGCTCGCCGCGCCCGTCGCCCTTGCGGCTGCAGCAGCCGCGCTGGTTGCCGGCCTGACGTTGCCGGTGCACGCCGCAGCAGATGGCGTAGCGATCTATGGCAGGTGCGCGGCCTGCCACACCAAGACCGGCGCGGGCGTGCCCGGCGTTTTCCCGCCACTGGGCGAGGACTTCCGCACCCTGGCGGCAAGTGATGTGGGCCGGCGCTATCTGGCGCTTGTCGTCACGCGCGGGATCAGCGGGCCGATCAAGGTGGGTGGCAAGCCCTTTGCCGGGGTGATGCCCGCGCAGTCCACGCTGGACGATGCCTCGGTCGCCGCCGTGCTCAACCATGTCGGCACTGAAATCGCGAAGACCGGGCCTGCCTTCAAGCCCTTCGCGGAAGCCGAAATCGCCACCTCGCGCGCAGGCGGAGCAGGCCTTTCCGCGCAGGATGTCGGCAAGCTCCACGCAGGCGCTGGCGGCCAATGAAGCCCGGCCGTCTAGCCCTGCTCCTCGCCCTCCCGCTCGGCATCGCGCTGGCGGCGGCTGCAGGAGCGCGGGCGGATGAGGCGGCCATTCCCGGTGTCCACGATGCCTATCAGGCGCGCACCGACTACCAACTGAAGTGTCAGGGTTGCCACCGCCCCGATGCGAGCGGCGACGATCATTCCAATCCGCCCATGCGCGGCATTGTCGCGCGTTTCCTCAGTGTACCGGGCGGACGCGAGTTCATTGGCCGCGTACCCGGGGTCGCCACGGTGGATCTTCCTGATGACCGGCTGGCCAATCTCGTAAACTGGACGATCTACAGATTTGATCGGGCGCATGTTCCGCCGGGCTTCAAACCTTATACTGCGGAAGAGATCGGGCGGCTTCGGCAAAATCCACTGCGCCTCGAGCGGGCAGGAATGCGCGCCCGGCTGGTGGCCGCTTTTGCCAAGACGAACAACGATTGATCCGCATAACTGGACGAATCTGATAAGAAGCGAGGGAAAACCATGAGGACCGTTTATCTATCCAGCGCCGCGCTGGCCGCCTTGCTGGCAGTGCAACCGGCCCATGCGCAGCAGGCGCCGCAGGCCGCTGCCCAAAGCGAAGCCGCAACCGCCGGTGAAGCGAGCGGCGAGATCGTGGTGACCGCCGCCAAGCGTTCGGAAAACCTCCAGTCGGTGCCGATCTCGGTTTCGGCGATCGGCGGCGATGCGCTGGCCAAGTCGCGCATCACCAGCGTCGATAGCCTCGTCAACAAGGTGGCGAACCTCCAGCTGACCTCGACCGTGGGTGATAACACCCCGATTTTCGCGCTGCGCGGCGTTTCGATGTCGGACTTCAGCCTCAACCAGTCGAGCCCGGTCGCGACGTATTACGACGAAGTCTACAAGGGCAACTTCGCGTTCCTCGGCATTGCGCTCTACGATATCGAGCGCGTCGAAGTGCTGCGCGGGCCGCAGGGCACGCTCTATGGCAAGAACACCACCGGCGGTGCGGTCAACCTCATCAGCCGCGATGCCAAGCTCGGTGAAACCAGCGGCTACTTCAACGCCGGATACGGCAACTACAACCGCGTCGACCTCAACGGCGCAGTCAACGTGCCGCTGGGCGAGAAGGCGGCGCTGCGCGTGGCGGGCACGTATTCCAAGGGCGATGGCTGGTTCAAGAACGTCAACCCGGGCTTCCCCGATCTTGCCAGCACGGATGAATGGGGCCTGCGCGGCACGCTCAAGCTTGAGCCAAGCGACAAGCTGAAGATCACGCTGCGCGCCTCGCACAGTTTCCAGAACCCGCAGAACTACGGCATCTACGCCCAGCCCGAAGCGGTCAACCGCCCCGGTCTCGGCAAGTTCGAAATCGCCTCCAACGTGCGTGACAAGCGCCGCGCGGTGACGACCTCGGTCGCGCTCACCGTGAACTACGATGTTTCGGATACGCTCGCGCTGACCAGCATCACCAGCTACGACAAGGGCTCGTTGTTCTTCAAGGAAGACACCGACGGCATCACCGCCCGCAACCTCGAAGTGCCCTACTTCGACAAGGCCAGCCAGTTCGCGCAGGACCTGCGCCTGACCAGCAACACCGGCGGGCCGTTCGACTTCATCCTCGGCGCCTATTTCAACCGCGAGAAGGTCTATAACCAGACCACGCTCGAAGTGTTCAACGATACCGACGTCAACGAAGACGGCGTGATCAACGCGGCCGACTGCGCCGCCGGGCTGCCGGTGGCCTGCAAGGTGCGCAACCAGTTCGATCAGGTAAAGAAGAGCTTCGCGCTCTATACCGATCTCAAGTACAAGCTCACCGACGCGCTGACCCTGCGCGGCGGCCTGCGCTACACCCATGACGACGGCGAGCAGACCGGATTCTCCTCCGATGCACTGGGCGTGGACGACAGTTTCGTCGCCAATCTCATCCCGCTGTCGAACCTGCGCTTCAAGCAGAACAACGTCTCGGGCAAGATCGGGCTGGATTACAAGCTGGCCAGCGGCGACCTGCTCTACGCCAGCGTGAGCCGGGGCTACCGCGCGCCGAGCTTCAACGCACAGGCGTTCTTCACCCCGACCGAGCTGGGCGTGGCCAAGGCCGAGCAAGTGACCGCCTTCGAAGCCGGCGCCAAGACCCAGTTCTGGGATCGCCGCGTGACGCTCAACATGGCGGCGTTCTACTACACCTACAAGAACCAGCAGTTTATCAACGTGAACCCGAAGGATGCCTCGCAGCAATTGCTCAACATCCCCAAGTCCGAGCTTTACGGCGCCGAGGCAGAGCTGACAGTACGGCCGAGCGATGCCTTCACGCTGCACGCCGGGCTGGGCCTGCTTTCGACGAAGATCAAGGAAGGCATTGTCAGCGGCTTCAATGTGGCCGGTAACCGCCTTTCCAACGCGCCCTCGCTCACCTTCAACGCCAGCTTCGACTGGACGGTGCTGGAGACCGGCTTCGGTGCCTTCTCGGTCCACCCCGAAATGGCCTACCAGTCGAGCCAGTTCTTCGAGAACATCAACGTGCCGCGCCTGCGTCAGGAATCCTACGCGCTGTTCGGCGGGCATGTCGATTGGAACAGCTCTGATGGCCGCTACAGCCTCTCGGCCTGGGCGCGCAATCTTGGCAACAAGTTCTACTTCACTTCGCGGATCGATCTCACGGGCTTTGGCCTCGATTACAATCACATCGGCAACCCGCGGATGTACGGGGTGACGGCCGGCGTGAAGTTCTGACCGCTGCGGTGAGCGGGCTTGCCTATTCGCGGGGGCCGATTGCGGTTCCCCTGCTCGATACCACCATCGGCACGGCGTTGCGCTTTGCGGCGTCTCGCTGGGCCGATGGCCTCGCCCTCGTCTCGCGCCATCAGGGTCTGCGCTGGACCTGGGCGGAGCTTGATGCGGTGGTCGACCGGGTTGCGACGGGCCTTCTCCACCTTGGCGTGGAGCGGGGGGACCGGGTGGGCATCTGGGCGCCCAATTGCGCCGAATGGACGCTGATTCAGTTTGCCACCGCGCGGATCGGCGCGATTCTCGTCACGATCAATCCGGCCTACCGGGTGAGCGAGGTCGAGTATGCGCTGAACAAGGTCGGCTGCAGCGTGCTGGTCACCGCCGCGCGCTTCAAGACCAGCGATTATCTCGCGATGCTGCGCGAGATCGGGCGGGAAAAGCTACCCGGCCTGCGCAACATCGTGACCATCGGCGAGGACGCGCACGAGGGTTTCCTGCCGTGGGCATCGCTGCTGCGCGAAACCAATGGCGCAGCACTCGTACAAGCGGAAAGCGCGCTCGGGCCCGACGATGCGATCAACATCCAGTTCACCAGCGGCACCACCGGCTTTCCCAAGGGTGCCACGCTCACGCACCGCAATATCCTCAACAACGGCTATTTCACGGCGCAGACCATCGCGCTGACGTCCGCAGACCGTATCTGCATTCCCTTGCCCCTATACCACTGCTTCGGCATGGTGCTGGGCAATCTTGCCGCGCTGACCAGCGGCGCGGCAATGGTCTATCCGGGCGAAGCGTTTGATCCACAAGCCGTGTTGCAGGCGGTCGAAGCAGAAGGCTGCACTGCGCTCTACGGCGTGCCGACGATGTTCATCGCCGTGCTGGGCCAGCCAGCGCTGGACACAACGGACGTTTCCACCTTGCGGACCGGCATAATGGCAGGCTCCCCCTGCCCCGTCACCGTGATGCGCGAGGTGATCGACCGGCTGAACATGCGCGAAGTCACCATCGGCTACGGCATGACCGAAACGAGCCCGCTCACCACGCAGACGGCGACCGACGATCCGCTGGAGGAACGCGTCGGGACTGTCGGGCGCGTTCATCCCCATGCCGAGGCAAAAATTGTCGGGCCGGATGGGCAGACGCTGCCGATCGGCGAGCAAGGCGAATATTGCTCGCGCGGCTACGCCGTCATGCTCGGCTACTGGGATGATCCGGCCAGGACCGCCGAGGCGATCGACGCCGACGGCTGGATGCACTCCGGCGATCTCGCGACGATGGACGCCAATGGCTATGTCCGCATCACCGGCCGCATCAAGGACATGATCATCCGCGGCGGCGAGAACATCTACCCGCGCGAAATCGAGGAGTTTCTGCTGACGCACCCGCATGTGGCAGACGCGCAGGTCTTCGGCGTCAGCGACGCAAAGTACGGCGAGGAAGTCTGCGCGTGGGTCATCGCCCGCGCCGGGGCAGCGCTTGGCCCCGACGATGTGCTGGCCCACTGCCGCGGCCGCATCGCGCACTACAAGGTTCCGCGCCATGTCCGCGTGGTCGAAAGCTTCGCGATGACGGTGACCGGCAAGGCCCAGAAGTTCGAGATGCGACGCATGATGGAAGCGGACCTGCAGCCCGGTCCCGGATGAGCACTCCGCAACGTGCAGCGCAAAAAACTGCCAAAAGTGAGACTATGCTGCAACAGGGGGTATAATTCGTGTGTCGGGCGACACTTGCCCAAAGGGGCATTTTCAAGGCCCTGCGTTCTAACCGAACCGGTCTGATCTGGTGTGATTGGGCCTCCGCCTCGACCCGAATAGCAAGTGCAACTTCTGTAACGCACCGGCAAAATTTCGCCACTTATCCTGTGGATAAACCGCCATCGCAAGAAAAACAGGCGCCGCGCGACAGGGCCTTTTTGGTTAAATCAAACCTAGAACAGCGAACCATAGGCGCAAATGGTCGGTTTTCGAACATGGCGCGATAAACAAACGATATTTCGTGACAAGCCCGGTTTTTCGCAGTTTCTTGCGGGACCAAGCCCTCGGTGGTGCAGATATTGCCAAGCGGCCGATGTTGAGGCTCCCTCTCTTCATCAACACAAAAATGGGAGAGGCGATTCGGTCATGACCGAGGGCCAAGTGATCGAAAAGGCCCCGCAGGCCGAAATCAATCCGGTGCGTACACGCGCGGATTGGGTAGCCATGCGCGCAGCTGCGCTTGCCGATCCCGGCACGTTCCACGGCGATATCGCCGCGCGGCGCATCCACTGGTTCGTGGCCAACTGTGGCCCTGCCGGCGCGTGGCTCGCCAAGGACGATGCAGGCGCATGGACCGGCTGGGATGCCGCCACTGCTGCTCCTGTCACGCCTGAACTCCCAGCGAGCTTCGTGCCGTGGACCAAGGCCTTCGACGACAGCAATCCGCCCCACTGGCGCTGGTTCACCGGCGCACGCACCAATGCCGCGTTCAACGAGATCGACCGCCATGTGCTGGCCGGCCACGGCGCCGAAGCTGCGCTGGTCTTCGAAGGCGACCGCTGGGACATGGCCGCAGACAGCGGGCGCGGCGCTCCGGTCGATACCTTCACCGTCAGCCGCAAGCGACTGCTGCTCGAAGTCGCGAAATGCGCTGTCGCGCTTCAAGGCCTCGGCCTCAAGGCGGGTGACCGCATCGCGCTCAATATGCCGAGCATCGTCCCCCAGATCTTCTGGACCGAAGCGGCCAAGCGGCTGGGCATTGTCTACACCGCCGTGTTCGGCGGCTTCAGCGACAAGACCCTGTCCGACCGCATTGCAGACGCCGGCGCCCGCGTCATCGTCACGTCAGACGGCAGCTACCGCAACGCGCAAGTCGCCGCGTTCAAGACGGCCTATACGGACCCCGCGCTCGACAACTACGTACCGGTGAGCACCGCGCTTTCCGTCCTCGCCGCCACCGATCTCGGACTCGATGCGGCGGACGCTGCCGTCATCACTGATACTGTGGCGGAAACACTGGCGGGCGAAGTCACCGTCGAACGCTCCGACGTCATGCGCGGCGTCGGCCGCGCGCTCATCAAGCTTGGCGAGGCGGACCGCATCGGCGCCAGCGATGCCGCGCGCGTGCGCCTTGCCATCGCCTCCAGCCTCGTCACGCTGCCACCGCGCGTCGATACCGTGATCGTGGTGCGCCACACCGCGCAGCCCGATATCGTCTGGCGCGCCGAGCGCGACCGCTGGAGCCACGAGCTGACCGACGCCGCGCTGGAGACGATCCTGCAGAAGGCAGGCGTGGCGAGCGAGGACGCGCTGATGGCGCTGCCGGATGCCGATTTCGTCCGCGCGATCTGGGCCAGTTCGAAGCCGCTGCCGGTCGATTCCGATTACCCGCTGTTCTTCATCTATACCTCGGGCTCGACTGGGAAGCCCAAGGGCATCGTCCACGTCCACGGCGGCTACACCGCCGGCATCGCGCATTCGATGCAGGTCGCTTTCGATGCGCGACCGGGCGACACGATCTTCGTCGTCGCCGATCCCGGCTGGATCACCGGGCAAAGCTACCAGATTTCCGCCGCACTGCTCTCGCGCGTCACCACGGTTGTCTCCGAAGGCTCGCCCGTGTTCCCGCACGCGGGCCGCTTCGCTTCGATGATCGAGCGCCACAAGATCACCATCTTCAAGGCCGGCGTCACTTTCCTCAAGTCGATCATGTCCGATCCGTCGAACCTTGCGGATGTGCAGCGCTACGACATGGGCTCCTTGCGCGTCGCAACGTTCTGCGCCGAGCCAACCTCGCCCAGCGTGCAGGCCTTCGGCATGGAGCATGTGACCCGCCAGTACATCAATAGCTACTGGGCGACCGAGCACGGCGGCATTGCCTGGACGCATTTCTACGGCAACGCCGATTTCCCGCTGAAAGCCGATGCCCACGCCTTCCCGCTGCCGTGGATCGTGGGTGATGTGTGGGTCGAGGACGAGAACGCCGTCCCCGCAGCTGCGCATTTCACCCGCGCCGGCAGCGACGGCGTGGCGTGGCGCCGGGCCGCATCTGGCGAAAAGGGCGAGATCGTCATTGCCGCCCCCTACCCGTACCTTGCCCGCACGATCTGGGGCGATGTCGAGAACTTCCAGGTCAAGGACGGCTCCGTTCAAGGCGAATGGCGCGGCGATGCCGGACGCTGGGAATCCGGCTACTGGAGCCGCTGGCAGGGTGCCTGGGCCTATACCCAGGGCGATTTCGCCATCGCGCATGATGATGGCTCGTTCTCGTTCCATGGCCGCAGCGATGACGTCATCAACGTCTCGGGCCACCGCATGGGCACCGAGGAAATCGAAGGTGCGGTTCTGCGCGACAAAGCGCTCGATCCCAACTCGCCGGTCGGCAATGTCCTCGTCGTCGGTGCGCCGCACCGCGAGAAGGGGCTGACCCCGCTCGCCTTCGTGGTCCCGGTCGCGGGCCGCAAACTCACCGAGGAAGACCGCCAGCGCCTGTTCAATCTTGTCCGCACGGAAAAAGGCGCGGTCGCGGTGCCGGCAGACTTCATCGAGGTCAGCCAGTTCCCCGAAACCCGCTCAGGCAAGTACATGCGCCGCATGGTCCGCGCGCTGGTCGAAGGTGGCGAGCTGGGTGATGTCACCACCTTGCGCAACCCGGAAAGCCTGACCGAACTCAAGACCGCGATCGACGCATGGCAGCGCCAGCAGCGACTGTCCGAAGAGCAATCGCTGTTCGAGCGTTATCGCTACTTCCTGATCCAGTACAATGCCGTGGCCCCCGGCAAGCGCGTCGCCACCGTCACCGTCACCAACGCCCCGGTCAACGCGCTCAACGAACGCGCGATCGACGAGCTGGTGATCGTGGTCGAGCACCTCAGCCGCAAGGACGATGTCGTCGCGGTCGTGTTCACCGGCGAGGGCACAAGCTCGTTCGTCGCGGGCGCGGATATCCGGCAGATGCTGGAGGAAATCCACAGCCACGACGAAGCGCTGGTCCTGCCCAACAATGCGCAGCTTGCCTTCCGCAAGATCGAGATGATGGGCAAGCCGTGCATCGCGGCTGTTCAGGGCGTCGCGCTCGGCGGCGGCATGGAGTTTGCACTCGCCTGCCACGTCCGCGTGGCAGAGACGACCGCGCGCTTCGGCCAGCCCGAAATCCGCCTGCGTCTGCTGCCCGGTTACGGCGGCACGCAGCGGCTGCCGCGCTTGCTGGCAGATCGCCACGGCGCGACCGGCGTGCGCGATGCGCTCGATCTCATCCTTGGCGGGCGCAGTATCGATGCGGCGCAGGCCCATGAGATCGGCCTTGTCGATGCGCTGGCCGAGGGCAGCCGCGATGCCCTCGCCGAAGCCCACGCCATGGTGCGCGATTGGGTGAAGCGCGGCGTGGACAGCTTGCTCGGCAAGGCTTTCGCCGCACGCGAGGAAGCGACCGTGCTGTGGGAAAAGCCCTCCAGCGTCGATCTGGAAAGCGTACTTGAGGACGACTTCCTCCAGCGCATCCAGCGCCAACTCGATTGGGCGGGACGCGGCACCGCCGGCGCCCGCGCGCTCGATGCCGTGCGCACCGGGCTTACCTCGGGAATGTCTGCCGGCCTCGCGCGCGAGGCGGCGCTGTTTGCCGAAGCCATCATCGATCCCGAAGGCGGCAAGACCGGCATCCGCCAGTTCATGGACAAAGTCGCGCCGCCGCTTCCCGTCCGCCGCGACGGCGTGTGGATCGACAGCGAGCATGAAACCCGCGCTGCCGAACTCGAAGCCAACGGCGATCTGCTGCCCGTCGGCGCGCCGTTCTATCCCGGCGTCACCGCAATCCCGCCGTTCCAGTATGCTTTCGGCATTGCCCGCGATGCGGATACCGGTGCCCCGCGCTTCGGCCCGCCCGCCACGCATGAGCGTGAGCTGATCGTCAAGGTTCCAGAGCCTGCGCCCAACGAAGCGCTGCTCTACATGCTGACCAGCGAGGTCAACTTCAACGATATCTGGGCGCTGACGGGTATTCCTGTCTCGCCGTTCGATAGCCATGAAGAAGACGTCCAGATCACCGGTTCGGGCGGCATTGCGCTCGTTGCCGCATTGGGCAGCGAGACGCGCAGCGAAGGCCGCGTCAAGGTCGGCGATCTCGTCACGGTCTATTCGGGCACCAACGATCTGCTTTCGCCAGCGGTCGGCAACGATCCGATGTATGCGGATTTCTCGATCCAGGGCTACGAGACCGAGACGGGCAGCCACGCCCAGTTCCTGACAGTGCAAGCGCCGCAGATGCACAAGGTCCCGCCGAACCTGACGCTGGAGCAGGCGGGCAGCTATGTGCTCAACTTGGGCACGATCTCGCGCTGCCTGTTCACAACGCTGCAGATCGCGCCGGGCCGGACGCTGTTTGTGGAAGGCGCCGCGACCGGCACCGGGCTCGATGCGCTGCGTTCCTCGGTGCGCACCGGCCTGCAAGTGACGGGCCTCGTCTCCAACCCTGTCCGCGCCGCGTTCATCACTGGCCAGCAAGGCGCGGTTGGCGCGATCGACCGCAAGGACCCGCGCTTCGCTGATCTCTACACGACCGTGCCCGAAGACGCGGAAGCGGCCCGAAACTGGGAAGCCGCAGGCGCTTCGCTGGTAGCGGAATACAAGGCGCTCAATAACGGCAAGCTGGCCGATTATGTGGTCAGCCATGCCGGCGAAACGGCCTTCCCGCGCAGCTTCCAGCTGCTCGCCGAAAACGGCACCCTCGCGTTCTATGGTGCGTCTTCGGGCTATCACTTCAGCTTCATGGGCAAGCCCGGCAAGGCCAGTCCCGAAGAGATGCTGCGCCGTGCGGCCCTTCGCGGCGGCGAAGCGGTGCTGATCTACTACGGCCCCGGCTCCGATGCTCTGCTCGACGACATGGGGCTCGAAATCATCGAAGCCGCGCGCCGCTTCAACGCGCGCAGCGTCGTCGCCACCACCACCGACGGCCAGCGCGAGTTCCTCGGCTCGCTGGGCCTCGAAGACGCCATCGAGGGCATCGTCAGCCTCGAATCCATCCGCCGGCGCGAGGGCGATAACTTCCTCTGGCCGGATACCATGCCGCGCCTGCCGGATGCCAAGGCCGATATCGAGGTCTTCAAGGCGGCTGTGCGCGACTATCAGGATCGGGTCATGAAGCCGTTCGGCAGCGCGGTCGGCAAGATCCTGCGCTCCGCAGACAACCCGCGCGGTGCGCCCGATCTGGTGTTCGAGCGCACCGGACAGGACACGCTCGGCGTCTCCACCTCGCTGGTAAAGCCCTTCACCGGCCGCGTGATCTTCGCCGAAGACTGCGCCGGGAGCCGCTTCACTTTCTATGCGCCGCAAGTCTGGACCCGCCAGCGCAAGATCCTGATGCCCACCGCCTCGATCCTCGGCACACACTTGTGCAATGCCTTCGAAGTCGCGCGCATGAACGACATGATCGCCGCCGGCCTGCTCGAAGTGACCGAACCCGAAGTGGTTGCGTGGGACGGCCTTCCCGAAGCGCATCAGGCGATGTGGGACAACCGGCATTCCGGCTCGACGTATGTGGTCAACCACGCCCTTCCCGCCATGGGTCTGCGCAGCCGCGATGCGCTGCTGGAGGCCTGGGCGGTGATTGGCGCAGGACAAGAAGCGGAGGCCGACCATGACTGACGGACATCCGCGAAGGACCGCACCGCGTTAGCGCGGACCCACCTTCCAGCTGCCCTCCCCAGGCCCACTACCACCTCAATCCAGCGCGCCGGATTTCGCGCGCATTCTTCAGGAGAGTGACATGGCCAAGGCAAAGACCATCGCGGCGTCTTCGGCGACGTCCAGTGCCACCCCGGGCGGGCGGCTCGCCGGCAAGATCGCGCTCGTCACGGGCGCTGCCGGCAATCTCGGCGGCTATATCGTGCGGCATTACCTTGCCGAAGGTGCAACCGTCGTAATGACCGGGCGAACGGCCGAGCGCCTCGAAGCTGCCGCCGAAGCCATGCGCGCGGCAAGCGGCGTCGATGCCTCGCGGCTCGCGACCGTGATCCTCGATGGCGGCGATCCGCAGTCCGTGCGCAATGGCGTCGCCGATGTGGTGAAGCGCTTCGGCAAGATCGACATTCTCGTCAACAATGCCGGGTCCGCAGGGCCAAAGCAGACGATCGAGGCACTGCCCTTCGATGCCGAGGAACTCGCCGCCCTGCAAAAGCGCGGCGCGAACGACACCGAGACCGTGCCAGCCGCAATGCGCAATATCTTCGGCGTGGCGTGGAACCTTGCGCGCACCGTCGCCGCGGCGATGCAGGAAGGCGGCTCGATCATCAACGTCTCGACGATCTTTTCGCGCACGCCCTACTATGCCCGCGCAGCCTATGTCGTGCCCAAGGCGGCGATGAACGCGTGGTCGCGCGAATTGTCACTCGAACTTGGCCCCAAGGGCATCCGCGTCAATCTCGTCTTCCCTGGCCCCATCGAAAGCGAGCGCATCCGCACCGTGTTTGCCGCGATGGACACGATGCGCGGCGACGAGCAGGGCACCACCGCCAACACCTTCTTCGACATGATGTCGCTGGAGCGCAGCACCGGCGGCGCGCCCAAGGCCAAGACCTTCCCGGTGCCGGACGATATCGCATCGACCTGCGTGTTCCTCGGCAGCGACGAATCCGCCGCGTTCAACGGCCACGATTTCGAAGTGACCCACGGCATGACCGTGCGCAAGGAAGAGCGCGCCACCTACCTCGCGCGCCCGACCATGCGCTCGATGGACGGCGCGGGTCTTGCGATCCTGATCGTCGCCGGTGAAGGCTGGGAAGAAGCGCTCGAGATCGCCAAGATCCAGATCGCCTGCGGCACCAACGTGCTGCTTGGCGTGCCCCGCCAGGCCGATGTCGCCATCGCGCAGGCCCGCGCCAAGGCGGAAGGGATCGGGGATGCGCTGACCATCGTGCGCTTCAACCGTACCGAGCCTGCGACAATCGAAGCCGCGCTCACCGCCTATACCGATAGCAACACCCCCATCACTGGTGCGATCTTCCTGCCAGTATTCGGCCCGGGCGAGTTCGGCGGCCGGCTGGTCGACGCCGACGACGACATGATCGAGACCTTCATGGACGTCGAACTGGTCGGCGCCATGGCCTTGGCCCGCACGCTCAGCCGCTACTGGAAGCGCCACGGCTCGCTGCTGCAGGCGCCGCGCTTCATCTTCATGTCCAATGCAAGCGACGGCAAGGACAACGTCTACGCCAACGTGCTGCGCGCCGCGATCGAGCAGCTCATCCGCATCTGGCGCGACGAGAGCGAGATCGACGTGGCCCATGGCCGCCGCCGCCAGGGCGAATGGGGCAACCAGATCGTGCGCTTCACCAATGCGGAAAGCGAGAACACGCGCTTTGCCGCAGGGCACGCCGCGCGTGTGCTCATCAAAGAAAGCAAGATCGGCGAAGTCACGCTCTACGTGCCTCGCAGCATCGGAGAAGCAACCGGCGCGCGCAAGGCGATGGCCGGCTTCAGCGAGAACATCACCGGCCTGCATCTCGGCAAGGTTGCGCTGATCACCGGCGGTTCGGCGGGCATCGGCGGGCAGGTTGCGCGCCTCCTCGCGCTCGCGGGCGCCAAGGTCATGATGGTCGCGCGGCGCGAGAGCGAGCTGGCCGTCGCCCGCGCGCGGATCGTCAGCGAACTGGAGGACATCGGCTTCGCCGGGGTCGAGCGCCGCGTGCAGACAATGGCCGGGATGGACGTGAGCAACCTCGACAGCCTCAAGGCCGCGGTCGATGCCACGATCAAGGCCTTCGGGCGGATCGACTACCTCATCAACAACGCCGGCGTCGCGGGCGCGGAAGAGATGGTCGTCGACATGAGCGTCGATGCCTGGAACTACACGCTCGACGCGAACCTCATTTCCAACTTCACGCTGATGCACCACGCCGTGCCGCTGATGAAAGCGCAAGGCTCAGGCTATGTGCTCAACGTCTCGTCCTACTTCGGCGGCGAGAAGTACCTCGCGGTCGCCTATCCCAACCGCGCGGATTATGCCGCGTCCAAGTCCGGCCAGCGCGCGATGGTGGAATCGATGGCGCGCTATCTCGGGCCCGAAGTGCAGTTCAACGCGATTGCCCCCGGCCCGGTCGATGGCGACCGCCTTGCCGGAACCGGCGGCAAGCCCGGCCTGTTCGAGCGGCGCGGCAAGCTGATCCTCGCCAACAAGCGGCTCAATGCGATCCACGCCGCTGCGGTCAAATCCCTGCGCCGCGGCGTGCGGGTCGAGGCGCTGCTCAGCCGCCTTGCGCGCAACGACACCGTGCGCATGTCGCACGATACCAACAACCCGCGCGAGATCCGCGAGCTGGCGCTGGCCTGTGCGCGCGAAGGGGACGGCCTGTGCACCTGGGACCGCTACCTGATGACCCCGGACATCGCGGCCAAGCTCGTCTCGCGCCTGCGCGGTGCGGGCTACTTCCTCGATAGTCCCGAATGGTCGGAGCGCCCCGATACGCCCGAGGCCAACCGCGACTGGCTGCTCAAGACCCCACCCGAGGACGAACCCTTCCTCCCCGCCGACAAGATCGCGGTGGAAGCGAAGAAAGTCGGCACCGGTGTGCTCTCGCAGCTGTTCCTCGGCAAGATGCCGACGGAAACCGATGTCGCGCAGGCCACAGTGTTCTTCCTCGCCGACCGCGCGGTTTCGGGCGAAACCTTCATGCCCTCGGGCGGCCTCAGCGTGGAACGTTCCACCACCGAGCGCGAGCTGTTCGGCAGCCCCAAGCAGGAACGGCTCGACCAGATGCGCGGCCGCACCGTTTGGATCATCGGCGAGCACCTGACCGATTACCTCGCGGAAACGGCGCGAGCCTTCATCAGCGAATGCCATGTCGCGCGCGTGGTGCTGATGAGCGGCACGGCAGAAGCCCATGCCGCCTTCACCGCTCAGCTCGATGACATCGAAGGCGCGCCGCTGGAACACGTGTCGCTGGCAGGCGGCATGGAGGCGGCGATGGACGAAGCGCTAGGGCGCTGGGGCCATCCCACGACGATCGTCTCTACGCCGCTCCAGGCGCTGCCGACGCGGCTGTTCGCTGCCGATGCATTGCTCACGCCCGAGGAATTCCGCGCGCTGGTGGCCGACAATCTGACCAATCACTTCCGCGTCGCCCGCAAGGCCTCGCTCTATGATGATTGCCAGCTCGTCCTTGTCTCGCCCGATGTGCCGATGGGCGACAAGAGCCCTGCCTTCGCGCTCGCCAACTTCATCAAGACAACGCTGCATTCGTTCACCGCCACGCTGGCGGTGGAGAACGAGCGCCTCGTCCACGGTGCGCCGGTCAACCAGATCAACCTCACCCGCCGTGTCCGCTCGGAAGAGCCGCGCGACCTCGACGAACATATCGAAGAAGTCCGCCGTTTTGCCCGCGCGGTGCTGCTGGTCGGCACCCCCCTCCCGGATGCCGAGGATTCGCGCTATCGTGCCCGCATCTATCGCGGGATGTCGATGACGGTGTAATGGAAGCCTGATGGAATATCTGTCGTTCGAAAAGCCGATCGAAGCTCTCGCGAAGCGCGCAGCCGCGCTGCGCGAGAGCGGCGGCGGGGAAGCTGAGGCGGCGATGCTCGACGAACGGGCGAACCGCCAACTCGGCGATATCTACGCGCGGCTTACGCCGTGGCAGCGGACCCAAGTCGCGCGGCATCCCTTGCGCCCGCACTTCGTCCATTACGTGCAGGGGCTGTTCGAGGATTTCCTGCCGCTGGGCGGCGACCGGCTCTACGGCAACGACCAGGCCATCATCGGAGGCTTCGCGCGGCTCGGCGGGCGCCCGGTCATGGTCATCGGCCATGCCAAGGGCGAGGACACCGCCACCCGCCTCAGGCACAATTTCGGCATGGCGCGCCCGGAAGGCTATCGCAAAGCGATCCGCCTGATGGACATCGCCGACCGCTTCGGCCTGCCGGTCATCACCCTGGTCGACACCCCCGGAGCGTTCCCCGGCGTCGATGCCGAAGCGCGCGGGCAGGCTGAAGCCATCGCCCGCAGCACCGAAAAGTGCCTCGAACTCGGCGTGCCGCTGGTGGCGGTGATCGTGGGCGAAGGCGGCTCGGGCGGTGCGGTCGCGCTCGCCAGCGCCAACCGCGTGCTCATGCTCGAACATGCGGTCTACTCCGTCATTTCGCCCGAAGGCTGCGCCTCGATCCTTTGGCGCGGTGCAGACCGTGCGCCCGATGCGGCCGAGGCCATGAAGATGACCGCCCCCGATCTCATGCAACTCGGCATCATCCACCGGGTGGTCTACGAACCCGTCGGTGGCGCGCACCGCAACCATGCCGAGACAATCAAGCGCCTCGGCACCGCGCTTCGCTCCGAACTGGATGGCCTCGTGTCGCTGACCGCAGAAGAACTGCGCGCGGATCGCTGGGACTTCTTCATGAAGCTGGGCTCAATCTGACCCCATGTCGGCCAACTCCAATGAAACCGGCCCCATCGAGCACGAGCACGATGAACGCGAAGTGATTGAGGGCATGCGCGGTGGTCCCGGCAACGTCACCGTCCGGCACTTCCGCTTCGGCGGCAAGGGCGCGCCGACACGCTTCCTGATCCTTGAAATTCCGCCCGGCGCCGCCGAGGGCAGCCATGTTCACTATGCCGACGATCGCAACGGCATAGGGGCCTACGAGGAATTCTACTACGCCATTTCAGGAAAGGGTCTCGCCACGCTGGATGACGCGACCTACCCGGTAGCGACCGGCGATTACTGGCACGCCCCGCTGAATGTCGCGCGCGGGCTCGCCAACGTGGATCCTGTGGAATCGCTCAAGGTGCACCTCACCGTGGTGCTGCGCGATCCCGTTTGAAGGATAGCGCACGCAGCATCGGAGCCGCCCGCGTACCCGCCACTTTCCGCCGGGCGCATCGATGCCGGCAGCGCGGGCGCGGGCCGCTATTTCCCGCGGCCTGTTGCCGCCACCGGCAAACGCATGGACGACGGCCTTGGCTTGGGCGCCGGCGATCCGGACATGCTGCGGAGCACATGGCAGGCCGCAACCGGCCTTGAGCCGCCCTCGCCCCTCGCCTAAGCGGGGATCGGCCCAAGCCGGGCCGCGAGGGAGAACGGCAGGAATGCAGGCGCGGCAGGATCAGGCGTCCGTCCATCAGGGCCTCCATCAGGGCTGGGTCCACTGGGCCATCGGCCGGATCGAGGCGGACTACGCGCGCTCGGCTGATACCCATCTCCTCCCCGTCCCCCTCCCCGCGCTTCCCGGTATCGCGATCTACCTCAAGGACGAGAGCAGCCACCCCACCGGCAGCCTCAAGCACCGCCTCGCGCGCTCGCTCTTCCTCCATGCGCTGTGCAGCGGCTGGATCGGGCCCGAGACCACGGTGGTCGAGGCATCTTCCGGCTCCACTGCCGTCTCCGAAGCCTACTTCGCGCGCATGCTCGGCCTGCCCTTCGTCGCGGTGATCCCGGAGCGCACCGCACGCGAGAAAATCGCCGCGATCGAGGCGCTCGGCGGCACCTGCCACCCCGTCGCCGATCCCGGCACCGTCCATGCCGTCGCCTCGCGCATTGCCGCCGAATGCGGCGGGCACCACATCGATCAGTTCACCTTTGCCGAACGCGCGACCGATTGGCGCGGCAACAACAATATCGCCGAGAGCATCTTTGCGCAGATGCGCCGCGAACCGAACCCGGTGCCGACATGGATCGTGTGCGGCGCGGGCACAGGCGGCACATCGGCCACGATGGGTCGCTTCCTGCGCTATTATCGCCACCCCACGCGCCTGTGTCTTGCCGATCCGGCCTCGTCGGCCTTCCATCGCCACTGGCACGACCGCACCCAAAGCACCGGCACCGGCGAGCCTTGCCACATCGAGGGCATCGGCCGCCCGCGCGTTGAAGCCTCGTTCGTGCCCAGCGTGATCGACCGCGCCGAAGTCGTGGCGGACCGCGCCTCGATCGGTGCCGCGCGCGCGCTCTCGCGCCACCTTGGCCGGCGTGTCGGCGGTTCGACCGGCACCAACCTTGTTGCCTGCGCGCGCATCGCCAGCGAAATGGCCGCACGCGGGGAAGACGGCGCCATCGTCTCGATCCTGTGCGATTCCGGCGAGCGCTATGCCTCGACGCTTTACAACGACGACTGGCTGGCGGCGCAGGGCCTTGATGTCAGCATCGACGAGGCCCGCATGGGCTGCTTCCTCAGTGAAGGCCGCTGGGCCGAATGACCGGGGGCGGCGGCTGGCACTTCTGGATCGACCGCGGCGGCACGTTTACCGATATCGTCGCGCGCGCGCCCGATGGCGGCCTCCACACCGCCAAGCTGCTGAGCGAAAACCCCGGCCGTTATGCCGATGCCG
The DNA here is from genome assembly GCA_947375105.1 of Sphingomonadaceae bacterium. Classification (GTDB taxonomy): domain Bacteria; phylum Pseudomonadota; class Alphaproteobacteria; order Sphingomonadales; family Sphingomonadaceae; genus Novosphingobium. The sequence goes on from CANCET010000014.1 coordinate 36,837, forward strand.
CCACTGCGGGCATCCGCCGTATTCTTGGCCTCGCTCCCGGCGCACCGATCCAGCCGGGCAGCATCGCCGAAGTCCGTATGGGCACGACCGTTGCCACCAATGCACTGCTCGAACGCAAGGGCGAACCCGTCCTCCTGCTCATCACGCGCGGTTTCGGCGATCTCCTGAAGCTTGGCCACACCGCACGGCCGCGCCTGTTCGATCTGGATGTTCGCCTTCCCGAAGCACTCTACGCCGCAGTGGAGGAAGTAGGTGGCCGCGTCGCAGCGGACGGCGCTGTGCTTGCCGCGCTCGACGAGGACGCCGTGCGTGCCGCCCTCGTCCGTCACCGCGCCGCTGGCCTCAGCGCCTGCGCCATCGCGATGATCCACGGGTGGCGCTATCCGGAGATGGAAGCCCGGATCGCCGCATTGGCGCTGGAAGCCGGCTTAGCCCAGATCACTGTCAGCCACGCCGCCAGCAGCGCCATTGGCCTCGTCGCGCGCGGACGGACTGCGCTGGTCGATGCCTATCTCTCGCCGGTGCTGCGTGGTTATGTCAGCCGCGTCACTGCCGATCTCGGCGCGGATACGCCGCTTGCCTTCATGCGTTCGGACGGCGGGCTCAGTGCCGCCGCTGATTTCCACGGGCGCGATGCGATCCTCTCCGGCCCCGCAGGCGGCATCGTCGGCGCGGCGCGCACGGCGGAAGCGGCGGGTTTCCCCCGCATCGTCGCGTTCGACATGGGCGGTACTTCAACCGATATCGCGCTTTATGCCGGGCAGTTCGAGCGCACCTTCGAGGCGCAGATCGCTGGAGCCGATATCCGCGCGCCGATGCTGGCGATCGATACCATCGCAGCGGGCGGCGGCTCGATCCTCGGCTTTGATGGCGCGCGCATCCGCGTCGGCCCGGAAAGCGCGGGCGCCGATCCGGGCCCGGCCTGCTACAGGCGTGGCGGCCCGCTGACCCTGACCGACGCCAATGTCATGCTGGGCAAGATCAGCCCTGCCCACTTCCCGGCTATTTTCGGCCCACACGGCGATGAACCACTCGACGCCGATGCCGTCAGCTCGCGCTTTGCCGAACTCGCCGCACAGATGGGCGGAGACCGCTCGCCCCGGCAGGTTGCGGAAGGCTTCCTCGCCGTCGGTGTCGCGGCCATGGCAGCTGCGATCCGCCGTCTGGCTTTGGGGCGCGGGATCGATGTGCGGACCCATGTGCTGCAATGCTTTGGCGGTGCGGGCGGCCAGCATGCCTGCCTCGTCGCCGCCGAACTCGGCATTCGCGAAGTGCTGATCCATCCCTTCGCGGGCGTCCTTTCCGCACTCGGCATGGGCCTTGCTCGCCGCAGCGCGCTGCACACGCTGGCGATTGAAGCGGCGCTGGATGCCGCGGCGCTGGCGTGGCTGGCGCCGCACTGCGACGCCCTTGCGGCAGCCGCGCAGGCAGAGCTCGCCGCCCCCACCGCCGAAA
>CANCET010000015.1 GCA_947375105.1 Sphingomonadaceae bacterium
ATCGGCTGGGGGCATGACAACCGCCGCTTCATCCCCGCCGGCATTGCAGGGCTCGCCAAGGCAGATGTGCCCAAGCTCAAGCTGAAATGGGCCTTCGCCTATCCGGCCGCCACGCATATCCGCTCGCAGCCCACTATCGGCTGGGGCACGCTGTTCGTCGGCAGCCAGGACGGCACCGTCTATGCCTTCGATCCCGACACCGGCTGCACCAAGTGGACGACCCGCCTCAGCGCCGAAGTGCGCACCGCGATCGTCATCGATGCCGCCACCAAGCGGCTCTATTTCGGCGACCTGCTCGGCAAGGTCCATGCGCTCGATGCCATGACCGGCAAGGAGCTGTGGGCGAACCGCATGAGCGATCATGCCGATGCCACGATCACCGGCACGCCCGCGTTGGGCGGCGGTTTGCTCTATGTGCCGGTCTCCTCGCTGGAAGTCGTGCAGGCCGGCAATCCCGCCTATCCCTGCTGCACCTTCCGCGGCTCGGTCGTCGCCGTAGATCCCGCCACCGGCACCGAAAAGTGGCGTGCCTACACCGCCGGCCAGCCTGTCCCGCAAGGCAAGACTGCGGACGGCACGCAAATTCTCGGTCCCTCGGGGGCGCCCGTCTGGGGCAGCCCGACTTATGTTGCCGCCACGAACCGCGTCTATTTCGGTTCGGGTGAAAACTACTCCTCACCCGCCGACGATGGCTCAGACGCTGTCTTTGCGGTCGATGCACGCACCGGCGAACGCGTCTGGCACACCCAGCTCACGCTGGGGGACGCGTGGAATGTCGGCTGCATGATGGGCCTGGGCTCGTGCCCCAAGGAAGGCGGACCAGACTACGACGTCGCCGCTTCGCCGCTCCTCATCGACACCGGCACCGCCAATAACGGGGTTGGCAGCAAGATGCTCGTGATCGGCCAGAAGTCCGGTCAGGCGTGGGGCCTCGATCCCGATACCGGCAAGGTCAAGTGGATGACTCGGCTTGGCCATGGCGGCACGCAGGGCGGCGTCCACTTCGGCATGAGCGCCGAGGGCAACCGCGTGTTTGTCCCCATCAACGACATGGCCAATACCGGCGACGCGCGCCTCTACGACCCCGCCATTCGCGGCGCCGGTCTCCATGCGCTTGATGCGGCCACGGGCAATATCATCTGGCAGGCCCGCGCCGAGGACAAGTGCGACGGCCGCAAGTTCTGTGATCCAGGCATCTCCGCCGCGGTCACCAGCATCCCGGGCGTGGTCTTTGGCGGCCACCTCGATGGCATGCTGCGCGCCTATGACGCCGATACAGGCGCGATCCTGTGGCAATACGACACGACCCAGCCGATGGCAGCCATCGGTGGCCAGACCGCCAAGGGCGGCAGCATGAGCGGGCCCGGAGCGGCCGTGTGGAAGGGCAAGGTCTTCGTGAACTCCGGCTACGGCATGTACAGCCACGCCCCCGGCAACGCGCTGATGGTGTTCGAGGTGGCGAAGTAGGGGGAGCCGCGCCCCCTTTCGCCACCCGCAAACCCGCACTGACACGGCCCCACCCTTCGTCATCCCCGCCTTCGCGGGGATGACGAAGGTATTGGTAACGGAGTCAATTCAAGCCGTCTTCTTCGCCTCGAACTCGATGTGCAGCGCCTTCAGGCTGCGCAGCAGGAAGTGCGGGTGAACCGAGAAGTCGTTCGCGCCGTCTGCGAAGTGCATGTCCTCGAACCGGTCGACCACCGCCTGGAAGCCCCACGCCAGTTCGCGCCGGGCGAGCGGCGCGCCAAGGCAGTGGTGCGTGCCTGAGCCAAAACCCATGTGCGCGCCCGCCTTGGGCCGATCCAGATCGAGCTTCTCCGGGCATTCGAACACCCGGTCATCGCGGTTCGCGGCGGCAAAGCGCACGTTCACCAGCGCGCCTTTGGGGATCACCGTTCCTTCCAGTTCGGTGTCCTTCGCGCAGAACCGCATCAGGCTCTGCACCGGCGATTCCAGCCGCACCACTTCTTCGACAAAGGTCTTCATGTAGCGTTCGGGATCGGACTTCAGCTTCTGCCAGACGTCCTTGTTCTCGATCAGCAGCTTCATCCCCGCCGCCAGCGCATTGGTCGTCGTCTCGCTGCCGCCGACGAAGGTGTCCGCCATCATCTCGGCATGCAGCTCGTTGTCATTGAGCGGGCGCCCCCAGCCCTCGATCACGGTGTTGACCAGCACGCTGATCAATGAGTCATCCGGATTGGCCCGCAGGCGCTCGAAGATCGGCTGAAAATAGTGCTGGGCCTCGATCTCACGGTCGACCATCTCGATCTCGTCTTCCTCGGGCAGCATCATCGAGATGCGCTTGAAGAAGGCGTCGGTCCAGCGCTTGATCTTCCACATGTCCTCGCGCTTTGCGCCCATCTGCTCGCCGATGATGTAGAGCGGCAGCGGCACGCAGAACTGGCTGACCCATTCGCAGCGCCCATCCGCCACGAAACCGTCGATCAGTTCATAAGCGAGCGTTTCCACCAGCGGATCGATTTCCTTGATCCGGCTCGGCTTGAACGCCTCGTTGAACATCGCGCGCATATGCTTGTGGTTCGGATCGTCGCGCCCGCTCAGCGTCGGCTCGGGCAGCCAGCCGCGCTCCTTGAACCGCTCGACCACCTTCTTCTGCCGCTCGACATTGGCCGAGAGCGTCTGCAGCCCGATCGCCTTGGGGCTGCTGGGGAAGGTATCGGGATCGAGCAGGACGCGCCGCACATCCTCATACCGCGTCACCACAAACATGTTGGTGCCCGGTTGGCGATAGGCCGGGGCCTGATCCCTGAGGGTGCGATAAGCGTCATAAGGGCACTGCTGCACCGCCGGATCGAACAGGTTGACGCCGAGCTCTTCGGACCCGTCGCTCATCGCACGATCACCCGTTCCTCGCCCCAGGGCGCAACCATGCCCTCCCGCCGGAACGCATCGGGCAATTCCTCCACCATGTGCAGCGTCGCCGCCAGCCGCCCGAAGCCCACGAAAAACGCGCAGGTCATACCCAGTTCGACAATTTCGGATTCGCTGAAATGCTCGCGCAGCCCTGCATACGTTGCCTCGTCGATGCGCAGGTGGTCAGTCGCGAAAGCCTCGCCGAAGCGGATCGCCGCTTTCTCGGCAGGCGTCAGGTTCTCGGCTTCCTGCGGGCGCTCCAGCGAGCAGACGAGGTCCTCGGTCACGCCGTCTTCCAACGCGTCGGTATAGCGGATCGCCATGCAGCTGCGGCACTGGTTGAAGAAGGCGACGCGCAGCCGCACCAGTTCCACCAGCCTTTCGGGCAGCTGCCGATGCACCTTGAGCGCTCCGGCGAACTGCATCATGCCCAGCACCTGATCGGGGCAATGCGCCAGAAAGCGGATCATCCCCTGTTCGATCTCGGTGCGGTCTTCCGGCTTCAGTGCCGCGCGCAGGCGGGGATCCCAGTCTTCAGGGGCAATCTTGGCGACGCGAGTCATGGCGCGGTCTCCTGTGAGCGCTGCTAAAAGTGAGCATGGCAGGCCGGGCATTGGTCATGCACCATCCCCCCCACAACAACTGGCGATTTCGATAGAGCCGGGGGAGAGAGGCCATGCGCCACGTCAATCACGACCTCAGCCCGATAGGCTGTCCGCACGCGCTGGCGGAGGTCGATCTGTTCGCACCGGGTGCTGCCGAACACTGGTACGAAGCCTACGCCATCCTCCATGCCGAGGCCCCCGTGCTGCGCCTGCCGGGCGAAGGCATGACACCGGACCGCGACGCCTTCATCCTTTCCAAGTACGAGGACATCGCCCGCGTGGTGCGCGATTGGGAGCGCTATCCGCCCACGCTCTCGCTGCTGCTCGAAGCGCGCAAGGCCGATCCCGCTTCAGTCCGCGCGATGCCCGATATCGATGCCATGGTGAAATCGATCGCCTCGCTGCGGCCGAACCCCGAACTCTGGCGTGCGCACCGCCAGCAGCTCACGGACCCATGGGTCGGCCCGGGCGCGAAGCGGCATGAGGCCATGATTACCGGCCATGTCGATGCCCTGATCGACGCGTGGATCGCGGGTGACACGTTCGATTTCGTCGCAGATTTCGCGCGGCCCCTGCCCCAGCGCACGATGGCCAGCGTGCTGGGCTTCCCGCTCGAGGACGTGAAGGACCTGGAAATCTGGGGCAACGCGCAAGTCATGTCCTATGTCCACGGCTGCGGACACAACAACATCATGACGGCAGAGCAGACCGCCGAGAAATTCCGCCTCCTCGCCGGTTTCTCGGACTATGTCGGGACGCACGTCCGCCGCCGCCGCGCCAATCCGGGCGACGACATGATCAGCTACCTCACGCAGGTCCACTACGAGGCGCTCGACCGCAAGCTCACCGACGAGGAGATCGACGGCATCGTCTACGCCATGGTCATCGGCGGGCTGGAGACGACGCAATACGCGCTGGTCGAGCAGGCGCAGCTCCTGATCGAGCGACCCGGCCTGTTCGCAAAGCTGAAGGCTGACCGCGCGCTTATCCGCCCCTTCACCGAAGAAGGCATGCGCCTGCGTTCCCCCACACAGGGCCTTTCCACCCGCATAACTGCGCAGGACGAAGTGTTTCAAGGCGTCCCTGTCCCCGCAGGCTCCACCCTGCACTTGCGCTGGGGTGCTGCCAATATCGATCCGGACGAGTTCGACGACCCGCTCGACCTCAAGCTCGACCGCGCCGCCGTCACGCGCCACCTCGCGTTCTCGGCAGGTCCGCGCGTCTGCCCCGGCACAGGCCTCTCGCGGCTAGAACAGACCATCGCGTGGAACCGTCTGTGCGACCGGCTTGCCGCGCTGGACTATGCCCCCGGCAACACCTTCCTGCACCAGCCGGGCATCATGCTCGGCACGCTCGCGCTGCATTGCACATTCGAAACGGAGACCATCGCATGACCACCTTGCTCGCGCATATCCGCATCAAGCCCGGCACCGAAGCGCAGTGGGAAGCGATCATGGCCGACATGATCCACCAGACGTGGAGCACGGAGACGGGCGTCAAGCGCTATGAATACTGGAAGGGCGAGGCGCCGAACCTCTATTATTGCCTGCTCTCGTTCGACAACAAGGAAGCGTTCTACCGCCACCAGATGTCGCCGCACCACGAAGGCCATGATTTCGGCGCCGTGCTGGAAGACATCCGGCTCGAATACGTCGATCCGGTGAAAGGCGCCGGCGGAGGCCTCTCTCCGACGGTGGACAACCCGCTGCCTGCCGATGCGGATGCTGAGCTCAAGACCGCGCAGGAACGCTTCCCGCTGACCATTCCGGCGTGGTGGACCGGCCGCGCATGAGCGCCGCAACTTCGCTTGAAGACCTGCTGGCGAAGGACGCGATCATCGACGTCCTCACCCGCTATTCGCGCACGCTCGATTGGCTGGATGAGGACGGTCAGGCCAGCTGCTACTGGCCCGATGCCGCCATCGACTACGGCTTCTTCAAAGGCACCGCCGCCGATTTCGTCCCCGTCGTCATGGCCATCGAACGCCAGAGCGCGCGGCGCTGGCACTTCCTCAATCCGCCAGCGATCCGCTTGGTCGACGCCAGCCACGCCGAAGTCGAAACCTACGGTCTGACCGCAGGCGCGCGCCGAACCGAGGCAGGCGGCTACGCAGGAACGCTCTATGGCGGGCGCTATCTCGATGCCTTCGCAAAGCGTGGGGGCGAATGGCGCATTTCCCGGCGCGATTACGTGCTCGATTGGTCGCACCCGATCCCCGATCAGCCAGTGTTCGATCCCGGCGCCGCCTTCCCGCTGCCGATCCTCGAAGTGCTGCAAGGCGGGCACGAAAAGTACCGCAAGCTGTAAACCTCACCCAACCTCACCGCTTCGTCATCCCCGCGTAGGCGGGGACCCGGAGCGTCACGCACAACCTCCCTGGATCCCCGCCTACGCGGGGATGACGAGGGGTGCGGCGGCAATCACCAACTCGACCTCGAATGCTTGATCCGCATCAATGTCCGGCTCGGCAAACGCCCACATAAAGCCCCCACACCAATCGCAAGTGAAGGGGCCTAATCATGTTCAAGACCAATATCGGCGATGCCGACCGCGTGATCCGGCTGGCGCTGGCTGCGGCGCTGATCGTGTTCAGCTTCATCGTCGGCCATCCCATGATCGCCCTCATCGCTATCGTGCCGATCTTGACCGCGTTCGCCGGCACCTGCCCGCTCTACAGTGTGCTCGGCCTGCACACCTGAGCGTGCGCCGCACTTGCTCCGGGCGCTGGCAGACGGCATAGCGCGCGGACCATGCATGATATCCGCCTGATCCGCGAGAACCCGCAAGGGTTCGACACCGCCCTCGCCCGCCGCGGCGTCGCCCCGCAATCGGCGGCGATCCTTGGCCTAGATACCGCGCGGCGCGATGTCGCCACCCGCATGCAGGAAGCGCAGGCGCGCCGCAACGAGGCCTCCAAGGCTATCGGCGCAGCCATGGGCAAGGGCGACAAGGACGCGGCAGAAGCCCTAAAGGCCGAAGTCGCCGAACTGAAAACCACGCTCCCCGCGCTGGAGGAAGACGAGCGCCGCCTTACCGCCGAACTCAACGCCGCGCTCGCCGCGCATCCCAACTTGCCCGCCGATGATGTGCCGCAGGGTGAAGACGAGGCCGGCAACGTCGAAGTCAGCCGCTGGGGCACCCCGCGCAGCTTCGAATTCCAGCCCATCGAACACGCCGATCTCGGCCGCCCGCTCGGCCTCGATTTCGAGACCGGCGCGCTGATCGCGGGCGCGCGCTTCACCTTCCTGCGCGGCCAGATGGCCCGACTCCACCGCGCGCTCGCCCAGTTCATGCTGGACCGGCAGACGGGCGAAAACGGCTATACCGAATGCAACCCGCCGCTGCTGGTGAAGGACGAGGCCGTGTTTGGCACCGGCCAATTGCCCAAGTTCGCGGAGGACCTGTTCAAGACCACGGACGGCCGCTGGCTGATCCCCACCGCCGAGGTCAGCCTGACCAACGCGGTGCAGGGCCAGATTCTGCCGGACAGCGCCCTCCCCCTGCGGATGACCGCGCTCACCCCCTGCTTCCGCTCCGAAGCGGGCGCGGCCGGGCGCGATACGCGCGGGTTCATCCGCCAGCACCAGTTCGAAAAGGTCGAGCTTGTCTCGATCACGCGCCCCGAAGATTCGGACGCCGAACACGAACGCATGACCGAGGCGGCAGAATCGATCCTGCAGGCACTCGACCTGCCCTACCGGAAGATGCTGCTCTGCTCGGGCGACATGGGCTTCACCGCGCGCAAGACCTATGATCTCGAAGTCTGGCTACCCGGCCAGGGCGCCTACCGCGAGATTTCCTCCTGCTCCAACTGCGGTGATTTCCAGGCCCGCCGCATGAATGCGCGGTATCGCCCGGAAGGCGCGAAGGGCACCGAATTCGTCCACACGCTCAATGGCTCCGGCCTCGCCGTGGGCCGCACGCTGGTCGCGGTGCTGGAAAACTACCAGCAGGGCGATGGCACGGTGGACGTCCCCGAAGTGCTCAAACCTTACATGGGCGGCGTCTCCCGCCTCACCCCGCTCGGCTGATGCGCGCGTTCTGGCTGGCTGCGGCGGCGCTACTGCTCCTGCCGGGCAGTCACTCCGCGCAGGCGCAACCGGAGGACCTGCTCCCGCAGCGGAGCCTGCCCAAGCGTGCCACGCCGCGCGCGGTTGTGCCTTCGAAGCCCGCCCCGAAGCTTGCCCCGGCTCCAGCCCCGAAACCTTCAGCGCCCCAAGCCCGCGCACCCCGCCTCGTCTGGCCCACCTCGGGCGCGGTCACCAGCAAGTTTGGCGCAGCCATCAAGGGCGTGCCCAACAACGGCATCGACCTGGCCGCCTTCGCCGGGATGACCGTCCACGCTGCAGCGGCAGGCAAGGTGGTCTTCGCGGGGACCGAGCCCGAACGCTTCGGCCAGCTCATCCTGATCGAGCACGCCGGCGGCTGGGTGACCGCCTATGCCTATCTCGGGCAGGTCAGGATCAAGGAAGGCCAGCAGGTCAAGGCGCGGCAGGTCATCGCGCGCATCGGCAAGAGCGGTGAAGCGACGCACCCCGGCCTCCACTTCGAACTCCGCCGGGGCACGGCCCCCTACAATCCCATGCGCTACCTGCCGATCAGGCTTTGAACAGCCAGAACACCAGCCCCATCAAGAGGTAGCTGGCGATCCAGAACACCGCGCCGCGCACAACCTGCGACGCTGCAGCCCCGGCACGCGCTTCGCCGATTGCCAGCGCGGGCGCAACGAACGCCAGCGCGAGCCCGCCCGACATCATGAAATAAAGCCACGGCTTCACCGCCAAAGTCGCCGCGCCGACCCGCGCGAACATGTGCCCCATCATCGCGGCAGTCAGCAGCAGCAACGCGCCCGCAAGCAACACTTGCGCAGGGCGCCGCGCCGCCGGGCCGTGCCAGATGAGCCCGAACACCAGCGCGGCCAGCGCCGCCGCAACCACTGCCAGCCAGTTCACCGGACCCATTTCAAAAGCCTTTCCTTCACGGCCAGGTCCACGCACGGACGTGGCCCCGAGACGCTGCCCTCCAGTCGCCCGCCAGCTCCGCGATGGCCGAGACGATTGCCGCGTGCTGAGCCTCGCCGATTGCCGGGCAGGCAACATGGCTGCCCTCGCACGAAGGGCCCGCCATCGCCAGCACATCCTCGCGCGATCCGCCGCCGCCCCACAGCAGCGCCTCATAGCATTCAACCAGCCGTTCCGCCTGCAGCAGTTCGACAATTGCCGCGTCCGGCACCCCCGCCCGGCTCGCACTGGCATGTCCGCCGGCCTTGGCGAGCGCCTGGATTTCCTCCGGATGCCGCCCCGCCGCAACCAGCCCCCAAAACCCATCCTTGAGGCTCAGCTGGCGTTCGACGATGATGTGGACCGCATCGTGAGGCACCGGCCCCTTCCACGGAAAGCGGGTTTCAACGCGGGAGCCATCCGCGCGCACAATGGCGATAAAGTCCTCGCCCGCGCCCTTGGTGATGCGAATGATCATCGCTGGCCCATAGCGCGTGGTGACGGCACGGCCAATTGCGTGTAAGCGCCCCCGCCATGGCCACAACACCCATCATCCTTCCAGACGCCCCCAAAGTCGGCATGGTCAGCCTTGGCTGCCCCAAGGCGCTCGTCGACAGCGAACGCATCCTCACCCGGCTGCGCGCCGATGGCTATGCCATGAGCGCGGACTACGCCGGGGCGGACGTCGTGCTCGTCAACACCTGCGGGTTCCTTGATTCGGCCAAGGAGGAAAGCCTCGCGGCCATCGGCGAAGCGATCGCCGAAAACGGCCGTGTGATCGTGACCGGCTGCATGGGCAACGAAGCCGAAGCGATCCGCGCGCGCTTCCCCAGCGTGCTGGCGGTAACGGGCGCGCATCAGTACGAAGCCGTGGTCGAAGCCGTTCACGAAGCCGCGCCGCCCTCGATCAGCCCCTATGTGGACCTGATCCCGCAGGCCGATCCCGGCGACGTCAAGCTCACGCCCCGGCACTACAGCTATCTGAAGATTTCCGAAGGCTGCAACCACGCCTGCGCCTTCTGCATCATCCCGAGCCTGCGCGGCAAACTCGCCAGCCGCCGCATCGATGCCGTGCTGCGCGAGGCCGAGAAGCTCGTTGCCGCCGGCACGCGCGAACTCCTCGTCATCAGCCAGGACACCTCGGCCTACGGCGTCGACGTCCGCCACGAAACCCGCCAGTGGAAGGGCCGCGAGGTCCGCACCCACATGACCGACCTCGCCCGCGAACTCGGCCAGCTGCGCACGCCCGATGGCGAGACGCCGTGGGTGCGCCTCCACTACGTCTATCCCTACCCCCACGTCGATGCTGTCATCCCGCTGATGGCCGAAGGGCTGCTCACGCCCTACCTCGACATCCCGTTCCAGCACGCCAGCCCCAGCGTCCTCAAGCGCATGAAGCGCCCCGCCAACGAAGCCAAGGTGCTCGAACGCCTCAAAGCATGGCGCGAAGTCTGCCCCGATATCACGGTGCGCTCCAGCTTCGTCGTCGGCTTCCCCGGTGAGACCGAGGCCGATTTCCAATACTTGCTCGACTGGCTCGACGAAGCCCAGCTCGACCGCGTTGGCGCATTCCGCTTCGAACCCGTGGCAGGCGCTGCGGCGAATGAACTGTCCGATCCGGTGCCGGAAGCGGTCAAGGAAGAACGCTATGCCCGGATCATGGCCAAGACCGAAGCGATCAGCGCCGCCAAGCTCGCTGCCAAAGTCGGCCGCACCGTGCGCGTGATTATCGACGAAGTGGGCGAACCCGACGAGGACGGCGACGTGGGTGCCACCGCCCGCAGCCAGGCCGACGCCCCCGAAATCGATGGCGCCGTCTACTTGCGCAATGTGCCCGACGGCCTGAAGGCGGGCGACTTTGCCGAGGTGCTGGTCGAAGACGCCGACGCGCACGACCTGTTTGGGGTGATTACTTCTTAAAGCCGCACCCCAAACCCTCGTCATTCCCGCGCAGGCGGGGTGAGGGGATGCAAGGGCGATAGCCCTTGCCCGCCGAAGGCAAGAATACCCCTCCGTCAGCCCTGCGGGCTGCTACCTCCCCATTTGCACTTCGTGAAAATGGGGAGGATCATGGGGTAGATTAGGCCCATTTGCACTTTGTGAAAATGGGGAGGCGTCGAGTTCAGCGCGGGAGTTCGCTCGCGCCCATCAGGGCTTCATCCACGGCGCGGGCGCATTGGCGGCCTTCGCGGATGGCCCACACAACGAGGCTCTGGCCGCGGCGCATGTCACCGCAAGCGAAGACGCGGTCGTTGCTGGTGTGGTAATCGGCCGTGTTCGCCTTGACGTTGCCGCGGACATCGAGTTCGACCCCAGCCTGTTCGAGCATGCCCTGCTTGCGCGGACCGACGAAGCCCATGGCGAGGAAGATGAGATCGGCGGGGATGACGAAGGTGCTATCGGGCACTTCCTCCATCTTGCCGTTCTGCCATTCGACGCGGACGCATTCGAGGCCGGAGACGTCGTTTTCGCCAAGCACCCGCTTGGTCAGCACGGCGAATTCGCGTTCGACACCTTCTTCGTGGCTGGACGAGGTGCGTAGCTTGAGCGGCCAGTTCGGCCAGGTCAGCGCCTTGTCTTCCTTTTCGGGCGGGCGCGGCATGATTTCGAGCTGGGTGACCGAGAGCGCGCCCTGGCGGTTGGACGTGCCGACGCAGTCAGATCCGGTATCGCCGCCGCCGATGACGACGACATGCTTGCCGGTGGCGGTGAGCGTGCCGCGCGGGGCAGCGCGGATTTCATCGTCTCCGGCTACGCGCTTGTTCTGCTGGGTGAGGAATTCCATGGCGTAGCGCACGCCGGGCAGTTCGAAGCCGGGGATGCCGATGGGGCGCGGGTCTTCCGCGCCGCCCGCAAGCACGACCTTGTCGAAGTTTTCCAGCAGGCTGGCGACCGAGACGGTGACGCCGACTTCGACCGAGGTGCGGAATTCCACGCCTTCGGCCATCATCTGCACGAGGCGGCGGTTGATGAGGTGCTTTTCGAGCTTGAAATCGGGGATGCCGTAGCGGAGCAGGCCGCCGACGCGGTCGGACTTCTCGAACACGGTGACCGAGTGGCCGGCGCGTGCGAGCTGCTGCGCGCAGGCGAGCCCGGCGGGGCCGGAGCCGACAACAGCGACCGACTTGCCCGTCTTGTGCGCGGGAACCTGCGGTTCGACCCAACCTTCCTTCCAGCCCTTGTCGACAATCGAGCATTCGATCGACTTGATGGTGACGGGCTGGTCGACAAGGTTGAGCGTGCAAGCGGCTTCGCACGGAGCGGGGCAGATGCGGCCGGTGAATTCGGGGAAGTTGTTAGTCGAGTGGAGATTGTCGAGCGCGGTGCGCCAATCGTTCTCGTAGACGAGGTGGTTCCAGTCCGGGATCTGGTTGTTCACCGGGCAGCCATTGTGACAATACGGAATGCCGCAGTTCATGCAGCGCGCCGCCTGGCCCTTCAGCGTGCTGTCGTCATGCGGGATGACGAACTCGCGGTAGTGCTTCAGACGCTCCTGCGGCGCGTCATACGTGCGATCCTTGCGATCGATTTCGAGGAAGCCGGTTGCCTTGCCCATGTTCTTGGATCCTGAGATTATTCTGCCCGGAGGTTATTCTGCAGCCACGCTGGCGGCTTCGGCGCGCTCGGCTTCGAGCTGGCGAAGAGCGCGGGCGTAATCGCGCGGCATGACCTTGACGAAGTGCGGCAGCGCCTCGGCCCAGTTGTCGAGCAGCGCGCGGGCGTGCTTGCTGCCGGTGTGGAGATGGTGGCGCTCGACAAGGATGCGCAGCCGTTCCGCATCGTGGCGCAGCATGTCGCCCATGCCGAAATCGGTGACATCCACCCCGCGTTGCTGCGGCCTGCCGGTGCCGTCCTCCTCGTCGCGCTCTGCCGAGACGGAGGAGAGATCGACCATGGCCGGGTTGCACAGCGGACCGAAACGGCCTTCCGGATCATAGACATAGGCGACACCGCCCGACATGCCGGCGGCGAAGTTGCGCCCCGTCTTGCCGAGCACGACGACCACACCGCCCGTCATGTATTCGCAGCCATGATCGCCGGTGCCTTCGACCACTGCGACCGCGCCCGAATTGCGCACAGCGAAGCGTTCGCCTGCGACGCCGTTGAAGTAGGCCTCACCCGCGATGGCGCCGTAGAGCACGGTGTTGCCGACGATGATGTTCTCCTCGGCCACGCGCTCGACATGCGCCGGCGGGCGGACGATGACGCGGCCGCCGGAAAGGCCCTTGCCGACATAGTCGTTGGCATCGCCGGTCAGATCGAGCGTGACGCCATGCGCGAGGAACGCACCGAACGACTGGCCCGCGACGCCCGAAAGCGTGACGTGGATCGTGCCCGAAGGCAGGCCGCGGTGGCCGTAGCGCTTGGCCACTTCGCCCGAGAGCATGGCGCCGACGGTGCGGTTGACGTTGCGCACCTTGTGCTCGATGCGCACCGCTTCGCCGCGTTCCAGCGCGGGCTCGGCAGCGGCGATGAGCGCGTTGTCTAGCGCGGCTTCAAGGCCGTGGTCCTGCGTACCGCTCCAGCCGAGCGTGGTGCCCGGCGCGGGTTCGACACGGTGAAGGAGACGCGACAAGTCGATGCCGCGCGCCTTCCAATGCGTGATCGCGGCGCGGGTATCGAGGCAATCGACCCGGCCGACCATCTCGCCGATGGTGCGGAAGCCGAGTTCAGCCATGATCGCGCGCAGTTCTTCGGCCACGAAGAAGAAGTAGTTGATCACGTGCTCGGGCTGGCCGGTGAAGCGCGCGCGCAGCACCGGGTCCTGCGTGGCGACACCGACGGGGCAAGTGTTGAGGTGGCACTTGCGCATCATGATGCAGCCCGCCGCGATCAGCGGGGCGGTGGCAAAGCCGAACTCGTCCGCGCCGAGCAGCGCGGCGACCGCGACATCGCGGCCCGTGCGCAGGCCGCCATCCGCCTGCACGGCAATGCGGCTGCGCAGGTTGTTGAGCAGCAGCGTCTGCTGGGTTTCAGCAAGGCCGATTTCCCAGGGGCTGCCTGCGTGCGTGAGCGAAGTGAGCGGCGAGGCGCCAGTGCCGCCTTCGTAACCCGAGATCGTGACGTGGTCCGCCTTGCACTTCGAGACGCCCGCCGCGACCGTGCCGACGCCGACTTCGGAGACGAGCTTGACCGAAACGCGCGCCTTGCCGTTCACGTTCTTGAGATCGTGGATCAGCTGGGCAAGATCCTCGATCGAGTAGATATCGTGGTGCGGCGGCGGCGAGATGAGGCCGACGCCCGGGGTCGAGTGGCGGGTGCGGCCGATGACCTTGTCGACCTTGTCACCCGGCAACTGGCCGCCTTCGCCGGGCTTCGCGCCCTGGGCCATCTTGATCTGGATGTCGTCGGCGTTGACGAGGTATTCGGTGGTGACACCAAAGCGGCCCGAGGCGACCTGCTTGATCGCCGAGCGCATGGAATCGCCGTTGGGCAGCGGCACGAAGCGGTCCGGCTCCTCGCCGCCCTCACCCGTGTTCGACTTGCCCCCGATGCGGTTCATCGCGACAGCGAGCGTGGTGTGTGCTTCACGGCTGATCGAGCCGAACGACATGGCGCCGGTAGCGAAACGCTTGACGATGTCGCTGGCGGATTCGACTTCAT
This sequence comes from Sphingomonadaceae bacterium, assembly GCA_947375105.1. Taxonomy (GTDB): domain Bacteria; phylum Pseudomonadota; class Alphaproteobacteria; order Sphingomonadales; family Sphingomonadaceae; genus Novosphingobium. The sequence goes on from CANCET010000015.1 coordinate 14,084, forward strand.
CGAGCGGCACGGGATCATTGGCGGGCTTGAAATCGAGCAGGCCGCGAATGGTCAGCATGCGCGCCGACTGGTCGTTGATCGACTGGGCGAAATCGCGGTACTTTTCCGGCACGTTGCCGCGAACCGCGTGCTGGAGCGCCGCGACGTTCTCCGCCGTCCACGCGTGTTCCTCGCCGCGCAGGCGCAGCTGGTACATGCCGCCGACGTCGAGCATCTTGCGGTAGACCGGGCTGTCACCATAGGCGACCGCGTGACGGCGGACGGTTTCTTCCGCGATTTCCGTCAGGCCGACGCCTTCGATGGTGGTGGCAGTGCCGGTGAAATACTTCTCGATGAAGGCCGACGACAGGCCGACCGCATCGAAGATCTGCGCACCGCAATAGGACTGGTAGGTCGAGATGCCCATCTTGGACATGACCTTGAGCACGCCCTTGCCCACCGCCTTGATGTAGTTCTTCTCGACGTCGTAGGCCGAGAGCGGCAGGTCGCGGCTGACGCGGATCGATTCCAGCGTCTCGAACGCGAGATAGGGGTTGATTGCTTCCGCGCCGTAGCCCGCGAGCGCGCAGAAGTGGTGCACTTCGCGCGCTTCGCCGGTTTCCACGACGAGGCCGGTCTGCATGCGCAGGCCCTGGCGGACGAGGTGGTGGTGGACGGCAGCGGTGGCGAGCAGCGCGGGCATGGCGATGCGCTTATCGTCCTGCGCGCGGTCGGACAGGATCAGGATGTTCTTGTCTGCCAGCACCGCCTCGGTTGCGGCCCAGCACATTTCCTTGATCGCCATTTCGAGGCCGGCGGCACCGGTCGAGGCATCCCACGTGGTATCGATCGTATCGGTGCGGAACGCGCCATCGAGCGCGGCTTCGACCGAGCGGATCTTGGCGATATCGGCGTTGGTCAGGATCGGTTGATCGACTTCGAGCCGCTTGTGCGTGCCGGCATCATGGCCGAGCAGGTTGGGCCGCGGACCGATCATCGAGACGAGGCTCATCACGAGCTCTTCACGGATCGGGTCGATCGGCGGATTGGTGACCTGCGCGAAGTTCTGCTTGAAGTAATCGTAGAGAAGGCGCGAACGGTCGGACAGCACGGCGATGGGCGTGTCGGTGCCCATCGAGCCCAGCGGGTCGTCGCCGGTCGTCGCCATCGGTTCGAGGAACCGCGCGATGTCTTCCTGCGTGTAGCCGAAGGCCTGCTGGCGGTCCAAAAGCGAAGACGTCGGCTCGGGCAGCGCGGCTTCCTCGGGCTCTACGACAGCAAGCTCCTTGAGCTTGTACTGCGCTGCGGCGAGCCATTCCTCGTAGGGTTCTTCGCTGGCGAGGCGGGCCTTGATTTCCTCGTCCTCGATGATCCGGCCTTCTTCAAGGTCGATCAGCAGCATGCGACCCGGCTGGAGCCGCCACTTGCGCACGATATCTTCCTCGCGGAAGGGCAGCACGCCGCTTTCGCTGGCCATGCAGACGAGATCATCGCGCGTGATCGAGAAGCGTGCAGGGCGCAGGCCGTTACGATCAAGCGTGGCGCCGATCTGGCGGCCATCGGTGAAAGCGACGGCGGCGGGCCCGTCCCACGGCTCCATCAGCGCGGCGTGGTATTCATAGAAGGCGCGGCGCTTGGCATCCATCAGAGGGTTGCCTGCCCATGCCTCGGGGATCAGCATCATCACCGCGTGGGCAAGGCTGTATCCGCCTGCGAGCAGCAGTTCGAGCGCGTTGTCGAGGCTGGCGGTGTCGGACTGGCCGTGCGGGATGAGCGGCCACATCTTGTCGAGATCGGGGCCGAGCAGCTCCGATTCCATCGTGCGGCGGCGCGCGTTCATCCAGTTGACGTTGCCGCGCACGGTGTTGATCTCACCGTTGTGGGCGATGAACCGGTAGGGGTGCGACAGCTTCCAGCTGGGGAAGGTGTTGGTCGAAAAGCGCTGGTGGACGAGGCCAAGCGCCGAAACGCACAGAGGATCGCGCAGATCGTCGTAGAACGAGCCGACCTGATCGGCGAGCAGCAGGCCCTTGTAGACCACGGTGCGCGACGAGAAGCTGGGCATGTAGAGCTGGGTCACGCCCGGCAGACCGTGCTTTTCGGCCATGGCGGCGAGCGGGTTCTGCGTCTGCTTGCGGATGGCGAGCAGCTTGCGCTCGAATGCGTCCTGATCGGGGCAGTTCTCGCCGCGGCGGATGATGCACTGGCGCATGACCGGCATCTGCTCGATCACCGTCTTGCCGAGGCCATCGAGCGTGGTGGGGACATCGCGCCAGCCGACGAGGTGCTGGCCTTCCTTGGCGATGAACTTTTCGAAGAACGCGGTGACGAAATCGCGCGCAGCTTCGTCCTGCGGCAGGAAGCACATCGCGACGGCATAATCGCCAGGCGCAGGCAGAACCTTGCCCTCACCCTCGGCCCAGCGGCGCAGCAGTGCGTCGGGGATCTGGATCAGGATGCCGGCGCCGTCGCCCAGCAGCGGATCGGCGCCGACCGCGCCGCGATGATCGAGATTGCGCAGGATTTCGAGCGCTTGCTCGATAATTCCGTGGCTTTTGGCGCCTTTGATGTGCGCGACGAAGCCGACGCCGCAGGCATCGTGTTCGTTACGCGGATCATAGAGGCCCTGAAGCTGCGGAGAACCCATCACAAAAATCGCCCTGCACTCAGTCGCCGACCCAACCCGGTACGACGTCGGTTGATACGCCCAGCGCGAATCACGCTGCCCAAAGGACAACGAAAGTTGCGCGGAATCCCCCCATGACTGCAGGAATGTTATTTTGCAACTACGCGGCGCGAATTGCCCGAAGGGCCGGCGGCGATCGGGGCGGAAATACGGATGCGCGGAGCAGCCGCCCCCGAGCGGGGTACTACACGCGGCCTTGCCGTAGCGTCAGCCGCGCGCGGTCATGCGCTGAAGCGTGGCAAGCGCGGAGCGCAGCGCCTCGTCGGTTTCGAACGGCATCGATGGGCCCGGCGCGGCAGCAGCTGCGGTCGGGAAGGACGATGCAGATACCACTGCCGGACGGCTGAAGGGCGGCGGGGTGTCATCTGCGGCAGCGTGCGGCTCACCCGCTGCGATTGCACCGAGGCGGCGCAGGATCGCTGCGCGCGCGGAGCCAACTGCGGGCGTTTCCGCATCCTGCGCGGCATCTACCACGTTCGAATGCTGCGCCATCGAGAAAGGACCAGCCGCAAATACGAGCTCGGGCTGAGGCTCCGGCCCAGATTCATGGTCATGCTCGCTGCCCGTCTCAGGCGCCGTTTCTGCGGGCTGGGCCACTTCCGGGCTTTGCGCATCGGATGCCTTACGCGTGGCAATCGCCAAAGCGAGACGTTCAATGAGCTGGACGAGGCCGAGGTTTTCGAGCGGCGCACCGGCGACAGGCGACCATGTGGCATCCGCGACGTCGGGCAATGTGGCAGCGAAACCGCTGGGCATTTGGGGCGTTGCGGCGATCAGCGCAGGTGCCGGGGCAATCGGCTGGGATATAGCCTCGGGTTCCGCCTCGTGCTCAGCGTGCGGCTCGGCAGTATGCGCGTCATCAGGCTCGTCGATGGACACAGTCGCTGGCTCCGCTTCGACACGCGGCGCAGGCACGAATTGATCCGCGAATTCCGTGTTGGCCAGCGGGTTCATATCCGCCAGATCGAGTGCAGCGAGATCGAGCGGCCGGACAGCGCTTGTCCCGCCGGGCGTGAATTCAGGGATCCACGGTGCGATTTCGAGCGCGGGTTCAGCACCGCGCGTTTCGACCTCGGCCTGGACTGGCTTGCGGCGCAGCAGTTGGGCTTCCGGTTCGGCAGCGAAATCGTCCAGCGGATCGGCGAACGCTTCGGTCAGCACAAGCGGGCGGCGCGGCGGGGCATCGGGATGAGCATCGCGGGCGCGCACCTTGTAGACATCGAGTGCTTCGGGTTCGGCTGCGGGCATCGGCGTTTCGCCTCCTTCGGCGGCCTGCACTTCGCGCTGCGGGCGCAAACGCAACCCCAGCGCAAGGCCAAGCACGCCGCCAACCACCGTAAGCGCAAAGGCGACCAGCAGGTGCGCGGTGAACCCGAGCGGCGGGGCCGTGGCAGGAACCAGCGCCGGCAGGCCAAGCTTCACGACGATCGCGCCGAGGACTTCGCCGGAGATCGCGAGGCTACCGAGGCCGAACAGCGCAGCGAACCAGATCGCAGCAAAGACCGGAAACAGGCGGTGTGCGGTTACGGGCGGCGGCGGTACTTTGCGCCGCGGCTTTGCCGGTGCGGAGGCGTTTTCCGGGCTGCCAAGATCAGGGCTGGCGCGGCGAAAGCGCGCGAACCGCGAAGTCTTGGGTGCTTCGACCAGATCCTCGGGATCGGGCTTCACCCAATTTGTCGTGGCCTGAACCTTCTGACGGAAAGTACTCATGGCGCGATTCAGACCCCGGTCTGCAGAGGAAACCTCATCTCCTTGGCGCCGAGCCCTGAATCAGGCCGCAGCGCCGGAGATTGCTTGCTTTCGGGTTAACAGGGTTTGGTAAACGGAATCATAACGAACAGCGTTACGTGACCAATCATGCGCCCGTTCGACGAAGGCGCGCGCGACGGTGCGGCGGGCATCCCACATGGCGGTATCGCCCAGCAGCGCGGCCATGGCAGCGGCGAGACCGGCGGGATCATCGGGCGGAAACAACGTGCCGGTCATGCCATCCTCGATCAGTTCACGGTGGCCCCCGACCGAACTGGCCGCGACAAGCTTGCCCTGGGCCATCGCTTCGAGCGGCTTCAGCGGCGTGACCAGATCGGTGAGGCGCATGGCCTTGCGCGGATAGCAGACCACATCGACGAGCGCGTAGTACCGATCGACCTCATGGTGCGGGACGCGGCCGATGAAGTGGATCGCCGCGGCGGCGGGTGAAGCTGCGGCCTGCGCGCGCAGCGCGGCCTCGGCCGGGCCGCCGCCAACGAGCAGCAGGCGTGCATCCGGGCGGGCGGCGAGGATCAGCGGCATTGCGGCGATGAGATCGTCAAGGCCTTCATAAGGGTAGAAGCTGCCGAGAAAGCCGATCACCGGCCCATCGCCAAGGCCAAGGCTGCGGGCGAAATCGGCATCGCGCTGCAAGGGCTGGCCGAACAGCGCAAGATCGACGCCGTTGGGCATGATCGTGATCTTGGCCGGCGCAACGCCCCGCGTGACGAGATCGGCGCGCAGGCCTTCGCAGATCGTGACGACGGCATCCGCGCCGCGCACCACCCGGTCTTCCAGCGCACGGGTGAGCCGATAGCGCAGTGAGCCCTCGCGGCCCGTTCCGTTGCCAACGGCGGCGTCTTCCCAGAAGGCGCGAATCTCATAGACCACTGGCAGGCCGAGGCGCCGGCCCGCACGCACCGCAGCAAGACCGCCGAGCGCGGGGGAGTGGGCGTGAAGCACATCAGGGCGCCACTCGCGCGCCACGTCCTCGATCTGCCGGGCGAGCGCGCCGATTTCCTGCCATTCCGAGAGGCCCGGAATGCTGGCCGGAATGCTGGCCGGAATGCTGGAACGCGTGCCCGATGGCGTGCCGGGTGTGCGATGGAAGGTGAGCCCATCGTGCAATTCGGGCTCTTCGCCGGTGAGCGGCGCGGTGTGGCGCTGGCCGGTAAGGCCACGCACGGCGTGGCCCAATCCCTCCTGCGCCTTGAGGATCGCGCGGGTGCGGAACGTGTAGCCGCTTTGCAGCGGCAACGAATGATCGAGGATATGCAGCACTCGGGTCATGCCGATTGCTATGCCATGGGAGGACTTAACGCCGCGTCAACCGAGTTTGCCCTAACAGCGCAAGCAAGACGGCTCGATCGGGAGCCGGATGTTGAGCCTGGGCGTGCCCGCATGATCGATATCTTTACCGTGGTGGTGCCGCATGTGCTGATGGCGATCGCCATCTGGCGCCTGCTGGGCCGCGACGAACTGGACAGCGATCCGATCCTGCCCGGGCTCAGGGGCGTGCTGGCACGGCGCAACGTGGGAACCACCCATCCCGGCGAGGATACGCCGGGTGCTTAATCTCTTCCTCACCGTGTTCGTGACGGCGTTTCTGGCCGCCGGGGTGCGGCGGCCGTTCCTGTTTGTGCTGGCCTATGCCTATATCGACATCGTCGCGCCGCAGAAGGTGACCTGGGGGTTCCTCGCGCAAGTGCCGGTGAGCCTGATCGCGTTCGTCTGCGCGGTGACGGCGTGGGCCGCGGCGGAAGACAAGAACGGCATCCGCTTTTCGCCGCGCCAGTTCGTGCTGCTGCTGCTGCTGATCTATTGTGGGCTGACCACGCGCACCGCCGATTTCCCGCAGGAGGCTTTCGACAAGTGGAGCTGGGTGTGGAAGGCACTCGTCTTCGCGATGTTCCTGCCGCTGACCTTGCGCACGCGCTTGCGGATCGAGGCGATGGTGCTGATCATGGTGCTTTCGGTGGGCGTGATCGTGATCGGCGGCGGCATCAAGACGCTGGCAGGCGGCGGCGGCTATGGCGAGCTCAAGCTGCTCGTGAACGACAACACCGGGCTTTACGAAGGCTCGATCATCTCCACCGTGGCGGTCTGCGTGATGCCGCTGGCATTGTGGCTGGCGCGCTATGGCACGATCTTCAAGCCGGGATGGCTGGTGCGGCTGTTTGCGCTGGGCATCTGCTTTGCCTGCTTGCTGATGCCGGTGGGCACGCAGGCGCGCACCGGTCTGATCTGCGTGGCGGTGCTGGGCGTGATGATGCTGCGCTCGGTCAAGCGGCGGATGCTGTATATCGGCACCATCGTCGCGCTGGGGCTGGTCGCCATCCCGCTGCTGCCGTCGAGCTTCACCGAGCGGATGAGCACGATCCGCAACCACCAGTCCGACCAGTCCGCCTCGACCCGCGTTGCGGTGTGGAAGTGGACCATCGAATACGCCAAGACGCATCCGTTCGGCGGCGGCTTCGATGCCTATCGCCAGAACAGCGTGAGCTATGACACGATCGAAGCCGAGAACGCGGGCGACAACAACACCGCGATTCTGACCCAGCGGATCGAGGAAAAGGGCCGCGCCTATCACTCGAGCTATTTCGAGATGCTGGGCGAGCAGGGCTATCCGGGCCTCGCGCTGTGGCTGCTGCTGCACGTGATGGGCGTGATCCACATGGAGATCATCCGCCGCCGCTATGCCAAGGACACTTCGCCCGAGCTGGGCTGGGTGACTCCGCTGGCAGACAGCTTGCAACAGGCGCAGATCGTCTATCTGTTCGGCGGCGCGTTCGTGGGCATCGCGTTCCAGCCGTTCTGCTATATGCTGGTGGGGCTGCAATGCGGGCTTTCGGCCTATATCGGGCGGGTGAAGCGCGCGGAGCCCAAGCCGTTTCGCGCGCCGCGCAAATCGGCTGCCCCCCAACCAGCTTCGGCGCCCGCTTCGGCCTGACCCTTCAGGCACACCGTTGCGTGCCGCGCCGTTTGCAGCCTAGAGATGGTGCAAACGACAGGAGAGGCATGCATGAAGACGATGGCACCCGAGGCGATCAAGGCACTGGTGGGCGAAGTGGTGGGCACTTCGGCGTGGGTCGAGGTAACGCAGGAGCGCATCAACAAGTTCGCCGAGGCGACCGGCGACTTCCAGTTCATCCATATCGATGCCGAAAAGGCCAAGCTGACCCCGTTCGGCGGGACGATTGCCCACGGGTTCCTGACGCTTTCGCTGATCCCGCTGCTGACGCAGGAAAGCGATTGTCCGCGCCCCGAAGGCGTGAAGATGGGCGTCAACTACGGCGGCAACAAGACACGCTTTCTCGCGCCCGTCCGCTCGGGCAAGCGGGTGCGCGGCGTGTTCAAGCTGCTGGAACTGGAGGAAAAGCGCCCCGGTCAGTGGCAGCAGGTGATGGAAACCACCGTCGAGATCGAGGGCGAGGACAAGCCCGCGCTGATCACCGAGTGGATTTCGCAGTTTTTTGTTTAGAATACAGTCGGTTCAATTGCCCCTGGCCCGGCGTCGGGAACCTTCGCCGGGTCAGGTTTTGCGCAGCCAGCCAGCTACGAAAAATACCAGAGCCAGAACCCAAATGATTGGGTTCCAATATTCTGCGGTGCTGTCGCCCGTCTGGATGATGCGCAGCCAGAACGTGTAAACAAAAACGCCAAAAGCCAGCCCGGCAGTGGCAACACCTAGCGCGAAAAGCATGTTTCTGGACATCGCGCCTCGTTTCGCCGTCCCTGCTTGGCGCTCCGCTTGTTGATGCCTAGGCCACCACGCTCAGCTTGCGGGCCTTGCTGTTGGACTTGATCCAGCCTTCCACCACCGGGGCGATGGTGGTGCGCCAGCGTGAGCCATTGAAGATGCCGTAGTGGCCGACTTCGGGCGCGAGGTGATACTTCTTGAGCTTCTCCGGCAAGTTCGGCGTCACCTTGAGCGCGGCCTTGGTCTGGCCGATGCCCGAGATATCGTCGCGCTCGCCCTCGATGCACAGGATCGCGGTATCCTTGATCGCGGCGAGATCGACGAGGATGCCGCGGTGGATCAGCTCGCCCTTGGGCAGGGCATGGGTCTGGAACACGACATCGACGGTCTGGAGATAGAACTCGGCCGTCATGTCGCAGACCGCGCGGTATTCATCGTAGAACGCCTTGGCAGCATCCGCGCTTTCACCGTCCCCCTGGATCAGGTGCTTGTAGAGGCCATAGTGGCTCATCATGTGGCTGCCGAGGTTCATCGACATGAAGCTCGCGAGCTGGACGAAGCCCGGATAGACCTGCCGCCCCGCGCCCGGATAGTTGGCGGGCACGGTGGTGATGACATTGTGCTTGAACCACACGTAAGGCTTGGTGATCGCGTGATCGTTGACCGCCGTGGGGCTTTCGCGCGTGTCGATCGGCCCGCCCATCATGGTGAGCGTGACCGGGCGGCACGGATTTTCGCGCACCGCCATCACGCCCGTGGCGGCGAGCGCCGGGACTGAGGGCTGGCACACCGCCATCATGTGCGCGCCAGGGCCGATGTGTTCGAGATAGCCGATGATGTAGTCGATGTACTCATCGAGATCGAAACGGCCCTCGGCCATCGGCACGTACTTCGCATCGGCCCAATCGGTGATGTAGACCACGCAGCGTTCGAGCATGCGTTCGACCGTGCCGCGCAGCAGCGTGGCGTAGTGCCCGCTCATCGGCGCGACGACAAGGAGGCGCGGCGCATCTTTGGGCAGGCCTTCATGCGTAAACTTGCGCAAGTTGCCGAAGGGCTGCGTGATCTCCACCGTCTCGTTCACCGCATGGGGATGGCCGTCAACGTGGATGACCTTGATCCCGAACGCCGGCTTGCCGCGCGGTGCTGCGGCGTGGGCGAACACTTCAAGCGCAGAGGCCATCATCTGGGCGCCGCCGAACGGCGCAAACGGGTTGCGCGGATCGCCCAGCATGTCGGCGGTCATCGACGCCATGGCGCTGCCGGCGTTGAGCATCGAGCGCTGGATCTCGTAAGCCTTGTAGAGCACTGCGAACACCTTTGTTTTGTTGCGGAGCCGTACGCTGCTCCGATTGCGCCTAATGTGCCGTGATTTTGCACCTTGTGCAACGCACCATTGTGCCAAGCTGGGCGGGATTGCCCCGCAGCCCCCTTCCAGCCCCTCGCAGCTTGGGCTAGGGCCAACGCCATGGACGCAACACCTGAAAACCCCAGCCTCGAAACCCCTGTTGCCGAGGCCGCCCCCCGCCCCGCGCGCACGCTGGGCCCGCTGCGCATGCTGCTGCGCGAAGGCGCGTCCTATCCGGGCGAGGTCGCCATCGCGCTGATCGCGCTGCTGATCACATCGGGCGCGACCATCGCCATTCCCGCAAGCTTCAAGTCGATCATCGACAAAGCGTTCGGGCCAGGCGCCAATGCCGAAACCATCAATAGCGCGTTCCGCTGGCTGCTGGTGGTGGTGGTGATTCTGGCCTTCGGCACCGCCGTACGGTTCTACTTCGTTTCCTGGTTGGGCGAACGCGTGGTCGCCGACGTCCGTCTGAAAGTGCAGCGCAACCTGCTGCGCATGCCGCCGAGCTTCTTCGAGAGCAACAGCCCGAAGGAAATCTCGTCACGCATGACCTCCGACACCGCGATCATCGAACAGGTGGTGGGAACCACCGCGTCGATCGCGCTGAGGAATTCGATCACCGCGCTGGGCGGCCTTGCCTATCTCTTCACGTTGGCCCCTGCGCTGACGGCGGGGCTGCTGGTGGGCATTCCGGTCGTCGTCGGGCCGATCGTGTTCTTCGGCGCGCGGCTGCGCAAGGCTTCGCGTTCGAGCCAGGACCGGGTGGCCGATATCGGCGTGCAGATCAGCGAAGTACTGGGCGCGATGAAAGTGGTGCAGGCCTTCGGGCAGGAGGGCCGCGAGGCCGCCCGCTTCGCCGAGGCGGTGGAGCGCACGTTCGGCGCGGCCAAGCGGCGCATCATGATCCGTTCGATCATGACCTCGATCGTGATCCTGCTGGTGTTCGGCGGCATTGCGGTGCTCATGTGGCAGGGCGCGACGGCCGTGGCCAACGGATCGATCAGCGGCGGCACGATCGCGGCTTTCGTGCTGACCGGCGGGATCGTCGCGGGCGCGGTGGGTTCGCTCACCGAAGTCTACGGCGACCTCGTACGCGGTGCGGGCGCGGCCAGCCGGCTCAACGAACTGTTGCTCGAACAGCCCGAGATCACCGCCCCTGCGCGCCCCTTGCACTTGCCGCAGCCGCCGCGCGGGCAGATCGCGTTCCAGAACGTGTCGTTCCGCTATCCAAGCCGGCCCGAAGTGGCTGCGCTCGAGGACTTCTCGCTCAGCGTCGAGCCGGGCGAAACGGTGGCCATCGTCGGGCCTTCGGGCGCGGGCAAATCGACCCTGTTCCTGTTGGCCGAGCGGTTTTATGACCCCCATGCAGGGATGGTCCGGATCGATGGCGTGCCGCTGCCCCAAGCCGACCCTGCCGAGGTGCGCGCGCGCATGGCGCTGGTGCCGCAGGAAGGCGTGCTGTTTGCGGCGAGCGCGCGCGACAACTTGCGCTATGGCAACTGGAACGCGAGCGACGCGCAGATCTGGGACGCAGCGGAAGCCGCCAATGCCGCCGCGTTCCTCAAGGACCTGCCGCAGGGCCTCGACACCTTCCTTGGCGAGGACGGCGCGCGGCTTTCGGGCGGGCAGCGCCAGCGCATCGCGATTGCGCGCGCGCTGCTGCGCGATGCCCCGATCCTGCTGCTGGACGAAGCGACGAGCGCGCTCGACGCCGAAAGCGAGCGGCTGGTGCAGGATGCGCTCGACCGGCTGATGCAGGCGCGCACCACGCTGGTCATTGCCCACCGGCTGGCTACCGTGCGCGCGGCAGACCGGATCGTGGTGATGGACAAGGGCCGCATCGTCGAACAGGGCACCCACGCGGCGCTTTCGGCGCAAGATGGGCTCTATGCCCGCCTCGCGCGCCTGCAGTTCGACACCGTGGAAGCCTGACGCCAGAAGCCTGACGCCGGAAGCTTGAAGTCGGAAGCTTGAAGTCGGAAGCTTGAAGTCTGGCCGCCTAAGCGGACCTAATCAGGGGTTCCCTTGCTGCGCACAGGCGGGCAAAGACAGCTCTTGTCTCATTCTGGCACACACCAGCCGAATGGCCCAACGAACGGATAGCCTGATCCCATGATGAAGCGATTTGCTGGCGCCCTGACCGCCGTTTCCCTGTTCGCGCTCTGCACGGCCACCGCCCGCGCAGATGAGGCCGCAGCCGGAGCACCGCCAGCACCTGCCTCGATTGATGGCTATCCCATTCCCACGTTCGGCGGCTGGGGGCTCAACCCGGCCGATCTCGATCCGGCGGTAAAGCCCGGCGACGATTTCTATGCCTACGTGAACGGTAAGTGGAGCCGCACCGAAACCACGCCCCCGCAGTATTCCTACAGCGGGGTGACACTGGCGCTGGTGCTGGGCGCGGAGCAGGCGGTCAAGCAGATCGTGGATGGGCTGACCGCCACGCCGCAGACGCAGGGCACCACCGGGCAGCGCATCGCGGACAGCTACCGCGCGTTTCTGGACCAGGGCGCGATCGACGCCGCAGGCCTGGCCCCGGCCAAGCCCTATCTCGATGCGATCCGTGGGGCGAAAACGCGGGCCGAGCTTTCCGCGCTGTTCGGAACCCCAGGCTATCCCTCACCAGTCAGCTTTTTCGTAAGCATCGATCCGGACAACCCGCAGGCGAGCGTGGCGTTTACCGGCGTGGGAGGGCTCGGTCTGCCGGACCGGGACTATTACCTCGTCGACAGCGCGCGCAACCGCGAGTTGCAGACCAAGTACCGCGCCTATCTCGCCTTCCTGCTCGGCAAGGCCGGCTATGCCGATCCGGCAGGCACGGCGGCCAAGGTCTATGAATTTGAACGCAAGATCGCGGTGACCGACTGGGACAAGGCAGTGGCGCGCAATCCGCTGCTTACCACAAACCGCGTCGCGCGCGCCGATCTCGTTGCGCTGGGCGGCGGCTTTCCGCTCGCGCCGCTGGTCGAGAACGCCGGGCTCGGCAAAGTCGATGGGGTGATCGTGGGCGAGATTCCGCCGAGCCCAGACAAGATCGCCAAGCTGGGGCTGACCAAGGACGATCTGGCCAAGCTGGGCGGCGGCTTCCCTGCGTTCATCAAGCTGCTGGGCGATGAGGATCTGGGCACGCTACAGGCCTGGGCAGCAGCGCATTTCCTTTCGGACAAGGCCTCGGTGCTGCCGAGCGACATCGATGCTGCGCGGTTCGATTTCTATGGCAAGACGCTGCAAGGCAAGGAGCGCGACCGCCAGCGCTGGCAGCGCGCGCTGTCCACCGTGCAGTCGCAGATGGGCGAGGCGATCGGCCAGGTCTATGTCGAGAAGCACTTCCCGCCTTCGAGCAAGACGGCGATGGTCAAACTGGTCGGAAACTTGCGCGCGGCGCTGGCGGCAAACCTCAAGGATCTGGCGTGGATGACACCGGAGACCCGGTTGGCGGCGAAAGCCAAGCTTGACCAGTTCAACGTCAAGATCGGCTATCCCGACAAGTTCAAGAGCTATGACGGGATGAACATCAAGCCGGGCCAGGCGCTGGCCAACGCCATCGAATCCGATCGCTGGCATTGGCAGGATATGCTGAGCGAGCTGACGAAGCCGGTCGACAAGACCAAATGGCTGATGACCCCGCAGACGGTGAATGCCTATTACATGCCACCGGCCAACGAGATCGTGTTCCCGGCCGCCTATCTCCAGCCGCCCTATTTCAACCCGACGGCAGACGACGCGGTGAACTATGGCGCGGTGGGCGCGACCATCGGCCACGAGATCGGCCACGGGTTCGACGACGCGGGCTCGCGCTATGACGGCACCGGCGCGCTCAAGGACTGGTGGACTGAGACTGACCGCAAGACCTTCGATGCACTGACCGCGCGGCTGGCGGCGCAATACGACCAGCAGTGCCCGTTCGATGATGGCAAGACCTGCCACAACGGCAAGCTGACCCTGGGCGAAAACATTGGTGATCTGGGCGGGCTTTCGATGGCGTATCAGGCCTACCACCTCTCGCTTGGCGGCAAGCCGGCACCAGTGATTGATGGGCTGACCGGCGACCAGCGGTTCTTCCTGTCCTATGCCCAATCATGGCGCGACAAGTACCGCGAAGCCTTGGCCCGGCAAGTGCTGGCAACCGACCCGCATTCGCTGCCGATTGCCCGCGTCAACGCAGTCGTGCGCAATTTCGACCCGTGGTACGCGGCGTTCGGCGTGAAGCCGGGCGACAAGCTCTACCTTGCGCCGCAGGACCGCGTGCGCATCTGGTGAGATGACCAAAGTTTAAGCCGGGCGCGCTTGACAGCACAGCACCCGGAAGCGAGGCCTGCACCCCATGGATACGACCATCACCGCGATCCTCCTCGGCATTGTCGAGGGGCTCACCGAGTTCCTGCCGGTCTCCTCGACCGGGCACCTGATCCTGGCGTCCGAGCTGTTCGGTTATGATGCGAAGACGTGGGAAGTGTTCAACGTGGTGATCCAGCTGCCGGCGGTGCTGGCGGTGGTGGTGCTCTATTGGCGCACCTTCACCGATGTGGCGCTGGGCGCATTGCGCGGATCGCGCGATTCGATCGCATTCGTGCGCAACGTGGTGGCGGCGTTCATTCCCGCCGCGATCGTGGGCGTGCTGTTCAAATCGCGGATCGACGTGCTGCTGGAAAACCCGCTGGTGGTGTGCGTCGCGCTGATCGTGGGCGGTCTGGCGATCGTGCTGATCGAACGGATGGTCTCGCACCAATCCTACCGGACGGTGGGACAGATGCCGCTGGGGCAGGCCATCCGCATCGGCATGATGCAGTGCATCGCGGTGATCCCCGGCGTTTCGCGTTCAGGCGCGACGATCATGGGCGCGCTGGTGATGGGCGAGAACCGCAAGACCGCTGCGGAGTTCAGCTTTTTCCTCGCGGTGCCGACGATGCTGGGCGCAACGGCGAAGCAGCTGTGGGACCACCGGCACGAGCTGGCGGCAGGCGCGGGTCCGGTCGGCATGAAGGAAATCGCGATCGGCTCGGTGGTCTCGTTCCTTGTCTCGCTTGTCGTGATCAAGTTCTTCATCGGCTACGTCAGCCGCCGGGGCTTCACGCCGTTTGCGGTGTACCGGATCGTGCTGGGCGCGGCGGGGCTGGCCTGGCTGCTGTGGATCTAGACGGGAACTGCGCCTGAGCGGCGGCCACCGCGAAGGTGATACTCCAGCGAGCCGCGGTTGAGCACGTTGTCGACATCGATCACCGCACTGCCGGCATAGGTGAAGCCCGCGCCAAGCCCGCGATAGAGCCTGTCGAAATCGCGTTCGACCGTCTGGCGGTAGAGATCGGCAAAACTTTCGATCACGAAGTAGGTCGGTTGCAGATCGTCGATCGCGTAGTCGGTGCGCATGACCCGGTCGACATGAAGGAATATGCGGTTGGGCGACTGCGCCGAAAGCGCGAAAACCGCCTCGGTTGGGCCGGAGAGGATCCCGGCGCCGTAGGCCCGCAGCCCCTCGGGCTCCATGATCAGGCCGAACTCGACCGTATACCAATAGAGCGCACCCAAGGCCTTCAGGCGGTTGCGCTGCATCGCCTTCCACCCGGCACGCCCATACTCCTGCATGTAATCGGCAAAGACCGGGTCGGTGAGCATCGGCACATGGCCGAACACATCGTGGAACACGTCGGGCTCCTCGATATAGTCGAACCGCTCGCGCGGGCGGATGAAGTTGCCTGCCGGAAAGCGGCGGTTGGCGAGGTGCCAGAAGAACACGTGATCGGGGATGAGCATTGGCACCGGCACAACGCTCCAGCCGGTGAGCGCGCCGAGTTCGGAAGACAGACGCGCGAATTCGGGGACGCCGCCGCGGCCGAGATCGAGCCGTTCGAGCCCCTTGAGGAAGGTTGTGGCGGCGCGGCCGGGGAGCACCTGCATCTGGCGGGCGAACAGATCGTCCCACACGCGGTGCTCTTCAACGGAATAATCATTCTGGCGCGGCTCCAGCCAGTCCTCACCGACATGCGCGGGGCGCTGCAGCGGCGCGGTGAACACGCCTGGCGGCAGGTGGGGGAGCCGGGTGAAATCGGCGTCTAGGTCGATCAGATCGGACATGGTTTCAATTGCAACTTTTAACAGGTCTGTGTGCTGCCTGCAATCGGTGGCGGTTGCCAAAGCAACCGGGGTGCGACAGTCTGCCCGGTGCAAGCATGAGGTGAGCGCGTGGGCAAACACGATCAGGATAGCGAATCGGGCCATAGGCAGGACAGCGGACTGGGCCGCAAGGATTACGAGGAAGCGCTGGACGCGATGCAGGGCGAGCTTACCGCGATGGCTGGCTGGGCGAGCCAGTGCGGCGCGCGGGTGCTGGTGATCCTCGAGGGGCGTGACACGGCGGGCAAGACCGGGGCGATCAACGCCATCTCGCAGAAGCTCAACCCGCGGCAGGTGCGTACCGTGGCGCTGCCAGCGCCGACCGAGCGCGAGAAGACGCAGTGGTATTTCCAGCGCTATGTGCCGCATCTGCCGGCGGCCGGGGAAATCGTGCTGTTCGACCGCAGCTGGTATAACCGCGCGGGTGTGGAAAAGGTCATGGGCTTTGCCACCGATGCGCAAGTCGAGGCATTTCTCGATGCGGTGCCGACGTTCGAGCGGATGCTGACGGACGACGGGCTGCAGCTCTTCAAATACTGGCTGACCTGCGATCAGGCCGAGCAGGAGGAGCGCTTTGCCGAGCGGCACGACGATCCATCCAAGCAGTGGAAGATATCACCCATCGACGTGGCGGCGCGCGGCAAGTACCGGGATTACACCGATGCGCGCGAGGCCATGCTGAAAGCGACGCATACGCGGCATGCGCCGTGGACGCTGGTGGATTTCAACGACCAGCGGCGGGGGCGGCTGACGTTGGTGCGCGATCTGCTCGACCGGCTGCCGGTGAAGCGGGTGGAGCAGAAGGTGCCGGAGCTGCCGCCGCTCGATGCGCCGCCCGCAAAGGAACGCTTCGGAGTGCTGAAACCGCTCGAGCCCTATAGCGACACTTGACTTTTGCCCGATTCGCTCACAACGACCGGCCCCTGTCTGGCGGCGTGGCAACGCGCCGCCGCATTTGTTTTTGACGCGCGCACGCTAGATTTCAGGATAAAGCCATGGCCAAGCCCACTACCGTCAAGATCCGCCTGGTCTCGACCGCCGACACCGGCTTCTTCTATGTGACGAAGAAGAACCCGCGCAACACCACCGAGAAGATGGTGTTCCGCAAGTATGACCCGGTGGTGCGCAAGCATGTCGAGTTCAAGGAAGCCAAGATCAAGTAAGCGGCTGGTGGCCCGGCGCCCGACCTCACGTGGGGTTCACGCCGGGTTCAATGCCCTGACGGTACGGGGTTAGGGATGACGATGATCCGCCCCCCTGCCCGCCGCCCGCTTTCCAGCCGGCTTTCCGCCTCCCGGTTTCTGGTTGCCGCTGCGCTGATCGCGCTCGGCCTGCACCAGGCTCCCGCCATCGCGGGGGCAAAGGAAACCGCGCCTGCGGTGAACCCGCAAATCGAGCAGGCTGTCGCTGCCTTGCGCGCGATTTCCACCTTGCAGGCCGATTTCGTCCAGACCGACCGCAACGGCCAGCGCCTTTCGGGCGTGCTGACATTGCAGCGCCCCGGCAAGATCCGCTTCCAGTACCAGCCGGGCGTTCCGCTGCTGATCGTCTCGGACGGATCGGCACTGACGATGATCGACTACGAAGTGCGCCAGGTGCAGCGCTGGCCGATTCGCAACAGCCCATTGGGCGCGCTGCTCGATCCGAACAAGGACGTGGCGCGCTACGCCACGCTCAATCCCACCGGCAATGCCGACGTGGTCAGCATGGATGTTCACGATCCGCGCCATCCGGAATACGGTTCGATCACCATGATCATGCTGAAGAAGCCCAGTGCGCCGGGTGGGCTCGAACTGAACAGCTGGGTCGCACTTGATTCGCAGAACCGGCGGACCACGGTGCGGCTTTCGAATCAGCGCTACGGCTTGGCGCTGCCGTCGAATATCTTCCGCTGGAATGATCCGCGCGGGACTGGTCGCAAGTAGGACCCGGCTTGTCGCGGCTGTCGCAGGCTAAATTCGATCCTGCGACAATTTGCGACGACTTCGCTGCTTCCCTGACATGCGCGTTCATCCGCCAGCAAGCGGCGGGGTCCTAAAAAGAATGGGTCAAGACGGATCCGACCGGGTTCGCCCCCCCCTGTTACCCGGTCCACAATCCCCCTTCCGCCTTGGCAGCGTGACGAACGCAGAAGGAACCCTCGGACCATGCCCCCGGTCCGAGGGTTTTTTCGTGCGGACTTCGGGATTTTCCGAGAGGTGCGGTGGACGCCTTGCATATGGCTGCACTTTGGCGCGCGCCGCTTGCCGCCTTGGCCCGAGGTCCGTAAAGCGCGGGCATGGCTTCCCCCACGCTTTCTGTCGCCACCTGGAACATCAACTCGGTGCGGCTGCGCATCGATCAGGTGGAGCGGTTCCTCACCGAAACCGGGCCCGATGTGCTGTGCCTGCAGGAGATCAAGACCGCCGAGGCGCTGTTCCCGCACGAAATGTTCAAGCGGCTGGGCTATGTCCACCGCGCGGTGCATGGGCAGAAGGGCTACCACGGCGTCGCCACTGTCAGCCGCGTGCCGATCCGCGAGGTGGGCCGGCACGACTGGCAGGCCAATGGCGAGGCACGGCATGTGGGGGTGGAAGTACTCGGCCCCGGTGGCGGCATCATCCTCGAGAACGTCTATATCCCCGCAGGCGGCGACATCCCCGATCCTGAGGCAAACCCGAAGTTCGGCCAGAAGCTGGCGTTTCTGGACCGGATGACGCGCTGGGCCGATACGCTCGACCGGCCGACGCTGATCGTGGGGGACTTCAACATCGCCCCGCTCGATTGCGATGTTTATGATCACAAGGCGCTGCTGAAGGTGGTGAGCCATACGCCGCGCGAAGTGGCGGCGCTGGGCGCGTTCGGCGATGCACACGGCTGGGTCGATCTGGGGCGCAAGCACATCCCTGCGCCTGAACGCAACTATTCGTGGTGGTCGTACCGCTCGTTCTGGCGCGACAAGGATCAGGGGCGTCGGCTCGATCATATGTGGGCCTCGCCCGAGCTGGCCGCCCAATCGGTTTCGCACCGCATCGTGGAGGCGACGCGGCGCTGGGATCAGCCTTCGGACCACGTGCCGCTGGTGACGGAGTTCGCGCTTTGAGCGGATGCACCCGCGCTGTGGCGCTGGCGCTCGATGCGCTGCGCCATGGCTGGGCGATCCGTGTCGAAGGCGAGGACGGTGCGCTCGATCTGCTGCCCGCCGAGACCGCGTTCGCGCAGCCGGGGCTTTATGCTGCGCGCCTGCTCATATCCCACGCGCGCGCCGCAACGCTGAAACTTGCCAACCAGCGCGATGCCGCCGAACCGCATATGCCGGTGATGATCCATGGAGCGGAGCCGTTCTCGCTCCACGCCGCGCGCACATTGGCCGATCCGGCGCTCGATCTGGCCGAGCCGATGCGCGGGCCGTTTCGCGCCGATCCCTCCAAGGCGCAAGCCGCTGCCGTGGCCGCGATGGAACTGGCGCGGCTTGCGGGGATCCTGCCCGCGTTCATGGTAGCGACCGGCGTGGAGCCGGCGGCGGTGGTAACGCCTGCCAACCTTGCCGCCTTCAAGGACCCGCTCGAGCTCACCATTCAGGCGCGGGCGCGGTTGCCAGTGGACGCGTGCGAACATGCCGAGATCATCGCCTTCCGCGCGCGCGACGACTTGCGTGAACATGTCGCGCTGGTGATCGGCACGCAATCGGGCGACCATGTGCCCTTGGTGCGGCTGCACAGCGAATGCCTGACGGGCGATGTGCTGGGCAGCCTGAAATGCGATTGCGGGCCGCAGCTGGATGCGGCGCTGGCGCGCATGACAGACGAAGCCAACGCAGACGGCCCGAATGGTGGAGGCTGGGGACTGCTGCTGTACCTCCGGCAGGAAGGTCGCGGGATCGGCCTGATCAACAAACTGCGCGCCTATGAATTGCAGGACCAGGGCTTTGACACGGTGGACGCGAACGAGCGGCTGGGCCTGCCGAACGAAGCGCGTGATTTTCCGGTAGCAGCGCGGATGCTCGACTTGCTGGGCGTGCCGGCGGTGCGGCTGCTGACCAACAATCCGGCCAAGGTGGCGGCGCTGGAAGCGGTGGGCGTGACCGTGACAGAGCGCGTGGCGCACCAACTGCCGGCCAATCCGCACAACGCCCGCTATCTCGATACAAAGCGCGACCGGACAGGACACCTGCTGCGATAGTCAGGGACAGCCCTGTTCATGCATTCCGCTCAGAGATCGCCGCGCTCCAGTTCGAGGAGTTCGGGCGGCAGGCGCAGAGTGCGCGAGGCGAGGCGGGTTTCGAGCAGCAGCAGCACCAGCGCCCCCATCAGCAGCGCAATGGCCAGCACGAACGTGGCCGCCGTCACCAGCCGCAGATCGGTTCCCGCGAGTTCGCTGAGGAACAGCGCGGCGACCGTGGTGCCAATGGCAAGTCCGCTCATCACCAGGCACAGCAGCGCGCGGCCAATATGCGCAATGCGCTGGTCGATGATGCGCATTTCGACCACGACCACATCGTGCTCGCTGCCCTCGGTGCCGGGATGAAGCGTCTGCAGGTGGCGCGAGCGATCAACCATCCGCGCGAGCCGGTTCGTCAGGATGTTCATGATGTTGCCGATGGCTACGAGCACGAAAACCGGCGCCAGAGCGAGTTGGATGGTCTGCGCGATCATCGTGGGATGTTCAGGCAGCACGGACAAGAATGCTTTGGCTTTCCGGTGCAAACGTGATGGCCGCGGCGGACGGCGCGGAGGCGCATTCCCCGACGCGAACCCGATCTCCGGCCAGTTCGACTTCGCCCCGGCGCGGGAGCACGAGCATCGGGCCATCGTACTCAGCGAGCAGGGCCGCATCGGGCACGCCATCGACACGGTGCGCGGTGAAATAGCGCCCGCGCGCGAGTTCTACCGTACCATTGGGCGGCAAATGGCGATGCAGCGCGGCGGCATAGGGCTCGCCCTTGGCCACGGCGATGCCCTTGTCGAGATGGAGCGGGCGCGGACGGCCATAATCGTAGAGGCGGTACGTGATATCGGAGTTCTGCTGGATTTCGATCAGGCTCACCCCGGCGCCGATCGCGTGGACGGTGCCTGCCGGGATGTAGAAGAAATCGCCCGCCTGCGCCGGGTGCCATTCAAGCAGGCGCTCGATGCTGCCATCGAGCGCGGCGGCGCGCATGGCCTCGGCGCTGATCGGAGCCTTGAAGCCGATGCCGAGTGCGGCGCCCGGCTCCGCATCGATCACCAGCCAGCATTCCTCCTTGCCCCCAAGTCCTTCATTCGCGCCGTATTCGCCGAAGTGCCTCGCCTGCGCGTCGTCCGGGTGGACCTGGACCGAGAGCTTCTCACTGGTGAAGATGTATTTGACGAGGAGGGAATAGACGTCCTCGACCGGCTCGAACCAGATTTCGCCGATCCGCTTGCCAAAAGGCGCGACAAACGGCGCCGGAAGCTGATCGCGGCCCCACGGCTTTTCAACAGTGCGGACCGCGAGTGTGCTCACTGATTCACGGCTCCCGCCAGTTTGCCGACCTTTTGCGCGCCTTCGCGGGTGCAGACGAGCACTTCATCGCGATCGACCACGACGATGAGATCGCGCGCGCCGATGACCGAGACGCGCGGGCCGTCGCTTTCAACGAGAACGCCCGTGCAATCGACAAGTTCCGCAGGCCCGCGCGATGCGTTGCCATCGCCGTCGCAGTCGAGCGCTTCGTGGAGGGCCTGCCAGTTGCCGATATCGGACCACGCCATCGCGGCGGGAACCATCGCGGCGCGGGCGGTGTTTTCCATGACGGCGTAATCGACTGATTCGCCTTCGATCCGGGCGAACGCGGCTGCATCGGGATGGAAGCGCGTGCCGTCTTCCCGGCCGCCTGCCACGGCAGCGTGCACGGCTTCGAGGAGCGCCGGGCGGTGCGCGGCGAGTTCATCGAGGAACGTTCCGGCGCGAAACGCGAAGATGCCGCCGTTCCAGGCATAGCCCCCATCGGCGAGGAAGCCGAGGGCGCGGGCAAGATCAGGCTTTTCAACGAACTGCGCCACGGCAAAGCCGCCCGAGCCGGGGATCGCATCGCCGCGCTTGAGATAGCCGAAGCCGGTTTCGGGCGCGGTGGCGGCGATGCCGAACGAGACGAGCCAGCCGCCGCGCGCAAGGGCCGCCGCTTCGCGCGCCGCGGCCTGAAACGCGGCGACATCGCCAATGTGGTGGTCGCTCGGGCAAACGAGCATCACAGCGTCTTCCGGCAAGCGCAGCGCGGCAAGCGCGATGGCGGCGGCGGTGTTCTTGCCTTCGGGCTCCACGATCACGGAACTGCGGGCGGGATCGGGCAGCTGCGCCTCGACATGGGCGAGATGCGCCGCGCCGGTGACGACGACCGGCGCGCCGAAACCGGCTTCGGCCGGGCAGCGCAGCACGGTCGCCTCAAACAGCGTGGAATCGCCGACCAGCGGGAGGAAGGGCTTGGGACACGTCTTGCGCGAACGCGGCCACAAGCGGGTGCCGCTGCCGCCGCACAGCACAACGGGAATGATCTCGTTCATTGGGATCCTATTCTGAGCCTTGTCGGCGGTAGTCTAGGTGTATTGCACTGACACTGCATTAAGGATCGATTATGGCGCGAACCAGCGCTGTTGCCAGCCGAATTCTGAGACAATCGGATTCCCGGCACGGTCGGTCGCGGGGCGGAAGCGGAAGCGCTGGGTGGCGAGACGGCAGGTTATCGCATCGGCTTCGGCGTCGGGGCTGGGCTGGTGGATGCGACAAGCCGAAACGCGGCCGTCGGTATCGACGGTGAGCACGACGATCACGCTGGTGCCGATGCGCTGCTCGCGGGTGCTGGCGGGATAATCGCGTGTGGCGGTGATATCGCCAGCGATCTTGACCGCGCGGCTCGCGCCGGAACCCGCGCCATCGCCATTGCCGCCGCTGCCTGTACCCGAACCTGAAGTGCCGCCGCCAGTACCCGCGCCCGCGCTGGTGGCGCCCGATTTCGAGGCGTCGCCGGTTGCGGCGACCGGGGCAGCGGTCATCGCCTTGTTGGGGATGCGCGCGGGCGGCGCTGCCACCGGCTTGGGCTTGGCGCGCTTGGCCGCCGCGCCTTCTGCACCGGCAGGCTCCGGTGTGGGCACCGGGCTGGCTGGCGGAGGCGGCGGCGGGGGCGGCGAATCAAGCGGGACGGAGTAGGCGGCGGTGGCGGCGTCCCGGATCAGCGTGATCGCGCCGCTGGCGAGGCCGGTGAAGATCGCAAATCCGAGGCCGACATGGAGCACCGCGACCGCCAGCAGCAGCCACAGACGCGTGCGGCGGCTTAGCGCGGGGCGTTCGCTGAAGCGTGTGGTGGCAGGTACGGTCGTCACTCCGCGAGCTTTAGAGCAAGCGCGGGAAAACCGGAATCCTATCCCGCGAGGAAGCTGTCTTCGCGCGCGAGCGAGACGAGGCGCAGGCCATGCGCAGCGGCCTGCTGCGCGGCGAGCGTGGACGCGGCGGAGATCGTCACCAGTAGCGGGCATCCGGCAATGATGGCCTTCTGCACCAGTTCGAAGCTGCACCGGGCAGTGAGGACAATGAAGCCCTCCCCTGCCCCCAGCCCAGCCTGCGCCATCGCGCCGAGCAGCTTGTCGAGCGCGTTGTGGCGGCCGACATCCTCGCGCACCAGCCGCACCGCGCCATCGGGGGTGCAGAAGGCGGCGGCGTGGACGGCGCGGGTGGCGCGGCCCAGCGGCTGCAGATCAGGGAGCGCGCTGACGGCGGCGAAGATCGCGGCATCAGCAACATCAAGCCGCGCCGTAACGGGCGGCAGCGGGCGCAAAACCTGTTCGAGGCTTTCGATACCGCAGAGGCCGCAGCTGCCCTCCGACAGGCGCAGGCGGGCCCGCTCCATCAGCGGGGCAGCATCATCGGCAGCGAGCTGGATCCGCAGCATCCAGCCGCCCGCAGGCACTTCGCTGGCCTCGGCGGTGAGGAGCTGTTCGGGTCGTGCGATCAGCTGTTCGGAGAGGCAGAAGCCCAGCGCGAAGTCGGCAAGGTCCGCCGGGGTGGCCATCATCACCGCATAGCCGAGGCCGTTGATCTCGATCGCGACCGGCGCCTCGACCGCGAGCAGCCGGTCGCGCGGGGCGGGCGCGCGGCCATCGGCAAAATGTTCGGAGTATGTATGCGCCCGAGCCGCTGAGTTAGCCGCTTCAGGCTGCATTCGCGGCCTTTGCAGCGAGGCGCGCGAGCGCGGCGTGCGA
>CANCET010000016.1 GCA_947375105.1 Sphingomonadaceae bacterium
CGGCGCAATGGTGTCGCCGTGAGCACATTGCAGCCAGCGCGAAATTCCAGTTTGATTGACAATAATCGGTAGACATAACAATGTCTTGGCTACAGCGTAACGACATCAAACGATGGAGAAACGCTATGTCCTACTTTGCAAAATTGAACCTCAAGACCGTGCAGCGCATTGTCCAGAAGGACCCCGTCATCCTGCGTCGTGACAAGCTGCTGGCTGGCATTGCCGAGCAGAAGTTGGTGCTGGATGCTACGGGGCGTGGCGAAAGCTACGTCACCAAGATCAAGCGTTGGAGGGCTGATGGCAACGGCGACAAGGCGCTGGTTGAAGTGCCCAAGCGAGTGCGCCCTTGGTTTTTCCAGCAGGACAACGGTTGGTATGTGCAGTGCCGCTATGGTGCTCGCATCCTTGCCATAAGCGGTCGCAGCAACGCGGTGTTCGTGAACAAGCTGGAGGAAGTGGCGGCTGTGCTGGAAGCTTTTGGCGCCGCAACCGAAGCGGGTGAGCTTGATAGCGCGGTGCTTGCTTCGATGAGATCAAAGACTGCTAAAGGCTGACTGTGCGCGCAGGGATTTGAATCCGCTGTTCAAAATCCCTGCGACTGGCACAAATCATTGAAAACCGCTTCATACATCTCAGGTTTGAAGCCAACGATCCGCCGCTCTCCAAGGTCAAGGACGGGTCGCTTGATCATGGAGGGGTTTGCCAGCATCAATGCGATGGCTTTGTGTTCGTCGATGTGATGCTTGTCTTCATCTGCCAAGCCGCGAAATGTGGTGCCAGCTTTGTTTAGCAACGGTTCCCAGCCAAACTCGTCGACCCAAGCCCGCAATGTGGCCCCATCGATACCTAACTTCTTGTAATCATGGAAGTCTATGGCGATACCTTGTTCGTTCAGCCACGTCTTTGCTCGCTTGACCGTGTCGCAGTTTGCGATTCCGAACATCGTCACCGTCACCGGCATTCTCCTCTGCTGCTGCACTTGACCTAAGAGCTTTGCTTATCAAGCTTGGAGCCAAATCATTAGCTGCCCAAAAGCTTGGCTTGCGATAATTTATCATATATTTTCAATATTTTAAGAGCAGAAAAATTTAGCGTGCAACTATTGCAAATTGGTCGCAGTTGGGGATGCCGTAGAGGGTGATCGTCATGCGCTGGTCCTCGAAAAGCGGTGCACCCGGTTCGGCGTTCCTGCGAACAGGGTGTAGTCCTCGTAATAGTCGCTGCGGCCCTTGGCCTGCATCTCGGCATGTTCGGCCACGCGCCGCCATGCCAGCGCCGCCGCCTCGTCGACCCATTCGCTGATGGCCACGACTTCGCCGTCCTCGGCGGTATAGCTCTTGAACGAGAGATACCCCGGCTGGACTGTAGCCAGCGCCTCCATTGCGTCGGCATCGGCGGAATAAGCTGCCGCATCGATATCGGCGCGCTTGCGGTTGCGAAAGACGACAAGGAACATGGGCCCCTTTGGCGCAGCGGGCGTGACTTTTGCAACAATTTGCGCAAAGGCCCTGCGCCATGAGCTTCAACACGTTCGGCCACATGTTCCGCTTCACCACCTGGGGGGAAAGCCACGGACCCGCCTTGGGCGTGGTCGTCGATGGCTGCCCGCCGGGCCTCGCCATCAGCGAAGCGCAGATCCAACCCTTCCTCGATGCACGCCGCCCGGGCCAGTCGCGCTTCACCACGCAGCGGCAGGAGCCCGATCAGGTCCGCATCCTCTCGGGCGTGTTCGAAGGCAAAACGACCGGCACCCCGATCAGCCTGATGATCGAGAATGTGGACCAGCGCTCGAAGGACTACGGCGATGTCGCCAAGGCCTATCGCCCCGGCCACGCCGATTATGCCTACGACGCCAAGTACGGCTTTCGCGATTATCGCGGCGGCGGGCGCTCCTCTGCGCGCGAAACCGCAGCACGCGTCGCGGCAGGCGCGGTGGCGCGGCTCGCCATCCCCGAAGTCGCAATCCTCGGCTGGGTCAGCGCCATCGGCGGCGATGCCATCGATCCCGCGAACTTCGACCCCGCCGAGATCACCCGCAATCCCTTCTTCTGCCCCGATGCTGCCGCCGCCGCGCGCTGGGAAAAGCTCGTCGATGACGCGCGCAAGGCCGGCTCCTCGCTCGGCGCAGTGGTCGAATGCACCGCCACCGGCGTCCCCGCCGGCTGGGGCGCGCCGCTCTATGCCAAGCTCGATGCCGAACTGGCGCACGCGATGATGGGCATCAACGCGGTCAAGGGTGTCGAAATCGGGGACGGCTTCGCCGCCGCCGCCAACACCGGCGAAGGCAATGCCGATCCGATGCGCCCCGGCGCAGAAACGCCCGAGTTCCTTGCCAACCACGCCGGCGGTATCGCGGGCGGCATTTCCACTGGCCAGCCGGTCCACGTGCGGGTGGCGTTCAAGCCGACCTCCTCGATCCTCACGCCGGTGCCCACCATCACGCGCGAAGGCGAGGCGACCGAGCTCTTCACCAAGGGCCGCCACGACCCCTGCGTCGGCATTCGCGGCGTGCCTGTGGTGGAAGCGATGATGGCGCTGGTGCTGGCCGACCAGAAGCTGCTGCACCGGGCCCAGTGCGGATAACCATGGCGTGCGGATAACCATGCGGGCGGATAACCATGCGGGCGGTCGCCGCCGTCACCATGGCCCTCGCAATTCCCCTCCGCCCTGCCTAACTGCACACCCATGACACCCGACCGCCTCGAACGCTTCGCCCGCCATATCGTCCTCCCCGAAGTCGGCGGCGCGGGTCAGGCGAAACTTGTCGGGAGCCATGTCGTTCTCGTCGGCATGGGCGGCATCGGCAGCCCGGCCTTGCAGTATCTGGCGGGAGCGGGAATCGGCCGGCTGACGCTGATCGACGATGACGTGGTCGAAGCATCGAACCTCCAGCGCCAGACGATCTTCGGAACCGACGACATCGGCCGCCCGAAGGCTGAGGCGGCCGCCGCATGGCTCAAGGCATTCGATCCGGCGTTGCACGCCGCCGCGCACGTCACGAGGCTGACGCGTGACAACGCAGCCACGCTGATCGGCGGCGCGGATGTCGTGCTGGATGGCAGCGACAACTTTGCGACACGACTCGCTGTGTCCGACGCCTGCGTTGCGGCAGGCGTGCCGCTCACCAGCGCTGCGCTCGGGCGGTTTCAGGGCCAGGTCGCGAACTTTGCCGGGCACCGCGCGGGACATGCCTGCTATCGCTGCTTTGTCGGCGATGCGTTCGACGCCGAGGATTGCGACAGCTGCGCCGATACGGGCGTGCTGGGCGCGATGGTCGGCATGGTCGGTGCATTCGGCGCGATGGCGGCCTTGCGCGTGCTGCTGGAGGGCGTTGCGACGCTGGGCGATCCGCAGTGGGGACAGGTCCATGTGCTCGACGGGCTGAAGCCCGCGCTGCGCACGATGCGGATTGCCAAGGACCCGGAGTGCCGCGCCTGCGGTTCAGCGGGCTAGCAGTTCCTCGACCCACGCCGGCACGATCTCGCTGGCCGGGCCCAACCGGGTCTCATCGAACCACTGCGAACCCTGCGAGCGTTCGAGATTGAGTTCGAGCGCCCTTGCGCCAAGCTCCCGCGCCGTGCGCACGAAGCCGGCAGCGGGATAGACCGCGCCCGAAGTGCCGATCGATACGAACAAGTCCGCCTCGCCGAGCGCGGCGAAGATCTCGTCCATCCGGTAGGGCACTTCGCCGAACCACACGACATCGGGGCGCAGCGCGGGCGCGGTGCAGGCGGGGCAGGGCGGGCGCTCGATCAGCGTGCCGGTCCAGCGATGCCGCCCATCGCAAGCGGTGCACCACACCGTCAGGTGCTCGCCGTGCATGTGGATCACGCCCAGCGATCCGCCGCGCTCGTGCAGGTCATCGACATTCTGCGTGACGAGCGTGACACTGCCGCCGGGTACTTGCTTCGGCCATTCGCGCTCCAGCCGGCCCAGCGCGATGTGCGCCGCGTTCGGTGCCTTGGTCTGGATCGCCTCGCGGCGCATGTCATAGAAGCGCAGGACAAGGTCGGGATCGCGCGCAAAGCCTTCGGGCGTGGCGACATCCTCCACCCGGTGCTGCTCCCACAGGCCTCCGGCCGAGCGGAAGGTATCGATCCCGCTTTCGGCGGAAACCCCGGCGCCGGTCAGGATGACGATGTTGCGAATGGTCTGCATCGCGGCCATGAAGCACGGCAGATACGAGGTGAGCAAGCATGACCGTTGGGGCTAGAGTGGGCATTATCGGCAGCGCGGGACGCATGGGGCAGGCACTGGCCGACGCCATCATCGCCGCGGGGCACGAAGTCTCGGGCGGGATCGACAAAGGCGGCGATGCGCTCGCCTTGGCGCAGGCCAGCGATGTGCTGGTCGATTTCTCGGCGCCGGGCGCGCTCGAATTCAACCTCGATGCCGCGATCCATGCGGGCATCCCCATCGTAGTCGGCACCACGGGCCTCGCAGAACGGCACCACTGGCTGGTCGATGCGGCGGCGGTGAGCGTGCCGGTGCTCCAGACGGGCAACACCTCGCTCGGCGTGACCTTGCTGGCGCATCTGGTGCGCGAGGCGGCCATGCGGCTGGGCGAGGACTGGGATATCGAGATCGTCGAGACGCACCACCGCATGAAGGTCGATGCGCCATCGGGCACGGCGCTGCTGCTGGGCGAGGCCGCGGCGGCCGGGCGCGGCGTGCGGCTTGAGGAGGAAGCGGTGCGCGGACGCGACGGCGTGACCGGCGCGCGCCAGGCCGGCACGATCGGCTTTGCGGCGCTGCGCGGCGGCACGGTGGCGGGCGATCACACCGTGCACTTCCTCGCGGACAACGAACGCATCGCGCTGTCACACCTCGCCGAAAACCGCGCGATTTTCGCGCGCGGCGCGGTGCGCGCGGCGCTGTGGCTGCTGGGCAAGGAGCCCGGGCGCTACACCATGCCCGAGGTGCTCGGGCTTTGAAGAAGGATGCTATCTTCGAATTCTTCCGGCGGCTGGCCGAAGCCAACCCGGCGCCGGAAACCGAACTCGAATACGGCAATGTCTATCAGTTGCTGGTGGCCGTGACGCTCTCGGCGCAATCGACCGACGTGGGGGTGAACAAGGCGACTCGCGCGCTGTTCGCCAAAGTGAAGACACCCGCGCAGATGCTCGAACTGGGCGAAGAGGGTCTCAAGCAGCACATCAAGACGATCGGCCTGTTCAACAGCAAGGCGAAGAACGTGGTTCTCATGGCCGAGATCCTCGTCCGTGAACATGGCGGTGAGGTTCCGGCGGACCGGGATTTGCTCACCGCACTGCCCGGCGTTGGGCGCAAGACCGCCAATGTCGTGCTCAACTGTGCATTCGGGGCGGAGACCTTCGCGGTCGACACGCATATCTTCCGCGTCGGCAACCGCACCGGCCTCGCCAAGGGCAAGACCCCGCTGGCGGTGGAAAAGCAGCTTGAAAAGAAAGTGCCGCAACCGTTCCGCGTGGGCTCGCACCACTGGATGATCCTGCACGGCCGCTACGTATGCAAGGCGAGGCAGCCTGAATGCTGGCGCTGCGAGGTGGTTGACCTTTGCGGCTTCAAGGGCAAGGTTCTCGAGAAGGGGGCGAAACGCGCAACACGACCTGCAGCAACACCTGCAGCAACATCTGCGACTCGGGGGGGTGAGGCGCGGATAGCCAAGGAGAAGAAGCCATGAGTGCTTTGCGGACCCCTACCTCTGTAGCCAGTACCTTCCTGATCGCCTCGGCCCTCGCGCTGAGCGCCTGTGCGCCCCGGCCGGGCGAAGCATCCGGCAACAACGGCCACGCCGCCGATATTCCTGTCGCGACCACCACCGGTCCGGCGGTCAGCTGCATCCCGATCACGTCGATCCAGGAAAGCCGCGTGCGCGACGACTGGACCATCGATTTCCGCGTGAGCGGGACGAAGTGGTATCGCAACACCTTGCCCAATCGCTGCAACGGTCTCGGTTTCGAACGGGCGTTCTCCTACCAGACCTCGCTCTCGCAGCTGTGCAACGTGGATATCATCACGGTGTTCGCCAATGGCACGGCAGGCGGCCCGCGCGGGTCATGCGGGTTGGGCATGTTCCAGCCGGTGACGCTGGCGAAAGCCCCGGCGAAGTAACCCCGCCCCCGTAGGCCTCCGGATCGAATCAGGCCTCCAGATAGAATCAGGCCTCCGGATCGAGATGCAGGCCCCGGCGGCCATGCTCCGGCGTGTCGTGCGGGGGCATGGCTTCCGGCGCGTCGGGGTCCATCGGCACTTGCAGCATGCCTTCCCACTTGGTGATCACCGAAGTGGCGACGGCGTTGCCGACCACGTTGGTCGCGGTGCGGCCCATGTCGAGGAAGGTATCGACGCCGAGCAGCAGCGCCACGCCTTCGATCGGCAGGCCGAACTGGGTGAGCGTTGCCGCGATCACCACAAGGCTCGCGCGCGGCACGCTGGCGATGCCCTTCGAGGTGACCATCAGCGTCAGCAGCATGGCCACCTGTTGCCCGGCGGAGAGCGGAATGTTGTAGGCCTGCGCGATGAACAGCGTGGCGAAGCTCGTGTACATCATCGAGCCATCGAGATTGAAGCTGTAGCCCAGCGGCAGCATGAACCCCGAAATGCGGCGCGGCACACCGAAGCGGTCGAGCTGTTCGAACAGCTTGGGCAGCGCGCTTTCCGAACTCGCGGTGGAGAAGGCGAGCAGGATCGGCTCGCGAATATAGCGCGCGAGCACGAGCACGCGCTTGCCGAGGAAGATCCCGCCAAGGCCGAACAGCAGCGTCCAGAGGATCAGCAGCCCGAAATAGAACTCGCCGACGAAAGCGCCATAGGTCACGATGATGCCGACCCCGCGCGTCGCGATGACCGAGGCCATCGCGCCGAACACCGCGAAGGGCGCCGCGCGCATCACATAGCCGGTGATCGTCAGCATGAGCGTCGCCAGCGCCTCGCAGCCGCGCACCAGCGGCGCCGCTTCCTCGCCCATCGCTGATAGGCCCAGCCCCGCAAAGATCGAGAACACGAGGATCTGGAGCACGTTGTTCTTCGCCATGGCGTCGAGCGCGCTCGTCGGAAACACTTCGAGCACGAAATGGCGCAAGGTGAAGTCCGCCGTGGCGAGATCGCCGACCGGCGTGGCCGAGGTGATGTTGAGCCCAGCGCCCGGCTGGAACAGATTGACCAGCAGCAGACCCAGCCCGATCGAGATCAGGCTTGCGGTGATGAACCAGGCAAGCGCCCGCCCCCCGATGCGGCCCAAAGCCGAACTGTCGCCCATGCTGGCAATGCCCGTGACCAGCGTCGCAAGGATCAGCGGCGCGATGATCATCTTGATGAGATGCAGGAACACCTCGGGCAGCAGCTTCAGGAGATCGGCAACCTCGGCAAGCTGCGGGCTGCCCGCCGGATACGAGACATTGAGCGCATAGCCCACGCCGATACCGGCAAACAGGGCGATCAGGATGTATAGTGTCAGGCGCTGGCCCAAGGTTTCGGCTCCCCCGTTTGGTTTGGGGCGGGAGACTAGCTTGGTGGCCGGTTAAGGCAAGCGCAGCGGGGCGGGGCGGGGCGGGGCGCAGCGCGAGAGCGCGAAGCCCCCGCACCGCTGGCCCGTCAGTCTTCCAGCTGGCGCAGCAGCGTGCGCACATCGCCGTCCATGTCGGCATCGCGCGTGCGCAGTTCCTCGATCAGGCGCACCGCGTGGATCACGGTGGAGTGATCGCGCCCGCCGAACTTGCGGCCGATCTCGGGGTAGGAGCGCGGCGTGAGCACCTTGGCGAGGTACATCGCCACCTGGCGCGGACGGACGACCGCGCGGGCGCGGCGCTTGCTGGCCATTTCGGTGCGGTCGACCCGGTAGAACTGGCATACCATGCGCTGGATCTCGTCGATCGTGATCCGGCGGCGGTTGGCCGAGAGGATATCGGTGAGCTGTTCTTCGGCCAGCTGGAGCGAGACCGGCTGGCCGGTCAGCTGCGCATAGGCGATCAGCTTGTTGAGCCCGCCAACGAGCTCGCGCACGTTGCGATTGATGGTGCGGGCAAGGAACTCGATCACGTCCGCCGGCACTTGCGTGCTGGTGAAGCGCGCAAGGCGGTGTTCGAGGATCTTGCGGCGCAGGTCGATGTCGGCCGGCTGGATATCGGCGACAAGGCCCATCGAGAGGCGCGAAAGCAGGCGCTGTTCAACGCCGTCCAGGGCTTGCGGTGCACGATCGGCAGCAACCACCAGGCGCTTGCCCGCGCTCATCAGCGCGTCGATCGTGTGGAGGAATTCCTCCTGCGTGCTGGCCTTGCCGATGATGAACTGGATATCGTCGACGAGCAGCAGGTCGAACCCGCGCAGCCGTGCCTTGAATTCCAGCATTTCATTCGAGCGCATGGCCTGCACGAACTCGATCATGAAGCGCTCGGCCGAGCAGTAGAAAATGCGCGCACCCGGACGGGCAGCGGCATAGGCGTGGCCGATGGCATGAAGCAGGTGCGTCTTGCCCTGCCCCGTCGCGCCCTTGAGGTAGAGCGGCGAGAACTGCGGCGTTTCCAGCGCGGCCATGCGCTGCGCGGCATTGACCGCGAGCACGTTGGCGGTGCCCGAAACGAATTCGGCAAAGGTCAGCGAAGGATCCAGCCCGGTGACCGCGGCATCGGCGCTGAGCGGCGTGGCCGCCTGGCGCTGCATTGGCGTGATCGGCCCGGTGTCGTTGGCGGGCATTCCGCCCATCCGCAATTCAGGCATGGCGCGGCGGCGCGGGTGGACGGTGATTCGGACCTGGCGCACTTCCGAACGCGCGATCTTCCACGCGAGCGAAAGCCGGTCGGCAAAACGATCGGCCACCCAGTTCGCGGAAAACTCGGTCGGCAGGAACAAGTCGAGCGTGCCGGTTTCCTTGCAAAACGAGCCGACCTGAATGGGCTTGATCCACTGGCTGTGCAGTTGCGGGCCAAGGTCCTTCTTCAGGCCCTGACTGATATCGGCCCAATCTGCCGCAAGATCGAGCGCTTCCTGGTCCTCGATCATCGCGCTTTCACGTACCTTTCTCCCCGGTGGGGCATCAGCCCCCTGGGCTGCAGCGCCCCGACCGCCGCTCCCTGTAAATTCATCCATTTTCACGCGCCGCTGTCCTCAACCCGATGGCCCGCTACAGCATCCCCCTGCCGCAGGCACAAACCTACCCCGCACCGGGAAGCACCTTTGCCCCCGGTCATGAAACTCGCGAATGTCGTGACCCCGAAGGCATCGCGGACCTGCTGAGGCAGGGCCCACGCCGCATCGGGAAGCCTTGTCTATTGGCCTTGGGGAGGGATTCGCAAGCGCTGAGCCGCAAAAAAACTGAAATAAAGAATCTTGACGCCCTAAACGTGGCGGAAATCAATCAATGCGTTGAAAACATTGAAATTTCCCATGTACGCCTCGCGAATCGGCGGAAATCTGCGACTTGTGCATGACAAGGCCGCGTTCGGACCGGCGACACACCGCGTAACACGGGTGAAACAAAACGCGGCCGGTGCCAAAGGCACCAGCCGCGTTCCGTAAATTTGCATAAGAGCGCTGCCGAGGAGCAGCGCCGCCGCGAATCAGAGCGAAGCGACTCGCTTCGTCAGGCGCGACATCTTGCGTGCGACGGTGTTCTTGTGGAGCACGCCGCGGGCAACACCGCGCGCCAGCTCGGGCTGGGCAGCATGCAGGGCTTCAGCCGCAGCGGCCTTGTCACCACCTGCGATCGCGGTCTCGACCTTCTTGACGAAGGTGCGGATGCGCGAGAGGCGGTTGCCGTTGATTTCGGCGCGGTTGGCATTGCGACGGATGCGCTTACGGGCTTGCGGCGTATTGGCCATGTCTGTCCTGTTTCAAGAGCCGGAACCGCAAGCGAATGCGGGTGGCAGGTAATCTGGTAACCCCGGCAAAGCCCGACAGGACTCTCCGGAAAGCGCGGCCCTTAGCTGCGGCGTGCCGAATCGTCAACCGGTGAGTCGTCCGCGCAGGCGCGCAAACCAGCATACCCGGGCGCGCAGGACCGGATCATGCCAGTCTCGTGAACCTGACCTGCAATCCGTCGCGCGGCTTGGGGATCGGCCAGGGCTGCCATGCGGGCTGGTAGCCCGGCTCGACCTCGACTCGGTAGCGCGTGAGGATATGGTGGACGAGCAGCTTGGTCTGCATCGTTGCAAAGTGCAGCCCCAGGCACATGTGCGCGCCGCCGCCATAGGGGATCCAGGCATATTTGTGCCGCGCCGCGACCGCCTCGGGCGTGAAGCGCAGGGGATCGAAGCGCTCCGGCTCGGGCCAGAGCGCCGGATCGGCGTGCACGGCGGACGCGCTCACATCGACATCGGTTCCGGCGGGAATGCGGAAGCCCCGGAAAGTGAAATCCTTCATCGCCCGGCGCGGGGTCGAAGGCACCGGCGGCATGATCCGCAGCGCCTCCTTCATCGCCATTTCCGCCAGCTCCAGTTTGCCCAGCGCGTCGAAGCCAAGGGGAACACCATCGCCGCCAGCCGCCGCACGTGCCTCGGCGCGCAGCTTTTCCTGCCAATCCGGGTTCGACGCGAGATGCCAGATCAGCGTGGTGAACGAGCTGGTGATGGTATCGTGCGCGGCCATCATCAGGAAGATCATGTGATCAACCACGACATCCTCTGGCAGCAGTTCGCACCCATCTCCATTGGCGCCCTCCTCGCCCGCATTCTCACGGCGGGCGAGCGCGAACTGGCTGAACATGTCCTGCCCGGGATTGGCGCGGCGCTCGCGCAGCAGACCGGTGAAATACTCCACCATCAGTTTGCGCCCGGCATAGCCCCTGCCCATCGCGGTGAACGGCAGCGGCCGGCGAATCGGCGCGACGGCCGCCTGCACCATATCGACAAAAGCCTTGTTGAGCCGGTCTGCCTCAGGCCCGAATGGCAGGCCAAGGAAGCTCGTGGCCGCCGTCTGCAAGGTCAGCGCCTTGATCGCCGGGTAGAACTTGCGCGGCCCTTCGCCCCAGGCCTCCACGCCGCGCGCGATATCGGTGTTGAGCTGGTCGCAGTAGTGCCGCATCGGCTCGGGCTTGAACGCGATCGACAGCGCGCGCCGGTCTGCGCGGTGCGCTGCGAAGTCCATCAGCATCAGCCCGCGCGGAAACAGCAGATTGAGCACCGGGCCCCAGCCCTGTTCGGACGAGAAGATCTTGTCGCGATCGAACAGGACCAGCTCGTTCGCGTCCGGCCCGATCAGCACGACCTGCCGCCGCCCGAACCCGCGCGTACGATAGACATCGCCATGCTTGGCGCGCATGCGCCGCGCAAAGCCGATCGGATCGGCCAGCAGCTGGAAGGTGGTGCCCAGCACCGGCCAGCCATCCTCGCCGGGAATCGAATCGAGTTCGCGCTCGTCGTTCAGGCGGATCCAGTGCGGATTGCCGCGCTCGGACTGCGCATCATGCGGACGGATGGATTGCGTGCGGATGGTTTGCGTGGGGGGGGCTGCCAGACTGGCCATGACCTTGCTCCAGTGTGCGCGTTTAACCGTCCGGTTAATGACACACCTGTCAGTAAAGTCAAATCCAGCCGGCGAGCTCCCTGCGCACCAGCGCCTCGAGCATATCCATGCCCGCCTCGCTGGCATTGAGGCAGGTGAGCGCGGCGAAATGCGTGCCGCCCGCCGCCTCGAAATCCTCGCGGCCGCGGATGCCGAGCTCCTCGATTGTCTCGAGGCAATCGGAGGAGAAGCCGGGCGCGGCGATGACCATGCGGCGAATACCGTTCGCGCCTTGCACCTTGATCACGTCGTCGGTGGCAGGTTCGAGCCACTTCGCCCGCCCGAAGCGCGACTGGAAGCTGGTCGCCACCTTCAGCTCCGGGTGCGATTGCGCGAAGGTTTCGCCCAGCAGGCGCGCCGTCTTGTGGCAGTGGCAGTGATAGGGATCGCCGAGCCGCAAAGTCCGCTCGGGCATGCCATGGAAGCTCAGCACCAGCAGTTCGGGCGCGA
Source organism: Sphingomonadaceae bacterium (assembly GCA_947375105.1). Classification (GTDB taxonomy): domain Bacteria; phylum Pseudomonadota; class Alphaproteobacteria; order Sphingomonadales; family Sphingomonadaceae; genus Novosphingobium. The sequence goes on from CANCET010000016.1 coordinate 11,929, forward strand.
AATCCAGCGCATCGATCTGCCGGGCGAGATCCTTGTGCAGCGCCGTGATGGCAAGCGGATCATCGAAATAGGGGGGCAAGGTGCGCAGTGCGGACAGGCGGCGGCGATCCTTGATCCAGTTCGCCATGGCATCGAGCGCGCTCGCCGTCGTCGCGCCGGAATACTGCGGATAGAGCGGCGCGACCAGAATGCGCTCGCAGCCATCGGCCAGCAGCCTGTCGAGTTCAGCGGCCATGGCCGGCTTCTGGTAGCGCATGGCGTGGCGGACGATCGCGGCGTCACCCAGCCGCGCCTGCAGCGCGCGGGCCTGCGCGGCGGTGTGGAACGCGAGCGGTGAGCCTTCCTCGGTCCACACCTGGCTATAGGCATGCGCCGATTTCCTCGGCCGCGTGCGCAGCACCAGTCCGCGCAGGATAGGCTGCCAGAAGATCTGCGGGATTTCCACCACGCGGCGATCGGACAGGAATTCGGCGAGATAGCGCCGCACGGACGATTCATCGGGCGCGTCGGGCGTGCCGAGGTTGACCAGAAGCACTCCGATCTTGCCAGTCAGGATCCGGGGGTGGTCGGCAGGTTGGTCCATGGCGCTGGTCAGAGCCCTTCGGAAAGCAGGGGAAGGCGGCGGAAGCGAAGCCCTGTGGCAGAAAACAGCGCGTTGGCAATGGCCGGTGCGACTGCAGTGGTGGCAAGCTCGCCGGGATCGAACGGTTGCTCGTCGGTTTCCGCAAAGGCAATATCAACCTTCGGGCAATCGGCGAGCAGCGGCAGGCCCAGTTGCGACAGGCGGCCCGCAGTCGGCAGGCCCGCGGCATAGCCGGTGCTGCCGCCAATCGCCTGTGCCAGCGCAAACAGCATGCCGCCTTCGACCTGCTGGCGGGCCACGTCGACATTCACGATCCGCCCGATGTCGACCCACGCCGAAAGCTGGTCGACCCGGATGGCGCCTTCGTCCTGACGCGCAGTGGCGACCACCGCGATGAAGCCGCTACGCAGGCCTTCGGGCCCGGCAAGGTCCATGCGGTGGCAGGCGATGCCCTGCCCCGAGGCATCGGCCCCGCCGCCCCACATCGCCAGCCGCGCCGCGCCGACCAGGCAGGCGGCGAGGCGCGGCTGCCCGGCCAGCATGCCGATGCGGTAAGACAGCGGCTCCGCCCCGCCGAAATGCGCGCATTCATCGATGAAGCTCTCGGTGACAAAGGCGCTGTAGCCATGCGCGTTGCCGCGATAGCGCGCCGTTGGCAGCGGCAACGCGACCGGCACGTGATCGACCGCGCGCTCCGGGATCGCATAGAGCGGCATCGCCCCTTCGCAAGCGAGCGGATCGGCGCGGCCGTTTGCGGCTGCCTGTGCGTCCAGCGTGTCCAGCCCATCCAGCAGCCGCCCGCCTGCCTCGATCGCGGTGGCAGGCAGCGCCATGCGCGTGCGCCAGCCGAGCAATTGGCGCTTGTCCGGACCGATGGACGCCGAAACCAGTGCCGAAACCGGCGTGCGCGGATAGCCCGCGAGCGATTCCTCCCAGCGCGACCACGTGAGCTGCACCGGACGGCCCAGCGCCTTCGCGATCGAGACCACCTCGACCGCGATGCGCGCATCGAGCCGCGCGTCGAAGCTTCCGCCCGCGTGCATCGGATAGACGATCACGTTGCGGCGCGGCACTCCGGCAGCGCGCGCTGCCTGCCGGCGCACCAGTTCGGGCGCCTGCGTGGCAAGCCAGACTTCCAGCTTGTCGCCCGTCAGCCGCGCCGTGGCAGTCGCGGTTTCCAGCGGGGCATGGAGCGCAGGCTCGATATCATAACGCGCGGTGAGGCTCGGTTTGGCGAGCAGCGCATCGGGATCGCCCTCGGCCATGATGCGCGTGGCCGCGCCCCGCCGCAGCGCGGTATCGATGCGATTTTCAAGCGCGCCCGAATCCGCGATGCGCCCGGCAGCGTGGAAGCGCGGCTCCATCGCGAGCACGGCCTTGTGCGCGGCGTGCCAGGTCTTGGCGGCAGCGGCGACCCAGCGCTTGGCATGGACCACCCCGACAACGCCCGGCACTTTGCCTGCCGCTTTGCGATCAAAGCTGGAGAGGACCGTATCGCCCTGCGGGCCGTGCACGATCGCCGCATGGACCATCCCCGGCACGCGAATGTCGCCTGCGAAGACAAAACTGCCATCGGCCTTGGCGGGCAGGTCGAGCCTGGGAAAGCGCGGCCGCGCGCCGTCCAGAAACTGGCCGGGCCGCTCCATCGGCGGTTCGGCGCGCAGCGCCGGCGGTTCGGGCGGATCATAGTGCACCGCGTCCGCGATCAATGCCGCAAAGCCGAGCTTCTGCTTGCCGTTCACGACGAAGTGCCCGGCCGTGTCGAGCGTTTCCCAGCCCACGTTCCACTTGGCCGCCGCCGCCTGCATCAGCATCGCGCGCAGGCCCGCCGCCGCCGCGCGCAAGGGCGCCTCGAATGCCGCGAGCGCGGTGCCCTCGGCGGTGATCATCATCGGCTCGCGCTCGGCATGCATGCGCGCCAGCCAGTCGCCGGGCGAATCCGCCAGCGCGGGCAGGTAGCGCGGTTGCCACAGCGGGGCCCAGCGCGCGGCCAGCACCGGATCGCCGTAGACCGGGCTCGGCGGTGCAGGTTCGACGCCCACGCGCTGCCAGTCCGCGCCGAGTTCCACCGCGACGATCTGCGCCATCAGCGTGGTGATGCCCTGCCCCATCTCGCACACCGGCACGGCCACGTTCACCGATCCATCGGCAGCGAGGCGGATGAAGCTGTCGAACACGTGCTCGCCCGGCCCTGGCACCAGCGCCGTGGCATAGCGGCGCGGCGAAAGCGCGAAGAGGGCCAGCAGCGCCCCCGCGCCGCCGGCGCCGATCAGCAGGCCCCGCCGGGTGAGGCGCATCAGCTTTGCGTGTCCAGCCAGGCCAGCACTTTGGCAGCGATGGCGGCGAAAATGTCCGCCGACGGTCCGTCACCCGCGGCTGGCGGAGTACCGGCATCGCTTTCCTGGCGGATCTTGAGATCCAGCGGAACCCGGCCGAGGAACGGCAGACCCATCGTTTTCGCGGCCGCTTCCGCGCCGCCCTGGCCGAACGGATCGCTGCTCTCGCCGCAATGCGGGCAGACATAGCCTGCCATGTTCTCGACCATGCCGATCAGCGGCACATCGCCCTGCTCGAACAGCCGGATCGCGCGCGCGGCGTCCATCAACGCAAGGTCTTGCGGGGTGGAGACGATCACCGCACCCGCCGGCTTGTGTTTCTGCAGCATTGTCAGCTGCACGTCGCCCGTGCCCGGCGGCAGGTCGACCACGATGATCTCCGCATCGCCCCAATGCGCATCGATCAACTGGCCAAGCGCGTTACCGGCCATCGGTCCGCGCCACGCGATCGCCTGCCCGGGCTGCACGAGGTGCCCCATCGAAAGCATCGGCACGCCCCACGGGCTCGACACCGGATGCATCTTCTGCCCTTCGGCCTCGGGCTTGCGGCCTTCGGTCGCCAGCAGGCGCGGCTGCGAAGGGCCGTAGATGTCGGCATCGACAAGGCCGACCTTGCGCCCCAGCCGCGCCATGGCGACCGCGAGATTGGCCGAAAGCGTCGATTTGCCGACGCCGCCCTTGCCCGAACCCACTGCGATGATGCGGCGCGTGACCCGCTCTGCGGTCATCCCCACGCGCACTTCGGCGGCGCCGGCCGCGCGTGCGGCCTCGCGCACTTTGGCCTCGAGCGCATCGCGGCCCGCGCGGTCGAGCCCGCTCACTTCGAGGATGATCGCGGCGGTCTCGCCATCCGCCCGCGCTGTCTGCAATCGCGCGCCGGCGGCCATGCGGACCGCCTGTTCCAGTGCCGTCTGATCGAGGCTCAATGCCGTATTCCCGTTTCTGCGGGGCCAATGCCCCAACGGGCGTCCCCTAGCAGAGGAATTTTGGCAGTGAGACACTGTTTTTAACCGCAGAGCGTACCTATAGATGAACGCATGATTTCTAATCGTGGACGAATGGCGCAGATCGGCCTTGCCATGGCCGGCAAGAAGAGCCCCTGGGGCTCGGGCGAGACGGGGGACGGCGAGCCTTCGGGCGATCCGGCGGACGAGGGCGGCAGCCCCGGCTCCGCCCCCGGCGCTGCGCCTTCTCCGCAGCGGGGTGGAAGCGGCCCGCGCAATCCCTGGCTGCCACCGAGTTCGGGCGGTGACGCGCGCCGCAAACCAAGCCTCGAAGACTTGTTCCGTCTGCGCGGCGGCGGCGGTGGTGGTGGCGGTGGCTCAGGCTTTCGCCTGCCGCAGCGCCCCGGCGGCGGATCATGGGCGCCTGTAGCCATCGGCGCGGTGGTGCTGCTCTGGCTCGGCACCAGCATGGTCCACCGGATTTCCCCGCAGGAAAAGGGCGTGGTCACCACCTTCGGCGCTTATAGCCATACCATCGATTCCGGCGTCTCGTTCACGCTGCCCTGGCCGATCCAGGCCGTCTCGATCGAAGACGTCACCTCGATCCGCCGCGATTCGATCCCCGAGGGCGATGGCGAACGGCTGATGCTGACCGGCGACCAGAACCTCGTCGATCTCACGTATCTCGTGCGCTGGAACATCAAGGATCTCAAGCTCTACACCTTCCAGCTCGCCGAACCCGATGCGACGGTGAAGGAAGTGGCCGAAGCCGCGATGCGCCAGTCGATTGCCGAAGTGTCGCTCAACGATGCGATGGGCTCGGGCCGCGCCTCGATCGAGGCCAATGTGCGCGAGCGGATGCAGCGCATTCTCGATGCCTACCGTTCGGGTGTGAAGATCCAGGGCGTGGAGATCAAGAAGACCGATCCGCCAGCCAAGGTGGTCGATGCCTTCAAGGAAGTGCTCGCCGCCCAGCAGGACGCGCAGAGCGAAGTCAATCGCGCCGAAGCGCGCGCCCAGCAGCTCATCCAGGGCGCGCAGGGCGAGGCGACCGCCTTCGACAAGGTCTATGCCCAGTACAAGCTCGCGCCGGAAGTGACGCGGCGGCGCATGTATTACGAGACGATGGAACGCGTGCTCAGCCAGACCGACAAGGTGATCGTCGAAACGCCGAACGTGATGTCGTATTTGCCGCTGCCGGGGATCAAGCAGACCCCGCCTGCCGACACGACCGTCAGTTCCGCGCCGAACTCCGGGGAGCACCGCTGAAATGGAACAAACCCTGATCCGCCTGTGGCAGGAACAGAAGGCCGTGCTGATCGCGGTTGCCGCCGCGATCGTTGTCGCGCTGAGCTGCCTCACTGTGGTGGGCGAGCAGGAGCAGGCGGTGATCGTCCGGCTGGGCGAGCCCAACCGCGTGGTCAACCGCTTCCGCCCCAACGCCGATTTCGGCCAGACCGGCGCCGGGATCGTCTGGCGCATCCCGTTCCTCGAACAGGTCGTGCGGATCGACAAGCGCGTGCTCGATGTCGATCTCGAACGCCAGCAGGTGACCTCGGCGGACCAGCGCCGGCTCGAAGTCGATGCCTATGCCCGCTTCCGCGTGATCGATCCGGTCAAGATGTACGAAACCGCCGGAACGGTCGACAAGGTTGCCGAACAGCTTCAGCCGATCCTCAATTCGGTGCTCCGCCAGGAACTGGGCAAGCGCACCTTCGGTTCGCTGCTCACGGCAGACCGCGGGCAGGCCATGGTCAATATCCGCAAGGGTCTCGACAAGGAGGCCCGCGAATACGGCGCGCAAGTGATCGACGTGCGGATCAAGCGGGCGGATCTGCCCGACGGCGCACCGCTGGAAAGCGCGTTCACCCGCATGAGCACCGCACGCCAGCAGGAAGCCGCCACGATCCGGGCAGGCGGGCGCAAGAACGCGCAGATCATTCTCGCCACTGCCGAGGCGGATGCCGCCAAGACTTATGCCGAGAGCTTCGGCAAGGATCCGGACTTCTATGATTTCTACCGCGCGATGCGCAGCTATGATGCGACGTTCGCGCAGAAGGGCAGCAGCACCTCGATCGTGCTCTCGCCTGACAATGCGTATCTGCGCCAGTTCAAGGGCGGCAAGTACCCGCGCGGGGGTCTGGCCGAACATGCTATTCAATCCCGGTTCAGGCGCTCAGATGTGAAAGCGAAGAGCGACGGAATCGGAACGGGGACCACGCGCGCGGGATGACCGCGTGTGCCGCCGACACAGTGAAGAGGAATTGCCACGTGCGATATGCATACGGAGTAACTACGGCGCTGCTCCTTGCCGGCAGCGCGCTGACCCTGACCACGGGTTTCCCCGCTGGTGCCCAGGTAGCGCAGAACGATTCTGCCCAGATGCAGTCGGTCGTGCCGCGCGGCGGCGCCCCTGCCAGCTTCGCCGACCTGACCCAGCAGCTCCAGCCCGCGGTGGTCAACATCTCCACCCGTCAGCGGGTCAAGGTGCAGAACAGCAATCCGTTCGCCGGCACCCCGTTCAGCGATCTGTTCGGTGGCGGACAGGGCGGGGGCGGCGGCCAGCCGCAGACGCGCGAGGCGCAGTCGCTTGGATCGGGCTTCATTGTCTCGGCCGATGGCTACCTGGTCACCAACAACCACGTGATCACCGCCGAAGGGCAGGGCGAGATCGAATCGATCACCGTCACCATGACCGACGGCACGGATTATCCGGCCAAGCTTGTCGGCCGCGATGCCGCGTCAGACCTTGCCGTGCTCAAGATCACCGGGACCAAGCCGTTCCCGTTCGTGAAGTTCGGCGATTCGCGCCATGCCCGCGTGGGCGACTGGATCATCGCCATCGGCAACCCGTTCGGCCTCGGCGGCACGGTCACCAGCGGCATCATCTCGGCGGTCTATCGCAACACCGGCTCGGGCTCTGCGTATGACCGCTATCTCCAGACCGACGCTTCGATCAACCGGGGCAATTCGGGTGGCCCGATGTTCGACATGGCCGGCAACGTGATCGGCATCAACAACGCCATCTTCTCGCCCACCGGCGGGAGCGTGGGTATCGGTTTTGCCATCCCGGCAGAAATCGCCGCCCCCATCGTGGAAAAGCTGCGCAACGGCCAGGCGATCGAGCGCGGCTACCTCGGCGTGCGCATCCAGCAGCTGTCGGACGATCTCGCCGCCAGCCTTGGTCTTGCCAAGAACCGCGGCGAGTTCATCCAGTCGGTCGAACCCAATCAGGGCGCGGCCAAGGCCGGGCTTCAGCCGGGCGACGTGGTGGTGCGGGTGGACGGCAAGGACGTGACACCGGACCAGACGCTCTCGTTCATCGTGGCGAACACCGAGCCCGGCAAGCGCATCCCCATCGACCTCATCCGCAACGGCCAGCGCCTGACAGTGCAGGCCGTGGTCGGCAAGCGGCCGAGCGAGGAAGAACTGGCCCAGCAGACCTTCGATCCCGATGCCCAGCAGGGCGATGACAGCGGCTTCGGCGGCGGTCAGGCCAAGCCGAGCAAGCCTGCCGGACCCGTAGTCCAGCAGGCGCTCGGCATCGCCGCGATCCCGATCACGCCGCAGATCGCCCGCCAGCTTGGCGCGAGCGAGGATACCAAGGGCGTGGTCATCACCGCGGTCGATGATTCGGCAGACGCCGCGGCCAAGGGGCTCCAGCGCGGCGACATCGTGCTTTCGGCCAACTACAAGCCGGTAGCGACAGCCGCCGACCTCGAAGCCATCGTGCGCCAGGCCAAGTCGGAAAACCGCGAAGCGGTGCTGCTGCGCATCCAGCGCCGCGGCCAGCCTGCGGTCTACCTGCCGATCCGCATTCGCTGATCGAACGCAACAAGCCATAAAAAGGGGCTGGGGAACGCAGGTTCGCCAGCCCCTTTTTGTGTCGGCTCAGCCGTCAGGCCTCAGCCTGTGAGCCACTGCGACAGGATCGTCGTCGCATCGAAATAGTCTCGCCAGTAGGTGATCTGGCCGGCGTGGACTTCGAACACCCCGGTCACGGGAAGCTCCACCCACTTGTCGGCCAGCCGGTGCCGATCGAGCCGTTCCAGGATCACCACCGGGCCATCCGCCACCGCGCGCAGCACACGGAATTCGTTCTCCAGCGTCGGCGTGAAAAACGGCTCCAGAACCGCGCGGACCCCTGCAGGGCCATACACCGTGCCAAGCGGGGGTGGATTGGTGTATTCGCAGTTTTCTGCAACATACTTCAGAGCACTATCGTAATTCAGCGGCTCCATGAATCCAAGAAACGCCTTAACAATTTGCATTGGCTCCATGATATTCCCACTCCTTGCCTTTGAATTTCGCCATAGTGATGGAGCCAATTTTAAAATCTGCCAATTACGCCTGAGGTTATAGCGACAAGTACTCGTCCGATGCAGGCGGCAGCTGCATCTGGCGCAACAGCGCCTCGGTCTCCGCATCGGCGGGAAACAGCGTTTCGATGCGCAATTCGTCGGTCGTGACGTCCTGCGCAGTGCCGAAGGTGGCGATCACTGCGAAGAGCGAAATGCGCAGCTCACCCGCTGCAAGCTTGAATGGCGCCACAGGCAGCAGTGCGCTGTCCATTCCCGACCACAGGATTTCGGGCTCCTGAAACGGTGCCAGATCTTCGAGCACCGCCTGCATGTCGGCACCGCCCAGCTCGTGCGCCTCGCGCGCCGCCCGCTGCCACAGCAGCGGGCCGACCGCGGCCCAGTTCGTCATCAGCGGGCGGATGCCCTGCGGGTGGAAAAACAGCCGCATGAGGTTGCGCCTCGCCCCGCCCACGCGCTCCCACACGTCCGCTCCCAACAGCTCCACCAGCGCATCGAAGGCCCGATTGGACACGAGTACATTCCACGCCCGGTCCAGCGCCAGCGCGGGGTAGGGTTCGTGCGCGGCCAGCATCATCCGCACAGCGCCCATGATTTGCGCCATCTGCGGGTCATCCAGCGTGCGCGTGCGATAGATCGGCGCAAAGCCAGCAGCCGTCAGCCACAGATTGCGCTCGCGCAGCGGCACTTCCAGCGCCTCGCTCAGTTGCAGGATCATCGCCCGGCTGGGATTGGCCCGCGCGGATTCGAGGAAGCTGATATGGCGCTGCGAAACGCCCGATGTCAGCGCCAGCTCCAGCTGGGACCAGCGCCGTTTCTGCCTCCAATCGCGCAGCAGCCGCGCGAACCCCTCGAAGCTCATGTCCATGCGGTAGATGTCGCAGCCGCGCGCCGCGGCAGCAATGACTTCGGAGGTAATCGATCCTAGTTCGGTTTGGGGCTCTGCGCCGGTTTCGGGCGCGGACGTGCAGGATCGGCCTGCTTGCCGGTCGCGCGGCTCAGGAAATCGTCACCTGCGGCCGGCGGGCCATCCGGGACGGGCACCCCCTGCTCGCCGCCCGGCAGTGCGCCTTCCCCGGCCGGCACGCGGTTCGCCCCGCCACTCGCCCCGCCATTCTGGGTGCCGGGTTCGACGATGTTGCCATCCGGATCGGCATAGAAATAGCCGTCGGGATTGGCCTGCATCACTTCGTCATCGGGCTCGAGCTGCCACTGCGGCAGCTTGAGATCGGTATCGAACTTCTCGGGCGGACGCTTGGCCGTGGCGATCTTCATGTAGGCGGCAAAGGCGCGCGCGGGCGCCGTGCCGCCCTGCAGGCCGGGCACGGGATGCGCATCGTCGCGGCCCATCCACACGCCGGTCGTGATCCCGCTGGAGAAACCGAGGAACCAGCCGTCCTTGTTCGAGCTCGTGGTCCCGGTCTTGCCGGCCACGGGCCGTCCGATCTGCGCCGCGCGGCCCGTGCCGATGCTGACGGCCGATTGCAGAAGATCGGTGATCCCTGCCGCGACATAGCTCGGCACCAGCTGCTGCGAAGGATCGGGCCGATGGCTGTAGAGCACTTCGCCTTCGGTCGAAGTGATCTTGCGGATGCCATAGGGCGTGATCGCGTTGCCCTTGGCCTGGACCGCGGCAAACGCGCGCACCATATCGATCACGCGCACATCGGACGTGCCGAGCACCATCGAGGGCAGCGTGTTGATCGGCGTGGTGATGCCGAAGCGGCGCGCCATCTGCGCCACCGCGCCGAACGTCACCTCGTTGCCGAGCTGCGCCGCGACGGTGTTCTTCGAATAGGCGAAGGCGCTGCGCACGTCGATCTCGCCGGCATAAGTCCCGCCCGAATTGCGCGGGCTCCAGCCGTCGATGGTGACGGGTTCGTCCTTCACCTTGGCATCGGGCGTATAGCCCGCCTCAAGCGCGGCGAGATAGACGAACAGCTTCCACGCTGAGCCGGGCTGGCGCACCGCGTTAACCGCGCGGTTGTAATTCGAAGTGACGTAGTCGGTGCCCCCGACCATCGCCAGCACCGCCCCGTCGCGGTCGAGGCTGACGAGCGCGCCCTGCGCGCCCTTGGGGACGTTGCTCTGGATCGCATCGGTAGCCGCATGCTGCGCGGCGGGATCGAGCGTGGTCCACACCTCGATCGGCTGGTCGTTTTCCGGCAGCAGCAGATCGAGCTGCGGGAGCACCCAATCCGTGAAGTAGCGCGCCGAGTTCTGGCCCTGCTCGTCAGCCAGCTTGACGTTCTTGAAATCCGTCGCAGCCGCTTCGGCCGGCGTGATCTTGCCGGCTTCCTGCATGGTCTGCACGACGACCTTGGCGCGGTCGACCGCGGCCACGGCATCGGCGGTGGGCGAATAGTGCGAAGGCGCCTTGACGAGGCCCGCGATGATCGCCGCCTCGGCCAGGCTCAGCTGCTCGCCCGAATGGCCGAAAAACTTGCGCGCGGCGGAATCGACGCCATAGGCGCCGCCGCCGAAATAGACCTTGTTGAGATAGAGCTCGAGCACCTGATCCTTGGTGAACTTCTGCTCGATCGCCATTGCCAGCAGAGCCTCGCGAATCTTGCGATCGAAGGTGCGGCTGTTGTTGAGGAAGATGTTGCGCGCCAGCTGCTGCGTGATCGTCGAGCCGCCTTGCCGCCAGTGCCCGCTCTGGATGCGGACCACGACCGACCGCACGATGCCGATGGGATCAACGCCCCAGTGATCGCGGAAGCGCCGGTCCTCGACCGAGATCATCGCGTCCTTGAGCGTCTGCGGGATGCGCTCGTAGGGAACCCAGCGTCCGTAGCTCGGCCCCAGCGTCACGATTTCCGACCCGTCGCTCGCGCGCACGACGATGGTCTGTCCCGTCTGGGTCGACTTCATCCGTTCGTAGCTTGGCAGCGAGCGTTCGGTGACGAACACCGCCACCGCCAGCGAGATCGCGCCCAGCAGCGTGAACGCCGCGCCCCACACGAGCAGGCGGCGCAACCAGCGACCGATGAATGAGCGTTCCTGCGGATCGCGCGAGCGACGCGAGGATGACCGCTCCGGATCAGAGCGGCGGGGGGTATCCCGTCTGGCCATCAGCTTTGCATCAGCTCCCACATGCAGCGCAGCGATCCGCGCCCCCGGTCGGGGTGCCATGCATAGGCGATTTGGAACACAGGGTTAACCCGCTGGATGCGATTGCATCGGGGACAATCCCCATACCGCGATCCGCCGCCCCCGATCCGCAAGCCAGGCAATCAGTCCTCTGGCGTGAAATCGAGCGACGCACTGTTCATGCAATAGCGCAGGCCATTGGGGCCGGGGCCATCTGGAAACACATGGCCAAGGTGACCGTCGCAGCGCGCACAGCGCACTTCGGTGCGGACCATGCCGTGGCTCACGTCGCGGTGCTCGTCGACCACTTCGGGGTCCATCGGTGCGGTGAAGCTCGGCCAGCCCGAGCCGCTGTCGTACTTGGTTGCGGATTCGAACAGCGGTGCGCCGCAGCCCGCGCAATGATACTGCCCGGTCAGCTTGTTCTTCTCGTAATTGCCGGTGAAGGCGCGCTCAGTGCCGCCCTGGCGCAGGACCTGGTACTGCTCGGGCGAAAGCCGCGCGCGCCATTCGGCATCGGTCAGGTTCATCTTGTCGGGCATGGATCGAACTTCCTGTCTCGGGGAGGAAAACGGGGCGATGCCGGATATGGGAAGCGAACGCCCGCCCGGCAAGCGGGCGAAAGAGGCAAATGCCCGGAGTCGAGTCCGGTCAGTGCAAGTGTTCGACCAGCAGTATGGTGCCGTCCGCGCCGGTCACGCGCATACGCGTGCCGGGCTGGGCATCGGGTCCGCGCGCCAGCCATTCGGTGTCGCCATGGCGGACCCGGCCGCTGCCACCCTCGATCACGTGAGTCACGACCACGGACTGGCCAACGATCTGCCCGCCTCGGTCATTGAGCATGGGGTCCGCGCTCGTCACCGGATGGCGCATCACCCAGCGCCGCGCCGCGGCCAGCGCCAGTGCGCAAAGCACTGCGAACAGGATGATCTCGGCCTCGAGTCCGATCGGCATGGCCGCCGCGACCAGCCCGGTCAGCAGCGCCGCCGCGGCAAGCCAGATCAGGAAATAGCCCGGCGCCAGCAGCTCCGCGATAGCGAGCGCCACGCCCAGCGCCATCCAGCCCCAATGGAGGCCTGCAAGCTCGCTCACCACGGCCACGGCTTCAGCCCTGTACCGGAGGGGGCGGTGGCGGCGCCGGCACCACGCGCGGAGCGCGCGGGCTGCTCGGCGGCGGCGAACCGGGCTTGGCTTTCAAGGCATCGCCCAGCAGATCGCCGATCCCGCCCAGCGCGCCGACCAGCTGCGTCGCCTCGATCGGGAACAGGATCGTCTTGGCGTTGGGCGATGTGGCGAACTCCTTCACTGCCTCGACGTATTTCTGCGCAATGAAGTAGTTGAGCGCCTGTGTGCCGGATGAGGCAATCGCGTCCGAAACCACCGCCGTCGCGCGGGCTTCGGCTTCTGCCGAGCGTTCGCGGGCTTCGGCGTCGCGGAAAGCGGCTTCCTTGCGGCCTTCCGACTCGAGAATCTGGGCCTGCTTCTGCCCTTCGGCTTTCAGGATCTCCGACGCGCGCGAACCTTCCGCCTCGAGGATCTGGGCACGCTTCTCGCGCTCGGCCTTCATCTGGCGCGCCATCGCGTTGGAAATATCGGCGGGCGGGCGGATGTCCTTGATCTCGACCCGCGTGATCTTGAGGCCCCACGGCGAGGTCGCGTGATCGACCACAGCGAGCAGCCGCGCGTTGATCTCGTCGCGCTTTGAAAGCGTCTCGTCGAGGTCCATCGAGCCCATCACCGTGCGCAGGTTCGTGGTGGTGAGCTGCATGATCGCGACATAGAGGTTGGAAACCTCGTAAGCCGCCTTGCCCGCATCGAGCACCTGAAAGAACACGATCGCATCGACGCCGACCATCGCGTTGTCGCGCGTGATGATTTCCTGCCCCGGGATATCGAGCACTTGCTCCATCATGTTCACCTTGTGACCGACCCGGTCGATGAACGGCATGATAAAATGAAGGCCCGGTTGCGCCGCGAGCGAATAGCGGCCGAGCCGTTCGATCGTATAGACATGGCCCTGCCGAACCACCCGGATTCCCGTGGCCAGATAGACCACCGCCAGCCCGACTATCAGGATCAGCACCGCTTCCACGTCGTTTCCCCCCAAGCTTGCGTAGCTGCCGTGAACCTACTGCAGGTACCGCGATATCAGTAGTGCGATTTCGCATCCGGTGCGGCGAGATCATAGCAATGCGCGATATCGTAATTGTCTACGCCGCCGGGTGTGTTCGCGGCCTCGGCGCGCATCGTATCACGCGCTGCCTCGACCGCGGCGTCGGCCGCATTGCCGCTCTTGCCACCCGCCATGAAGCCGTCGCGGGCGCGCGTGCCCAGCACTTGCGCCAATGTCCGGAGATCGCGTGCGGCGGCGCTGTCCGGGCCCTTTGCCCGCTCCTCTTCCCACGCAAGCGTGAGAATGGCCGCGCATTGGGCCAGATCGGGCGTCTTGAGCGGCGGCACCACCGCATCGAGCCGGACAAGGCAAGGCTTCACTTCGGCTGCCAGTTCGCGATCAGGATCCGCAGCCGCGCGGCGCTGCATCGCCGCAACGTCGGCCACGAGCAGATCGCGCACCGCTTCCGGCGTCATGCCGCCTTGCTCGACCGCACGCGTGCCTGTCTCGGCGAAGAAGCGCTTGCCCCGCACCGCGAGCGGCGGCAGCGCCATGGCGGCACCGCTGCCGCGCGCCTGTTCGGACGCGGCGATCGCGAAGGCCGCCGCGCAGTGCAGATCAGCCCGCAGCGCAGCATCCGGCGCAGCAGGCGCGTCGGGTGCGGCCATCAGCGGCGCGGCGAGAAGCGCAAGGATCAGCGCGGCGAGAGAAAGGAAACGCGACATCCGCCGCAGCATAGGCGTGCACACGTGGAGCGTCAGCCTGAAAAGGATCAGGCACAAAAAAACGGCTGCGGGCAGTCCAGGGAGACTGTGCCGCAGCCGCGTGAGGGGGCGCGCTTCAAGGGTGTGGGTGGAATGCGCGCTGAAGAGACGGTAGGAATTCGGGGCCGAAGCGATCAGCTCTTGGGCGTGTTGCAACGCGCCATGTCTTCCGCTGCCAGCTCACCCTTGGGGGTGGCGAAGCGGCTGATCGTGCCGACCTTGGCGGCCAGCTTGGTGCACAGCACGACCGGACGTGCCGTGTCCTGCCCGGCCGAGCAGCTGTCGCCGGCGCAGTTCCACAGCACGTCGCCGAGCATGAGCTTGGCGGGCTTGGCGACAGGCGCGGCAAGCGTGACCGAATAATAGCCATCGGCCGCGCGGGCCGGAGTGGCGGTGGCCGCAAACGTCGCGGCAGTGCCGACGAGCGCGAGAACGGCCGGGAACAGCTGGACGAGCAGGCTGTTGCGGGTGGCAATCATGATACTTCCCCTTGGATCTTGTCTGACAATGACTTGCCCGGAAACTGCGGGGGGCGGCGGTCCGGTTTGGTGCGGCCGAAACCGGCTTTTGGCACCTTGCCGGAACCGCCTGGTGGAGAGGATGCGATTTCCGTTGCGAATCGATACCTAGTTCAATAGGTTTCGAGTTGCAACTAGAAACTTACATTGCCGTTCAGAATGAGGTATGTCACAAAGCGTCATGGGTAAACTTCGCGAATCCCTCGCCGATCTCGCCGTTTGTGGCCTGCCTTGCGCACTAGAGGCGATGGGGGAACGCTGGTCGTTCATGATCCTCAGGGCCTCGTTCAATGGTGTGTGCCACTTCGAGGAGTTCCTTGAATCGCTGGGCATCGCCCGCAACATCCTGTCCAACCGGCTGTCCCGGCTGGTCGAGGCGGGGATCCTCAAGCGCGAGCATTGCGCCGATGATCGCCGCCGGATCGAGTACCGGTTGACGCCCAAGGGCATGGACCTGCTCCCCGCGATGCTGGCGCTGCGCCAATGGGGCGAGAAGTGGGAAATGAATGTCCCGGCCAATCCGGTGCTGTGCGACAGCCGCGACGGAATGCCGATCCTGCCGATCACCATCCGTGCGCACGACGACCGCGTGCTGGGCGGGGCCGATCTGATGTGGCGCGAAGGTTCGGATATCGAGGCCAGCGCCATCGAAACGGTCAGGCTGGCCGGCGGTCTCCGCACTGCCCACTAAAAACTGCCCACTAAAAGCTGCCCACTCAAAACTGCCCACTCAAAAAAGCGGGCCGCCGCATGACCTGTCCCCGGGGGCGGGAGGCTCGGTCAGGCAGCGACCCTCAACGTCGGCAGCGGCTGGGACTGGATGCCGGCTGCATCACACGTTTCGGCAATGGTAGGTCCGCTCAGCGCGCAGCGACCTTGATGCTGTCGTGGCTCGCGCCCCGATCCGCCATCATGCGCTGCGCCGCCTGAAGGGCGCCTCGATAGCAGCGGCGTGCTTCCAGCGCTTCGCTCAGCGGGTGCGGGCCATAGTTGGCTTCACACACGGCCGAGGCCGCACGGCGCAGGCGGGCATCGAACTTCGATTGGCCAGCCGCGGTCGAGAGGTCGAGGTCGGCATAGTGCACCAGACGGTGCTGGACGGTCATTTCGGAACCGGCGGGGGCGCTCCGGTCAACTGACTGGGCCGCAGTAGACTGGGCCAAGGCAGGCTGGGCGGCAAGAACCAGGCTGGCAAGGCCAGCGGCGATCAGGGTGTTCTTCAGCATGGCAATATCCTTCGCTTGGGCTCTACAATTCGCCGGGTCGCTGCGGGCAGCTCGGCGGGGAAGCGGTGGTTGGGCTGGCTGGTCCGGTTCCGGGTGCCTTGCCACCGCCGCATGCCCATTCTGCTAGGTGATTGGCGCAGGCGATGCGCGGCAGGCTCGACCGAGCCGCCCACTTCGCCGACAAACCACCCGCCGGCCCGACCAACCGCTGATCCCGTTCCACGAGCGACAGGTTCGGCCAGCCGCGTGACAGGCCAGCCGCGTGACAGGCCATCCGCACTACAGGCCAGCCGCGTGACAGGGCCCCTCCAGCCGCCTATCCTCGGCGCAGCATGGCGATTCTGTTCATATTCCTGCTGGGTGTCGGCAATTTCGCGCTGCACCCGGCAATTGTCGACAGCGGCCACCCCCTGCTCGATCAGATGCCGTGGTTGACTCATGTGCTCAGCCGCCGCCTGTCGCTGGCGATCGAGTTCCTGTTGTTGCTATCCGGGCTGCTGCTTGCCTCCGAAGGCATTGTCTGGGGCGCACTTGCCTATCTTGGCTACAGCCTGCTCAATGCGATTTCGGCTTGGCTAATCCTTTCGGGCCGGGTTTAGGCCGCACCGCATGATTCGCCTGTTCCACCTCAGCGACGTCCATTTCGGATTGGAAGATGCCGCCGCTCTCGGCTGGGTAGCCGATCGCGTGGCGCAGGAACGGCCCGATGCCGTCATCATCACCGGCGATCTCACGATGCGCGCGCGGCACCGCGAATATGCCGCCGCCGCGACGTGGATTCGCGGCCTAGGCGTGCCCGTGACCGTCGAGGTCGGGAACCACGACCTGCCTTATTTCAATCTCGCCGAGCGGTTCCTTGATCCCTACCGGCGTTTCCGCGCGCTGCAATCCGCCGTCAATCACGGCATCGCCTTGCCCGGCCTTGCGGTCGTGCCGCTGAAGACCACCGCGCGCGCGCAGATGCGGCTCAACTGGTCCAAGGGCCGCGTCGGTGCGCGAAGCCTTGCTGCCTGCCTTGCCGCGCTCGATGCGCTGCCGCCGGGCACGCGCGCACTGGTTGCCTGCCATCACCCGCTGGTGGAAACGGGCACGCGCGGCAAGGCGCTGACTCGCGGCGGCACCCGCGCGCTTGAGGCGCTGGCCCAGCGCGGCGTTATGGCTATACTTTCGGGCCACGTTCACGATGCTTTCGATATAGATCACCCCACTGGCAGCGGCTCGATCCGCATGATCGGTGCGGGCACGCTGTCACAGCGCCTGCGCGCCAGCCCCGCCGGCTTCAACGAGTTGATCGTGGACCAGGGCCAACTGACCGTGCGGCCGCGTCATCAAGCCGAAATCCGGTCCGATCATCCCGGTTCATAATGAGCATTATCGTTATAAATCAGTGATTCAGGCACGCACGGCAACGATCCGTACACATTTCGGCAAAAAATCTTTACCATGACGCATCGAAATGCCCGCAGTCGCTGGTGTTTTCGGCATTTGGCAGATCAAATTGGTTAACTGTTGGCGCAGGCTCACCCGGAACCTTGTATCGCCTATCATGCACCGACGCTGGATGGTCGTTTGAAGCCAATTGCTCGTATGGCTGTTTTTTTGCGACTGCCATGGAATTTCCACTAAACAATGGTTTGATGTTGATTCCTACATTTTGTTAGGGGAACGGCCAGTGCTGGAAACCGCTTCGCCCATTGCCGCACTCGCGCAGGTCGAGACGCCGCGTCCCTCCCCGCTGTTCAGTGATGAGCTCTCCATGCAAAGCAGACCCGGTGCGATCCGTTATCTCTCGATGAACGACCTTCACCGCGAGGTTCGCGACATCTGGTTGCGCGGCGCGTTTGGCGCGATTGAACAGCACCCGTTCGTGGATCTGGAAACGCGGTGCCTGTCGATCGCCGAGGAAGATTACGAGATCCTCATCATCGGCGGAAACGATCCGGTCCGGACAGCGCGGTTCCTGCGCGTCAACCGCCCAATCCTCGCGCGCAAGGTCAAGATCGCACTCATGCACGGCAGCCTTGCGGGCAAGCGGGCCAAGGCGCTCAATGCCGGGTTCGACGATGTGTTCGACAGCGCGCGGATGAGCCACGAGGAAGCAGACGCGCGCTGCAGCGCCATCCTCGCCCGCTATCACGCCGCTGCGTACCAGGCCCGCGCCGATCAGGAACTGGCCGACTCGCTCGAGCGCGTTGCCCACCTGCATCTCCTCGGCAAGCGCGAGCGGCAATTGCTGACCCTGCTGACCAACAAGCTGGGTGAACCGGTTTCGCACTACAAGCTCAGGACCGAGCTCAGCCAGGGCAACGACGAGATGTCGTACAATTACCTCAAGGTCCTCGCATCGAACCTGCGGGCGAAGCTAAAGTCGCCCTATGTTCTGGTGCCCGGCGGACAAGGTTCCTACAAGATCGCCAGCCTGCCGGACCAGCAGTCGATCTAACAGGCGGACAGACTTGACTTTTCAAGAGTCGTGCCGCATATGAGTGAAGCTAACGTCGCCTGCGACGGAATTTCACGCGCCGGAGCCGGGCTCCGGGCAGAAGCTTCCCTTCTCACGCCACCAGCACCGGTTGCAATGTCTGCCACCGCGTACCCTGTCTTCGTGAAAGGGGCCGTTTTGCCCTCAAGTCGCTTCCATCGCAGTGCCTGCGCCGTCTCTCCCGCCTTCGAAAAGGGCAACTGAGCATGGCAAAAGAAGATGTCATCACCCTCGACGGCCAGATCGACGAGATCCTGCCGGACGGACGCTTTGGCGTGATGCTCGAAAACGAGCACCGCATCATCGCCTATACCGCCGGCAAGATGCGCAAGTTCCGGATCCGCTCGATCGTGGGCGACCGCGTGAAAGTGGAAATGACCCCCTACGACCTCACCAAGGGCCGTATCGTCTTCCGCGAGAAAGTCGCTGGCGGCGGTGGCGGCGGGGCCTTCAAGAAGCGGCGCTAAGCCGCTTTCCCAGCGCCCCGCGCAATCTCGATCTCAAGGCTGACAGTCCGTGCGCAGGCCATGCCTGCCGCACGCCAAAAGCCGTTTTCCCAATATATCGGCGCGCCTGCCGCGCCCAGGATTTTCATGACACCGATTACCAATACACCGCATGCCTACACCATCAGCCACAGCTTCCTGCCCGGCCACCGCGTTTCCGGGCGGAGCGGGCGGCTAACCTCGCCTCGGCGCATTTCACCCGTGCTGTCTGCACGCGAGCTACGCCTGATCGTCTGCGAGATGGTCGACTGACCCAAGCTTGGCCACAGCAGCTGCGCGCGCGGCGAGCACAGTCTTTTCAATGTCCGTCAACGAACGCTTTCTGCTTGTTGACAGCGCGCGCTTGCGCCTCACCTTTCGCCAAACATCACGCTTGAGCCAGCCGGCGCCGAGTGCGATCTCGCTGCCGCAATAGCGACAGACCGTTTCACCTCGGGGCTTATCGCTCCCAATGTTAGCGTCAGATACATCTCTCCAGCGAGATACTCTGATCCTGTCATGCCCAAAAAATAAACATCTAATAGCCTGACTTATATTGTTCACGGCAAGGCCTTTTATTGAGCAGACAATCTATCATTTGCGGCTAAAAGCTTGTATCCTATTCCGACAACTGACTTGATATTATACGGTATTACAATTTTTCGACGCAATTTCGATATCAAGACCTTCAAATGATTTTCCGACATACTTCTGTATTCTGAACTACAGATGTTGGAGAGCGCCAGGTATGAGACGGGCTGGCTTATTTTTTCGCAGAGCGCCTGCAGCAGAGCAAGTTCGCTGCGACTAAGGTGGCCGCCGCCAGTGATGACCTTTATGACAGCCTGCTTTTCGGCAAAAATGTTCGCCCGCTCCCCAACCGACTTGTAACGCCCGCAGACGGAAGCAGCGCGCATCAGCGCCTCTTCCGGCAGCATCCGGGAAAGGTCGAAGACGTCGTCAAAGCCCGCATTGAGAACCCGCGCGCGGCGCTGCGGATCAGTCTGGTCCATGACAACAAACTTGACCCGACCGGATATGGCGGTCGCGTTGACTCGGGCGAATTTGGCAATGCGCTGAACATCGTTGCCACCGACAACCAGGACATCATAATCGCGCATGGCCGTGGAAAGCGCATAGGTCTCCTGCGACCCGAAATCATACGTTTCGATATGCTGAAATACCGAAGAGAGCCATTTGAAACGGGCATCAAATTCCTGATCTCGTACAGCAATATATCTCACCCTAAGGTTCGAAATAGGCTTTCGAAAAACGTCAAACTGATCTGCACAAGCAAGTATCGCAGGGGTTTTTTCCAAGCCATACACGAGATTTTTCCACTTTGTGTTTTATAATTTCACCAACAATTTACTCCTAGTTTTTGATATGTAAGGTTTTTTGATTAATTTACATCGGGACCGCCGCGTTAATATTTTTTAATGTCGCGCCGGACGAGATGAGTAGTTTCCCCTATAGGAGTAGGTAAATACCCTTATTTTTGGCGTAAAACGGGAGATAAGTGCGTTATGGACTCAAATCCGAACCTTAATTTTATTTTTGCCAAGGCCATCGGATTTGGTCGGTCGGCATGGTTCGGATGTAGTGCCATCGCAGGCTGGGAATGCCTGCAGCGCGCCCCAGCGGCTTCACCCCGCGCGACACGCAGGTTGGCCAGCGCGGGAAATGGGGGCGGACAATAGGGACGAAAAAAAGGGGGCGAATCAATCGCCCCCTTCAAAAAGGAATGCAGCCCTCCAGCGCCAGCGAGGCACCGGAGGGCGCCTCAATGGCCAGGGGCCACGAAATATTACTTGGCGGCGGCGCTCGCTTCGGGCGCTGCGGCGCTGGCATCGGCAGCCGGCGCGCTTGCATCGGCGGCGGGCGCAGCAGCGGCTTCAGCCGCTGGAAGCGGCAGATTGCTGCCCTGCGAGTTGAGATAGAGGATCACGTCGGCGCGCTGCTGCGCATCGCCGAGGCCCGCGAACGACATCTTGGTGCCGGTCGCGTACTTGGCGGGCGAGGTCAGCCATTCATCGAGGCTGGCGAAATCCCACTTGCCGCCCTTGGCCTTCAGCGAATCGGAGAATGCATAGCCGCCGCGACCCTGGCCCTGGCCTTCACCGACCACGCCATAGAGGTTCGGGCCAATGCCGTTGGCCCCGCCCTGCGCGATGGTGTGGCAGGCCTTGCACTTGGCAAACGTGGCCTCGCCCTTGGCGACATCGCCCTTGGCCAGACGCGTTGCGATCGGTTCGACCACGGCCGCCGCGCCGCCTTCGGCTTCGACGCCTTCGATCACATAGCCCATCTTGGAAGGACGGTTTTCCTTGTCGGCCAGAAAGTAGTGGCCCGAAAGGCTCGAAAGCCCCAGCGCAACGATGCCGCCGAACAAGGTCCAACCGGCAATGGTATTGAAACGATCGTCCATTCCGAGCCCCATATGGAGAGTGCGCCCACGTGGCAGGCGCGCATTTTCGCCGCCGCTCTAGTCACGCCCCCGCGCCCGCGCAAGAGTGATTGCAATAGGTTGAGCGACAAGAATCGCATGCGCCCATGCGGTTGCCCCTTGCGAAAGCGCCTTGCCCGCCTCTTCGCAGGGGCTTAAGCGCCTCGATCCATGGCCAGCTACCCCGCCCCCGCCGCCCGTCTCGTCGCCGAAATGACCGAGGCCGCCGCCGCCGATCCGGCGCGCGCGGTCGCGTTTCAGGGCGCGCCGGGTGCCAATTCGCACCGCGCCGCGCTGGAAGCCCTGCCGCATTGCCTGCCGCTGCCGTGCTTCTCGTTCGAAGACGCGCTTGATGCAGTGAAGGACGGCCGCGCCGGCCAGGCGATCATCCCGATCGAAAATTCGCAGCATGGCCGCGTCGCCGATATCCACTTCCTGCTCCCCGAAAGCGACCTGTCGATCGTCGGCGAGCACTTCATGCCGATCCACGCCTGCCTCATGGGTCTGGGCACCGGGCCTTTCACCAGCGCCTACAGCCACCCGCAGGCGCTCGGCCAGTCGCGCCACTACCTGCGGGCACGCGGCATCGTACCGATGTCGCATGCCGATACGGCGGGCGCCGCCGCCTATGTTGCAGAGCTGGGCGATCCCGCCATTGCCGCGATTGCCCCGCGCATTGCCGCCGAACTGTACGGCCTCACGCTGGTCGAAGAAAACATCGAGGACGCGCACGACAACATGACCCGGTTTGTCATGCTGTCGCGCGAGCCGCTCGAACTCCAGACCATCACCGGCCCCGCCATCACCACTTTCGTGTTCGAGGTGCGCAACATCCCCGCCGCGCTCTACAAGGCGCTCGGCGGCTTCGCGACCAACGGCGTCAACATGACCAAGCTGGAAAGCTATCAGCGCGGCGCCAGCTTTGCCGCCACCGCCTTCTTCGCCGATATCGTCGGCGCGCCGGGCGAACCGGCGGTCGACCGCGCCTTCGAGGAACTCTCGTTCTT
>CANCET010000017.1 GCA_947375105.1 Sphingomonadaceae bacterium
GCTGCGGCGAGCCTCGCGAGCGGATAGGTAATGGGCTTGTGCGCACTTGCGGGGATCCACCCGGCCACGCGCACCGCACTCTCGGCACGCGCATCGGTTGCATAGACAATGCCAAGCGGCGCGGCACCGCGCGCGACCAGCGCCAATGCGGCGCGCACGTTCTCTGCGCGCGCGAGGCTGCCTTGCACATCGGGCCAGACCTTCAGCCTGACCAGTGCTTCCTTGGCATAGCGCCCGGCCGGGACGGCATCGGGATCGGCGAGCGCGAGGCGCCCCCCACCAAGCGCAGCCGCCAAGGGAAAGCCGGGACGCACGGCAAAGCTGATGCGCGATGCGGTTGGTGCGACAATCACCAGCCGGTTGGTGAGAAACGAGACGCGTGAGGAGGAGACGATCAGATTGCGCGCGGCCAGATAGTCCATCCACTCTTCATCCGCCGAAACGAACAGGTCGGCGGGCGCCTTGGCCTCGATCTGCCGCGCAAGGGCGGAGGACGCGGCAAAGGACAGGACCGGGCGGGCATGGCCCTTGCGCGCCCAGCCGTCCGCCGCCGCCGTCAGCGCTTCCTGCAGGCTTGCGGCGGCGAGCACGAGCGGCCCGCGCGGTGCGGCCTGCGCCGGTCCGGCAAAAGCGAGAGCGGCAAGCAGGGCGATAAGCAGGCGTGAGACGACGGACATGGTAATCCTTTGAAGCAATATTCCTCCGTATATAGATTGGTGCTGCCTAGACAAGCGTGCCACTGCGGAACGACCATCTCTGGCCATAGTCATTGCAGTGCAATGCGAGACGTGAAATGAGCCTTGCCAACCCTCTGATCCGGCATCAGGTCGTTTGCCTCTGGCGGCGACGCATCGCCTGCAAAAGGACCTGATCCATGCGCAATTTCAAATTCCGTCCGCTTCGCATGCTGCCTGTGGTGCTGGCCGCATCGCTCGCCGTGACCACTCCCGTGCGCGCCGACGACGATGCGCAGCCGGACTGGCGCGTGGCGACTGATGTCGCCCCGATCGGCCCTGCCGACCGGCTGCATGGGCTCGAGAATGCTCCGCTCAGCGTGATCGTATGGATCGATCCCGAATGCCCCTACTGCAAGGTGCTGGGACGAACGCCGGAAGCCGTGGTCGATGCTTCGGCCGGGCGGGCGAACCTCTCGGTCCGGCTCTACCCGCTGCCGTTCCACGGCCCCAATGCGCGGCTGGCTGCGCTTTCCGCGCTGTGCGTGGCCGATCAGGCGGGCAGCGCAGCCTACTACCGCTTTCTCAACGGCTGGTTGGAGAAGACCGCCACCAACGGCGCGGGGATCGTGGCCAGCGCTGGTGCGGGCCGCGATCCGGTGGGTGATCTTGCGGCAGCCTCCGGTGCCAGGGACCTCTTCAAGCTTGCCGCCTGCACGGCCGATCCGGCAACCACGCAGCGGCTTTCAGAAGAAATGACCGGTGCCGACCGCGCGCACCTTGCCGGCACCCCGGCGATAGCCGTGCGCAACAATGCCAATGGCCGGACGATCATGGTCAGCGGCGCGATCGGTGCGGAGGACCTGAAGGCCGCCCTCGATTACATGGCCCGGCAAACGGGCAGCTGAATCCCGGGCCCGCCGCTTGAACGCCGCGGCAACTCCAAAAAAAATGGCGGCAGATCCGAAGATCGATGCCGCCAGGGATTGGGATATAAACTAATCACCGGCCAAAGGTCGGATGACTGCATCCTGCATAGCGAAAAAGCATGAATTTTGCCTGAACAAGGCAATTCCCTTGGCCCCATGCGAAAAAGGCGGCCCCGGTTTCCCGGAGCCGCCCTCCTCTCAAGCCCGAAGGCCCGCTTGCTTAGTCGAGGCCGACAAACTTGCCAGCGCCCGAACCGCAGCTCGGGTTCGGAGCGGCAACCGCGAACTTGCCGCTGGCGTCAGGCGCACCCGAAGTGGGGAGCGTGGCGACACCGGCAACGCCAGTGGTTGGCAGGCCATTCTGGAGCCAGAGTTGCTTGCTCTTGAGGGTCGTGTTGAGCGAAACCGAGAGGAAGGTTTCGCGAACAGCCTGGATCCACGCCTTCGGCATCGTCGCGATACCCGTCTGGGTCTTGATGCCGACCTTGCCGTTCTCCGTACCATTGAGCAGGTTCGGATTGAGCGCCACACCCTTCGAAGTCTTCGTCAGCAGACCGAACGTCTCGCTGATGAACGTTGCCAGCGCGTTGCGGATGGCCGGATTCGAATAGCAGGTCGCCAGGTTCATCTGGGTCGTGCCGGTGAGCGGATAGCCGGTCGAAGGGCTCGCCAGATTGCCGGTCTGGTAGAGGGCGTTGTACCAATCTTCAGGGGAAGCGCGGTCGCCGAAGCCGGTCGCCAGGAAGTTGCCCCGGCCGTCGCTCTGCGGTGGGCGGATCGTGGTGCCGAACGCCGCAACCGCCAACGTCGCGAGCGGCAGCGCCCAGATGGCCTTGCCGCTGCTGTCCTTGCTCTTCAGCGCGGCGGCAAACAGCGTCTGACCGGCCGAGGGTTTGACCCAATCCGCGCCGATATAGCCGAGCTTGCCGTTCAGCTTCACGCTCGGAGCGCTTGCCGAAGGCTTGTCGGGGGCGATATTGATCGCGCCGGCCACCCTGCCGGAACCTGCAGCGACGAGGAAGAGACCGGGTGCTTCAGCGCCGCGCGATGTATCGATCGACGCACCGTCAGACGTGGCGCCGCTCAGGCGCGTGACAGTGCCGGCGAACTTGGTCCCGTTGGGCAGCGTGAGACCGGCGGTCGCCGAGTTGTTCGGGTAATACGGCGACGAAGCCGAACTGTTGACACCCGAGGTGAGATCGAACGTGGCGGTGGAGGGATCATAGGGCAGCGCTTCAGCCGCCTGCGCGAAGTAGTTGGTGCCCGTGTAGCCGTTTGCGGCGTTGCACGCTGCGGCAAGGTGCCTGGTGAAGATGTCGGTGGTGCCCGACTTGTCCAGACGGCCGACCAGACGAATGGGAACGCCATCCTTCTCCCAGCGCGCCAGGCTGTCGGCCGGGGACTTGAGCAGCTTCTTGCGGATCGAGCGGCCGACCACATACGTGTTCAGCGCGGTAAGCACGGGATCGTTGAAGTTGGTGATCGTGCCGTTGAAGATGCCGCAATAGGCCGCCTTGCTCAGACGCATGCCGCCCGAGAGCGTGTTGTACACCGATTGCGGGGTGGCGACATTGAACTTGTAGGTCGCGACCGGCGCGCCGCCGCTATACTTGATGCCGTAGACCGGGTTGTAGGCGAGCGCCACCGGCAGCACGTAGAGCGGGATCTGGATCAGCGGACCGCCCTGAACGCCGCGGCCTGCATTGTAGGCCGAGATACGATCGGAAACCGACGAATCCGACATCGAATAGTGCGGTCCGCCCGTGGTCCAGCCCGCGCCCCAGGGGTTAGTGCCCGAGGGCAACGTGCCGGTGGCGAAATATTTCTTGCCGTCACCCGAACCGGTGGAAAGATACTTGGCGGTGATCTTCGGCTGAATGCCGGTCACCGAGCAATCGAACGTGGCGTCGGTGCCCTGATAAAGACCGGGCGGGTTTGCGCTCGGCGTGGTCGAGGTGTTGGAATAGGTCAGCACGCTGCCGTTCTTGACGCTGGCGGCACCCGTGAGGCAGCCCTGCTCGCGCGGGAGAACAACGGCCACCGCAGAAGAGCCTGCGCCGTGGATGTCGGCAGCGGGGAATGCGACCTGCGCCTGGGCAGCGGTCGCCACAAGGCTGGAAGTGGCGGCGGCGAGAAGCAACTGCGTCTTGGTATACCTGATCATTTCAAACACCTTTCGCTTCAGTTTTTTTCTCCGCGCCCAGCAAACCGGACGTGGCAGCACTCTGAATCGTCAGTTCCTGCCCGCGCCTTCACGAAGAAGAACGGGCATGGAACAGGAATTGGGTGCGCATTTCTGCTTATATTGATCAGCCCCTAAGGCTTTGACCTGATCAGGACAGAACCACGCCCCCTAACGAAAGATCTTTATTTCCTTGAAATGACATTTTTATGATATTCGTGTCGGAGATCTTGGCGCACCGGCAAAGTGAAGGCGTTCGCGCCAGTGCCCAGCCGAAGTTCCACCCGCTGGGGGCTCAGAATCCCTAGGGATTGCACTACGCATCGCTACGATGGGCCGGATCACTTTGATGGGCTCGCGCTGCGGTGCCGAGTGCTTGCAGCGGCGTGCGCTGATCCAAAAAAGGCGGCGGATCCGAAAATCAACGCCGCCAGCTATTGGGATATAAACATGCCACCATCTAAGGCTTTGGTGACACTAAACTTTTGTTATAAGCAATATTAACACCAGATGAACGCATCGATCCTTGGGATCTGGCGCGAGAGGCGTGCCCGATTGCCCATCCGGTGATTTTGCGCCGAAACCGGCATCGCCTGCCGAGAGGTGCTTGTGCCTGCGGCAGCCGCTTCCATGCAGCCACGAAAAAGGCGGCCCCGGTTTCCCGGGGCCGCCCTCGTCTCAAGCCCGAAGGCCCGAATGCTTAGTTGATACCGGCGAACTGGCCAGCGCCCGAACCGCAGCTCGGGTTCGGAGCAGCCACGGCATACTTGCCCTTGGCATCAGCTGCACCCGAAGTGGGGAGCGTGACGACACCGGCAACAGCCTTGGTCGGCAGACCGTTCTGCAGCCAGAGCTTCTTGCCCTTGAGCGTGGCATCCTTGGGAACCACGAGGAAGGTATCGGTGATCGCCTGGATCCAAGCCTTCGGCATGGTGGCCAGACCGGTCTGGGTCTTGATACCGATCTTGCCGTTGGCCGCACCGTTGATCAGGTTGGCCGAGACCTTGGCGCCAGCCGAGTCCTTCTTGAGCAGACCGAAGGTCTCGCTGATGAAGGTCACGAGCGCGTTGCGGACAGCGGGGCTCGAATAGCAGGTCGCCAGGTTCATCTGGGTCGTGCCGGTGATCGGATAACCGACCGTCGGGTTCGCCAGGTTGCCCGTCGCGTAAAGGGCATCGTACCAGTTGTTGGCCGAAGCACGGTCACCAAAGCCGGTTGCCGAGAACTTGCCCTTGGCATCGCTCTGCGGCGGCAGGATGGTGGTGCCGAACGCAGCGGTCGCCAGCGTGGTGAGCGGCAGCGCCCAGGTCACCTTGCCCTTGGCATCCTTGCTCGCCAGTGCAGCGGCGAACAGGGTCTGACCAGCCGAAGGCTTGATCCAGTCAGCACCGATGTAGCCGAGCTTGCCGTTCAGCAGAACTGTCGGCTCGCTCAGAACCTTGTCAGGCGCGATGTTGATCGCACCGGCGACCTTGCTCGAACCCGAAGCCACGAGGAAGAAACCCGGTGCTTCCGCCCCACGCGAGGTATCGATCGTCGTGCCGTTCGAGGTCGCGCCGCTCAGGCGAGTGGTCGTGCCGGCGAACGTGGTCGCGTTGGGCAGCGTGACACCGGAGGTCGACGAGCTGTTCGGGTAATAAGGCGACGAAGCCGAACTGTTGACACCCGAGGTGAGATCGAACGTTGCGGAGGAGGGATCGTAGGGCAGCGATTCTGCGTTGGTCGTGAAGTAGTTCACGCCAGTGTAGCCATTCGCGCTGTTGCAGACCGCCGCGAGGTGGCGCGTGAACACGTCGGTGGTGCCCGACTTGTCCAGACGACCGACCAGACGGATCGGCACGCCGTCTTGGGTCCAGCGGCTGAGGCTGTCAGACGGATCCATGAGGGTCTTGGTCTTGGTCAGCTTGCCAACAACGTAGGTGTTCAGCGCGGTGAGCGCGGCATCGTTGAAGTTGGTGATCGTGCCGTTGAAGATGCCGCAATAGGCAGCCTTGTTGAGGCGCAGACCGCCCGAGAGGGTGTTGTACACCGACTGCGGGGATGCAACGTTGAACTTGTAGGTGGCGACGGTGGTGGTGGTGGGGTTAGCAGCGTCGGTGACCTTGATGCCATAGACCGGGTTGTAGGCGATCGCGACGGGGAGCACGTAGAGCGGGATCTGGATCAGCGCGCCGCCCTGAACGCCGCGGCCCGAGTTGTAGGCCGAGAGACGATCGGCGACCGACGAGTCAGACATCGAATAGTGCGGGCCGCCAGCGGTCCAGCCGGTGTTGGCGACGTTGTTCCAGGGGTTGGTGCCCGTGGGGAGCGTGCCGGTGGCGAAGAACTTCTTGCCGTCGCCCGAACCGGTCGAGAGATACTTGGCAGTGATGTTGGGCTGGATGCCCGCAACGGCGCAGTCAACCGTGCCGTCGATGCCCTGATAGACACCAGCCGGGTTGGCGGTCGGCGTGGTCGAGGTGTTGGTGTAGGTCAGCACGCTGCCGTTCGAGACGCTGGCAGCGCCGGTGAGGCAGCCCTGCTCGCGCGGGAGAACGACGGCGACCGACGAAGCGCCTGCGCCATGCAGGTCAGCGGCGGGGAAAGCGACCTGCGCGTTGGCGGTCGTGGCGGTGAGGCCGGTAGCGGCGACAGCAAGCAG
Source organism: Sphingomonadaceae bacterium (assembly GCA_947375105.1). GTDB lineage: Bacteria > Pseudomonadota > Alphaproteobacteria > Sphingomonadales > Sphingomonadaceae > Novosphingobium. The sequence goes on from CANCET010000017.1 coordinate 6,427, forward strand.
CAGTCGCGACTTCAGATGATTAGACATGGTATATCCCTTTCACTTCAGTTTTTTGTTCTTCAAGCCCAGTGATTTGGGCATGACGAAAGCCTGAGCCTTAGATCTCTTCCACTCCCTTCATGACGAAGGTTGGAGCAGGATTTGGAGTTGAGCGCGCAATCAACCGGATCAATTTAAGCCTTTGCGAGAGGTGCCTTGATCCGGGTGAATTGATTCGCCTCCCCGGCACCCCTCTATTTTCCGGCAATGACATTTTTGTGATGTTCGTGTCGGCAAAGCCTGCGCAGCAAAAAAGCGTGCAGCACGTTTGCCGATCTTGAACTGTCGAAGCGCGGAGGCGCTTTCGCGACTTGAGAGCTATGCGGGTTCGCCGGCAGCGCGCGCGTCAAATCACCGCGCACGCAGGGCGTTGCGGAACGATGAAAATCGAAGCGATGGACGCTGTCCTGAAGAGACAGCGCCTGATCGAACGCGTTATTTCGGCGTGGATGGTGCGCCTGCAGCGGCCGGCGGCAATACAGCGCGCTGGATCGGAATCTGCGTAAGGCGGGCATCGAGTGCGGCCACGACCGCGCCTGTGAGATCGTTGGCGAAATTGCCGCCAAGCAGTGTGCCCCGATCAAACAGCAGGCCGCAGCCCTTCTGCGCATAGACCGCTGCGATCATTGGCTGGAGCTGCGCCGAGATCGTGGCGACCGCATCGATGCGGGTCTTCTCGATCTCCTTGCGGCGCTGCTCGGCCTTGACCTGAACTGGCGCCAGTTTTTGGCCGAGAGCGGCTTGCTGCGCGCGGATCTGGTCCGGCGTGAGCTTGCTGGCCTGTGCGCGCAGCGCGGCCATCTCGGCATCGATCGGCTTGCGATCGGCATCGACTTCGGACTGCGCCTCGGCCGTAAGCTGGCGGATCCGCTCGGACGCATAGACCGAGACCTTGGCGTGGGCGAACACTGCCTCACGCGAGAGCATGCAGATACCCGGCACGACCGGGCCGCCCAGCCCGCCAGCATTGGTTTGCGCCGGGGCCTGGGCATGGGCTGCAGCAACCGGCGTGAACACCATGGCGGCTGCGAGAAGCGAGCGGGAGGCTTTTGCGCGTAGCATCAATCAATCTCCTTGGGGCAAGGTGGCCCGTGGCCATCGGGCAAGCTCCCGCCTGCCCGCCTGTCAAAACTGCTTTCGGTCAAAAGCTTTTCCTGCGAGCCGGTGGTTATCGGACGCACTTTCCGGATGAATCGAACCGCCCGCTGGCACAATCCTCGCTGTTGCCACCGATAAACCCGAGCACATCGACCCGGATCACCGACTCGCGGTCGGCGGAGCCCTTTTCCTGCGCGCGGGCCTGGGCCGCGGTCGCCGCCACGGCGGCCGTCGCTCCCGGCGGCGCAGCGGGCGCGGCCACCACGGCGGTGGTTGGCACACCGACCGAGGCGCCGCCGACCTTGAAGTTGTCCGCGTTCGCCACCCGCGCGGCCGCCACGAACACATCGCCAGATGCACGCACGCCCGCATCGCCCGCATCGACTGTGCCGACAGGCGCAATCAAGGTCACGCTGGAGGCCGCAACATCCGCCGATGGGCGCAGTGCACCGATACCCGCGCCCGAAACACTGCCGGCGGAATCGACTTCGCTGAACGCGTCCGGCGTGAACCGCAGGGTGATCGGCGGGAAGTTGGACGAGGTCTTGGGCCCCTGCCCTGCGTTGAGATCGCCGTTCGAGGACCACATCGCGACATCGCCGCCGCTGAGCGTGAACAGGCGGCTCTGGTTGAGCCGGAAATCGCCATCGGTGAACGACTGGATGGCACCGCCGCGCAAGGTCAGCACGCCTTCAAACCCGATCGGGATCGAATCGATCCGGCCCGGGAACGGCAGGTTGGCGTACCCTTCCCGCATGAAGCTGACGCCGGATCCGGTGAACAGCGTCGACTTGCGGGCGGCCTGCTCGGACGTGCGCACCACCGAACCGGCGATGAAATCGCCGCCCGGACCGAGAATGGTGACGCTGCCACCCCGCGCGGTCTGGATCGTCGCGAGGCGCAAATCGACATTGCCGGTCAGAACCCGTGTGGCCTTTGCCGGCTCACCGTTGTCGAGCGTCTTGGCCGGCTCGCCCAGGGGATGGTCGGCAGAGACAGTCGCCGGATCAGTCGTGAAGGTCGACAAGTTGTCGGTGTAGCCCGCGCTGACCGGGAACAGCGTCTGGATCGCGCGGTAGCCGCGGACGTATTGCTGGTACGACGGCCCGTTGGGATCAGCGACCGCGCCAAGCTCCCCGAAATAGAGCACCTGCATCAGGAAACGCCGCTGCTGCAGTTCCGGCACGTTCTGCTTGTAGGCTGCGTACATGTCGGAATAGCGCGTGTAGGCGAGCGCGGCGAGCGCGCTATCGCTGGCACCGGCAGCATCCGGGAAGACCTTGGCGAAAACCTCGGGCGCGTTGTCCCTGAGCCAGGCCGCCAGCTTGGGCGCATAGACCGGCTTGGCGCGGTCGGGTGTCCGATTGCCGGCCGTATCGACATTCTGGACAAACAGGTCGCCGTCCAGCCTGGAGGTGTTGGCCGGATCGAGATACGTCGCATCAAGTGCCGAGAAATCGGCCCGCTTGGCCACGCCGAACAGCGCGTAGATGCTCGCACCGGACTGGCCCAGCCACGGGTTGTTCTCGTTGCCCACGGTCCGGATGCCGCCCGCATAGCTGACATTCGCAACCGTTGCCGAATTGAGGAACGGACCGAGGTTGCCGCCCGCCTCGATCATCAGCGCGCCGGGCCCGCCAAGCGTGAAGCTGGTCGCGTTGACATAGGGACGGCCTACAACCGGATTGTCGAGCGATGGCAGCGCGGTGGTGGCGGTAATATCGCCGCCGGCCACGATCCGGGTGATATCGGTGGCCTGAAGGTTCTGACCCTCGAAATTGAAATCGACGATATCGCCGCCAGCGTTGACCTGCGCGGCCTTCGGCAGAACGAGTTGAACCTTCGAAATCGAACCGCCGGCATAGATCTCGACCGGATTGGGATCATCGCGGTGCGTGATCGCCCGGTTGTGCAGCAGGCGCAATGTCGCATCGCTTGTCGGCTGCACCACACCGCCGAACACATAGCCAAGCCCCTGATCCCGGAAGTAGTTGCCGCCTTCGATGATGAAACGCGAGACACTGAACAGGCCCGGCAGATCCGACGGGTCCGCATCGCTCATCGACAGCGCAAAATTCGCAAGATTGCCGCCAGCCGTGATCGAAAGCTGCCCATAGGGGCTGGCGTAGAGCAGATTGGCATTGCCGTTGCCGATCGCGATATCGGATGCGATCGAGGTCAGCGAAAGCGAAGGGGGCAGTACATAGCCGGTCAGGAACGTGCTGACATCGAGCGATGTGGCCTGGGTAGCGAACACCACCCGCTGGTCCGCCCGGTTGCCGACAATTGCCAAGCGATCTGGCGTGGCGATGCTGACCCCGGCAATCGGACTGAAGAAGCCTGCCGCATTGAGCGTCTGGTCGGCAGTGGCGAGCGTGCCCGGCTGGGCTCCCAGCGCGCCGATCCCTGCAATATCGACCGCACCACGCGCGGTGAGCGCGATCGTCGCGTCATTGACCCGCAGCCGCAGCAGGTTGGCTGTGCTGGCGTTGTTGACCCGGCCGTCGTAGGAACCGGGTGCCAGCGTGTCGCCCGCAGAGACGACTGCCGCCCCGACGGCCACGCGCGCGATCCCCTGCGCCACGTCGATCTGCCCACCGAGCAGATTGCGCCCGGCATCGAGCGAGAGATTGCCGCCACCGCTGGTCAGGATGACCTTCTGACCGGCCGGTGTCTTGTCGGTCAGCGCGGAATTGTCGAGCGCGATCACGAGATCGCTGACATCGCGCCCGGCGCTGACGGTCACGTTGCCGCCAGCAAGCGCACCGACACCCGAGCTGAACAGCTGCGGGACAATCGCGATCTTCGTCGATTGGCCAACTTCACCCACGCGCCACTGCTGATCGGCCGAACCGATCCGCGTGCCATCGAACGTGGTGGCAAGATCATCGTAGCCGGGAAGCGTGGTATCAATCGAGATCGCGCTGGACCGGAACGCTTCGCTCCAGATATCGCGGCGGCCCAGCACATCGCGGCCAGCCACGAGCGAAATCGCCCCACCGCCGCCAGCGACGACCGGCGCCGCATCGAGCAGCCCCTGAATCGACGGCACGTAGCCCAGCTTCTCGGCCTGGTACGTCTCGGCGATACCGCCAAGGCTGAGGCGGGCACCTGCGGTATAGATTGCCGATCCGCCAACCTGCGCGGTGAAATCGGTGTTGCCGTAAACGCCGCTCTCGTCGCGGATGGTGCCGTCATTGGCGCGGTAGGTGATTGTGGTCGAGCCGACGAGGCTGACATTGCCGGCGGCAGCGACCGAGATCCCGCCGGTTCCGGTGCGCACCAGCGGATTGTAGTAGCTGCGCGGCTGATCGAACGCGATGGGTGCATCGATCACCGAAAGATCGAGATCGGGCTTCGCCAGCTTGGTGAAGGTCTGACCGTAATCCCCGGACAAGAACTGCGCGACCTGATCCAGCGAAGCCACCACGCCGATGACAACGCCGTCTTCCTTGATGAAGCGGTGCCCGGCGAAGAAGCGCAGGGCCGCAGCACGCGTCGCATCGGCGAGGTCCGTATCCGAACCCCAGTTGAGCCGCGTATAAAGGTCTTTGGCCGTCTCGGGATCGACATAGCCCGCAAACTGGCCATCGAAGAACTTGTCAGCGCCGGTGTAGACATACGTGCCGCTGCCATCATCGAAACCAAGCTGGGCGGTGCCGCCGATCCGGGTGACACCCTGTTTGGCGACCACCTTGTAGAACTTCTCCCCGGCGACGATCACCGATCCGCGGCTGCTGCGGTAGATCGCCAGCGGATCGGCAGAGCCTGCCGCCGCACCGGCCACGAGGTTGATATCGCTCGATGCAACACTCCTGCCATCGACGAGCGGGAACAGTTCACCCGTGCCGATGGCATTGCCGGTTCCATTCGCAGCGACACTGTTGGCGGTGGCACTGAACGGGGAATGCACGAACAAGGGCGAATTCTGCGCGCCCAGTTCCGGCAGCGACAGATCGATCACCACGATCTGGCCATCGTCGAGCAGCCGCGTGCCAAACTTGCTGTAGGACCGCAGCGTGTCGTCGCAGACGCTGCCCAGCGCGCAATCGAGCGATACGGCCGCGCCGTAGCTGCGGTCGCCGCCGCCCAGTTGGTAGCTGAGGTACTTCGGATCGGTCTTGTCGTGGAACGAGAAGAATCCGTCGCTGATCGAATTGGCGACCTTGAGATCGCCGCCCGCGCGGATCGTGAAAACCCCCGCTTCGCCGGTCACCTTCCCGCCCACCCGGTAGGTCATATCGACATACCGCGCGAAGAGTTCGGCTTCCTTGCCGGCCACGACTTCATAGCGCGGCTTGCCGCCGGCATCGGGTCCGAGTGGTGAAACCGTGAGCAGGCCATCTGCAACGGCGGCGGCGTAGTCTACGACCTTGCCCGCGCCGAGGTTCAGGTTGGAATCAAGCACGATCATCCCGGCCGCCGAAATCTCCACCTCAGGCCGGAGCCGGTAGCCCGCGAGGCTGCCACGATCCTTGCGCGCAACGGTAAAGTTGCGAACGAAATCGGGAAGCGTCCCGGCCGCCGTATCCGCAAGGAAATTGGGCAATCCGGTCGCCGCGGCGTCGAGATGCACAGTCCCGTCGGCGTCCCTGGTGATCCCCGAGTAGGCACCGGCCTGCGCGATCTGATCGAGATCGAAGCGGCGGAACGCATCGAGCGTCAACGCCGAGGCCCCTGTGATCGTGCCGTTCGCGGACAGGTCGACCACATTGCCGTTCAGCAGCGGCGCCCTGAACGTGACGAGACCGCCGACATCGCCGGCAACCTTGCGGAAGGCCGAGGTGAGAATGAGCGTCTGGGGGTCCTTCACCGCCATGGTGACGAAGCGGTCAGCCGTCTTGCTGGCCGAAACATCGATCAGCGCGCCACCAGCAATATCGATCTTCGCCGCATCGCTCGACACGCCGATCATTACATTTCCGCCCTTGGCCTGGCGACTGTCACCAGCGGCATAGCCCCCCGTCCGCGCGATCAGCGCGCCGGTCGCGCCCAATGCGATGCCGCTGCCACCGAACAGGGAGATGTCGCCCCCGTCCACCCGGGCGGACGTGTAGGCTGCATCGGTCATCTTGAGCTTCGAAACATCATCGCCCGAGGTGTCGATCCGCCCCAGAATGTCGATCCGTCCGCTGTCGGTGACCAGCTTGACGCTTTCGGCCTTGAGCGTCTGCCCGGCATCGAGCGCGAGATTGCCGGAGCCGGTGCGGATCTGCACCGTCCCGCCAAACAGGCGGCCGTAGTCCTTGACGAAGCCGGCCAGACTGAACGCCGCGCCCGTCGCATCCAGCAGACTTGCTCCGTCGAGCAGGATCGACGCCTGGCGCGTTGCACCGGCAGCAATCGCGGGATTGATCGCAGCGCCAAGCGTGATCGTGCCGCGCGCCGCCGCGAGGTTGAGGTTGCCGCTGCTCCCGATGCCGTTGTCGACCACCAGCGTAGCAGTCTTGGCAAGAGCGATGTTGCCGCCGTCGCTCTGCAAGGTGATCGAGCCGGAACCCGCCGTCACGACCTTCGCGCTGTCGCCGGTTCCGATGTTGGTCGTATAGCCCGGCGCCGCGATGTTTGCGGTGCCGCTCGCGGTGATATTGCCACTGGCATGCACGTCGATGATGCCCGCCGTTGCGCGGATGGCTGCATTGTTGAGCGCGAAGCTGGCCACGGGGTCATCGATCCCGCCGAACGCGATTGTCGATCCAATGGCGAGGGCCTTCGCGTCTGGCGTACCAGTGCGCCCGCTGCCATCGATGATGACCGCGCCCCGCGTCGAGAAAGTATAGTCCGCTCCGACCGTGCTGACCTCGGCTGCCGTGCCGCGCGCGTGGTCGGCGATGAACGGTGTCTTGAGCGTTAGCCCCACGAAGCCGGGATTTGCGGGATCGTCGATCGCAAGGCTGCCCTTGCCGGTAACCGCAATGCCCTTCGCCGCATCGAGCGTGACCCCGCCGCCGAAGCCATAGATGCGGAAGGTTCCATCGCCGAGCGTGACCTGATCGGCCACCACAGCCAGCTTCGCGCTGGAACCGCAGTCCGCCATCCCTGCCACCGAGCACCCACCGCGGTCGGTCTTGCTGTTGCGCAGCGTGAAGGACTTGGCGTTGATGGTCAGGTCGCTTCCGTCCGAAGCGATGCCCTGGGCATCGAGCGTCAGGTTGTTGAACGCGCTCGGCAGTCCGGCGCCGAGAAAGACCACGCCGCGCGATGACAGCGTGAGATTGGTGGCCGCCGCGAGCTTCTGCGCGAAGGCCGGGGCCAATCCGCCCTCGCCGAACGAAATCGTGGCTGCACCGAGGCTGATGCTCGTCGCGGCAATATTGGCATCATCGGCGAAACTGACCGCGCCGCTCGTGTTGAACGCCACCGCGTTGCCCGCCAGCGATGCCCCGCCGAGGACTTGCAGCTGGGTCCGCGCCAGATCAGGCGCCGAAAGCTCGGGATCGACCGTTCGTGCCACCAACCGCTCAGGGCCGCTGGCAAGGCGCAGGACCGAACCGATACCGGTCTGGTCATATCCCGCAGCCGACGAACCGAAGCCGACGCGGTAGTCGGCCGAAGTCTTGTCGGCCAGCGTCCCCGTGGCGGACAGCGATGCACCGGCATCGACGACAAGGCGCGAACCGCTGCCGCCGACCGCCAGAACGAGTTCCGGCGCAGTGAGCGAAACGCCGCTGTCGATCTCGATGTTCCGCGCAGTCACCTTCAGCGTCGTCGTGCCATCGACATTCTCTTCGCGCACGCCGCCGATGAACAGGCTGTTTGCGTTGAGATTGGCGAGGGTGTCGGCGGTCAGCGTCAACACGTTTTCAGTGAGCGGGCCCGCTGCAGCGCGGATCTCGATCGCGGATGCGGCAATATCGAACTGGGCCCCGCGCCCGCCGGGTGCCGCCGCAGATTTGACGATGCCGTCAACAGTAAGCGAGAGCGTCGGGTTGAACACGAACCGCGCTGCGTCGAGCGGCGAGCGCGGCGCGGCCTTGCCCTGCGCGGCGGCCAGCTTGTCGAATGCAATTGTGCCCGAAGTGAGGTTGAGCTTGGAATAGCGGTTGAACGCGGCAGCCGCCATCAGGGTGAATGAGCGGCGCGCGGATTCGCGGAAATCCGTACCGGCGGTGCCATAGCTGCCGCCCACGATCACGCTGCCATCAAGCTGCGCGTTGCCCCCGCCGATCAGCGGCGCGGCCGCGTCGGTGTTCTCCACCAGGCGGGTTGCGCCGGGCAGGAACGCGTAGTGCGCGGGCAGGAGCAGATATTCGCCCGCAGCAATCCCGGGCGCCGCATCGAGCCAGACCGTCCGGCCGGCCGCGAGCCCGTAAAGACTGTCGCCGCCGCTCTTGTAGTCGGCCGAATAGAGCGGATCGAAGCTGGCGACGAGACCAGCCTGCGCCACTGGCAGCGCGGCATAGACCTGACGGCCATCTGCATAGGCCAGACCGCCGTTGCTGCTGAAAGTGTCAGCATTGAACCGCGACAGCACATCGCGCGATCCGCCAGTGCCGGAAACGAATTCGAACGCGAAGATATCGCCGCCGCCCTGCCCGTCGAGCGTCGCACCTGTCTTCACGTCGATCGAGCGACCCGCAAGCGTCAGCTGGCCCACCGGCGCGGCCGTGAGTGCGGAGTTCACGTTGGGGGAGAAGTAGTATTCGCTGCCGTCGGTGGTCTGGCCATAGGGCACGTTCAGACCGGCACCGCTGACCGACGTGACGCTGCCTGCGCCAAACGAGATCGATTGGCTGGCCGGTATCGCGATCAGGCTGCCCGGCAGGTTCACCGCGCTCTGCGAGCCCAGTTCAAGCAACCCGAGCGGCGCGCGCAGCACGCCGTCCTGGACGATATTGGCGCCGACAACCCGCAGCCAGCTGCCCGCTGAATAGGGCGAGGCGGGTGCTGCATCGCCGTTGGAGGCGAACCTTACCGTGCCGGCATCGGCCAGCGAGGCCACGAGGTAGGGCGTGGCCGAGCTCACCTTGGTGCCGTTGCGGCGATCCTCAAGCAGCTGCTGGAGATTGCCGGTGCCGGTCGCCGCGTAGACCTGATCGGCGACAAACGAGAGGTCGCCTGTTGAAACCACGCCGCCGGTCAACCCGGTCGGTCGCGTCGGATCGGCAACCGCCCGGTCGGTGCCGATGAAGCGGATGTCATTGCCCGAGAGCAGGTTGACGGCGCCAGCGGCCGCACCGTCGGCGGTCACGCCTGCAGGCACGACAAAGCCCACGGCCCCCACAAGATCGATAGACTTCGCCGCGAACGTCAGCGAACCCTGCGACGCGCTGGTTGGCGTGTTGACGGAGAACGTCTGCGCCTGGCTGCCAATGTTGATGTAGGGCGCTTCGATCCGCCCATTGCCGTCGCTCAGCAACGAGATCGTCACCCGGAAGTCCGTCTCGCTGGGCGACGCGCTCGTCGGCGTTGCCGACTGGACGAGGAATGCCTTGCCCAGTGACAACCTTGTGCCGCCTTCGATCCCGATCCCGCCCCGCGCGATCATCGTCGAGAAGCCGGCGTCCATGATCTGGTCAGCCGAGAGGACCGAATTGCCCTCGGTCGTGCTGTCGGTCGATTGGCGCAGGATCGGATCGAGCCATTCCAGCGTTCCGCCAAAGGCCGCAGCAGAACCGCCCTTGGCAACAATTGCCGCGCCGCCAAGAGAGCCGCCGCCAAGGATGCTGAGCGTCCCGCCATTGCTCCACGCGCGCGTGGGCGTGTAGCTGCCGACCTGGAGCAGCTCGTCAAAGGTTGCCGCCGCACCCGAAAGATCAATCTTCGCGCCGGTCTGGGCATCGATTGCGCGGGCAATGGTCACTACGCCGATCGGTGTCGCCGCGCCGGAATCGTTGATTTCGTAGCGCGCGGATTCGAACAATCGCGTGCTCGTATCGGACTGGCCGTTTGCGGTGCTGATCGAGCCGCCATCGTAGAGCCTGCCGGTGGACCTGATCCGGTTCCCCGCGAGCAGGGCAGCGCGAGGATCGAAGACCGCCGCACCGGAAAGATCAGTGACGCTTCCGGGCGCCAGCTTCAGTGCCTCGCCTGCATCAAGCTGACCGAGGAAATAGACCGTCTTGTCCGCCGCCGGCTTCGAGAAGAGCTGCCCGTTGGTCAGGGTGCCGATCTTGGAGAGCGCGTCCTCCCTGTACTGCACTGCCCCGTCCGTCACGACACGCCCGCCCAGCACATCGTCAAGGCTGCGCACCGCCACCGTGTCGGCCAGGAATTCATCCGGCAACCGCGCCAGCTGGCGGATCGTTCCGCCAACGAGGCGGATCGTCCCGGCGTTGAGCAATCCGGGGGTCTGGATCGATGCTCCGGCCGCACCGGTGATGCTGCCACCCTGCTCGACGACCAGTTCCGTAAGGCCGCCCAGCTTCAGCGAGGCGGCGCGCTGATCCCACGCGGCTGTCGGCACCGCCGCGCTGACCACCGACGTGACGTCTGCCCCAGTTTCGAGCCCGACGAGTTTCGCAGTGGTCGCGTGATCGGAATAGACCGGCAGCAAGGCCTGCGTGAGATCAAGCGTCTCACCGTCATGGATGACGAAGCTGGTCGTATCGAGGAACGCGGAATTGCCATGGACTCCGCCGGCAAACAGGTCGCTGAACACGCGCGAATGCCAGGCGGAGAGATCCAGAGTCCCGAAACCGGTGGACTGGATGAAATCGAGCTTGAGCCACGAACCCGCTGCCGGCGCCGTATCGGACAGCGCGATCTGCGGCGCGACCAGCTTGAATACGCCGCCGCCGCCAAAGCCGAAGCCGAAGCCCTTGAAGTTGTCCGCCGTGAATTCCACCGTCGCGCGCTGGGTCACCGGCACCAGGCTTACGACGATGCGCTTGCCCAGATCGCCGACAATGGTCGTGAACGAGACCGATTGGTTCTGCCCGTTGATCGCCTGGTCCGTGCTCGAACCTTCGGTCAGGGTTGGATCGGTCCGGGTCAGCGAGGCATAGACGGTATCGTTGATCAGGCTGATATTGCCGCCCTTGGCCACAAGATCGAGCAGCCCATCGCTGGTGACATGACCGCCTGAGGATACATCGAGCAGCGCCGACGACCGCAGGCGGATACTGCCGCTGAGATCGACCGCGAGCGTTGCCGTATCAGGATTGGTCCCCTGCACCACAAGCACCTTGGGCGCCACGGCAAGGCTGATCGACCCGCCCGAGGTGTAGGCCGTCCCGCTCGGCAGGCCGCCGAGGGAAAGGAAGTCATTGCTCCACAATCCGGCGACATCGAGCTTGCCGGAGACGACGACATCGAAGGGGCTCGGCGGTGTTTCGTCCGCCGCATAGCTCGCCTTCACGTCATCGCCGGGATCGAACAGCGACCCGGCCGCCGCGACCGGCGAGGTCTGCACAGCGCCGAGCAGTTCGGCGGTGGTCGCAGAGATGGAGCCACTCCGCGCGGTGATAGTCCCGTCGAAATGCACGGTGCGGCCGGCATTAACCGTCAGGCGGCCTCCGTTGGCCAACACGATATCGCTGTCAGCCGCAAAACTGACGCCGCCGCTGGTCTCGATCCGCAGCGCGCCGAGACCGGCCTGCGACAGCTGGCTGTCGGTCAGGCGCGTGATGCCATCCGCAACTGGCGCTGCACCGTGATCGACCACGATGTTGCCGCCCAGGAATGGCGTGCCGCTGCCAGCGAACGAGCCGATCCGCAGATAGCCGCCCGAGGGCAATTCATAAGCCGTTGCCTGAAGCGTGCGCGTGTCACCCGAGAGGCTCGCCGACGCCGTGCCAACCGCACCGCGTTGCAGCTGGAAGAACCCGGAGTAGGCCTTGCCGTCGATCCTGCCATCGAGGCTGGCCGCCGCCGCACGGATAACCAGCGCACCGGCATCGCGTCCTTCGTCATAGGCCGGCTCCGGCTGAATGCCCGAGATGAGCGGACTGGCGAAAGTCTGGCTCGTGCCGAACTTGCTCTGGACCGCGGTGTTGCCATCGGCGAGACCGATATAGTCGCCGTTCGGATCGGCATTGGCGATATCGACCAGCGTACCGTCCGCGCGGATCAGCTTGGTCGTGTTGATCACGCCCGTGTTGTAGTGCGTCCACCCGCCCGAAAAATCGACGGTTGCCGACTTGGCGATAGTGACCCGCGGCGCAGCTGCCGGGTTGGAGGCGTCAAGCGGCAGATCGACACCGAAGGTGACCGAGCCGCCCTTGGTCATCAGTTCGGCCGCCCCCACACCGATCTGGCTGATGGCCGATCCGGCCTCGATCAGCGGTGAGCCGACCCAGGCCACACCATCTGCGCGGACGCCGCTCTTGCGGATATCGACGGTGACGGTCTTGCCGTTGAGCGTGAACGAACCGTCGGTCTTCACGTCGCGGTAGTTGGGCGTATCGCGCAGTTCGTTGCCCTTGAGCGGCGAAATGGTGACCGCATTGCGGCTGGCGGCCAGTTGCACGTCCTTGATGCCGCTGACATCGATGATCGCATCCGCGCCTACGGTGATGCTGCCTTGCGAAATCGTGCCGCCACCCGCCAGCAGCGCGGCCTGATCGTAGCCGCCTGCGCGGCCGCCAATCGAAACCGTCGCACCGGGCGCAAGGAGAAGCGACCCGTTGCCGAAGTTGATTGCAGCCGGCCCGAGCAGACCCGCATCGTTAGCCGTTGCCGTCGGGGTGACATAGAGCCCGCCGATGTCGATCCGCGACTGCCGGAACGATGGCGGGGCATCCGCGGTTCCCTGCGGCACGGTTTCGGGGCTGGCATCGTCGAGGATCGCGACACCGCTGGCAAAGCCGTTGGCTTCGGTCCCGACGAGATTGATGGTTCCAGCCGTGAGCGAGATAGTGCCATTGCGCGAAACGCTGGTGGTGGCAGTGACAAGGCCTGCGTTGGTAACAGTGCCGAGGAGGTCCGCACCGAGCGAGACATACCCGCGCTTGGCCTCGACCAGCCCCGAATTGACGACCGTGCCGCCGGTATTGACCATCGTGCGCAGGAGGAAGCCGCGAATGTCGGGATCGAGCCCGCTGTTCCCGCCCGTCGACACGCCAAAGCCGATGACGCGGCCGGCCTGCAGGCTCACCTGCCCCTGATCGGCCGTGATCGTTCCATCGTTCGCGATGTTCGGTGCCGTGACGATCACATAGCCGCCGCTACCGGCCGTCAGGCTGGCGCCGCGATCAATCGTGACCCCACCCTCGACGTCCGAAGTCAGGCTGCTGCCGACATTGAATATCGAATAGGTCCCGCTGCCCGCCACGCTTGAGGTGAGCGAGGCGGCCATCCGCCCCGGTGCGGGCGAGGCCTGGAGCAGGCCGTTATTGAGGTAGCCCGTGTTGCGATCGGCGATCGACAGGGCGGTGAAGGTATCGCTGGTCGCACTCGCAACCTTGGCGATATTCCCGATCTCGAGGCTCGAAACCAGCAGCGAGTTGGTGTTGACCTGCGCGCCGGAGCCAAAGATCACGCCATTGCGGTTGATGACGAGGACCGTACCATCGGCCTTGATATGGCCGAGAATGGTCGTCGGCGAGGCTTTGGGATCGACCACGCGGTTGAGCACGACCCAGTCGGTCTGAGCGACCCCGCCCACCTTCTGGTCAAAGGTCAGCGTGGTATTGGCGCCGACGTCGAAGCGGTTCCACGAAAGCAGAGCCCGCGCATCGGTCTGCTTGATCGTGACATTGTACTTGCCGCCGCTTTCGGTCTGCGTCGGCAAAAGCGCGCCCTGCCAGGTGGCAAGGCCGGTCGGATCATCGACCGCCGCGCGCAGCTTGCTGACGGCCGGATCGAGGCCCTTGGCGGAAAGTCCGTCGGTCGGGATCGCGCGCGTAGCTGCAATCGCGGCGCTGCGGGCCTGCGTGACCAGCGTCCGCAAAGACTGGATCGTCGCGCGGTTGGCCTGCTGGGCCGCCAGCGCGTCCCTCATGCTCTGGCTGCGCACCGTGGTGGTGACCGGCGGCCGGTTGGTGCCGGTCGCCACGGCAGTGCCGCCGAACACCGAACGCAGCCGCGCGACTTGCGCGTTTGCGGGCGCAGCCGCGACCACGAGGCCCAGAACCAGCGCGCTGGCACCGCCGAGCAGCTTGCGACGACGGCGTGCATCGAGCGCGGTCCGCGTGGTCATGGTACTGCTCATCCTTCCGGTTTCCATGGCGATACGCCTCAGGCCGATTTCAACTGACGCTGGTCAGGCTTCAGAACTTGGCTCGCAGGTCGAACTGCAGAACATCGATCGCGAAGGGATCACCGGAGATTTCATTCGACGAATACCAGTGGCCGCCGACCGTGAGGCCATCGGCAATGCCGTATTCCCCGCTGAGGACGTATCCCTTGGCGTTGGTGCCACCGAGGTGGAAATCGCTGTCGGTCAGGCTGTCGAGCACCGCGTCAGACTGGACGTAGCGATATTCGGCGGCGAAGGTCCACGAGCCGCGCTTGTCCGGAATGATCGACCCAATGCGCGCCGAGGTGGCCCAGCCGATGTTGCCGCCGGTATACGTGGCGGCGTTCTTGCTGACGCAGACCTTGGTGTGGGTGGCATCCGAAAACACGTTGTTGATGGGCTGAATGAAGTCCGACGCACTGTTGTCGAACTGGCCCGAACAGATGTCGTAGCGGCGGAAGCCGAGGTTGCGGACATAGTTGCCGGCAAGCCTCACCCCAACGCGATCCGATATCGGCATCTTCAGCGCCAGATTGAGATCGAGAATGTCGAAATCGAACTTCAGGCCGAACAGTTCGGGGAACAGACCGGAGGAACTGTTGCTGATGTTGCGGATCGCGAACAGCGTGTTGCCCTTGCGCACGAACTGCGGGGCAAGCCCGTCAGTCGAGCAGGTATCGACGACGTCGAGGTTGCAAGGCTCGGACAGCTGGCCGCGCACGTTCTTGAAGCTGTGATAACCAGCGCTCGCGGTCACCTCGACCGCACCTGCAACCTCGGCCTTCAGCTTGAGTTCGCCCGCAAACAGCCACTTCGTCGGATAGCGCTGCTTGATCGTTGCATTGATGGGGAAATTGCCCGCACCATAATCGAGCGGAAACGCGCCGCCGGTCACCGTCAGTGCCGATTTTTCGCCCATCAGGTGGTTGACGTTGAGCTGCGCCGCCACGCCGTCGAAGCGCAGGTCGTTGTCATAAAGCAGTTCGGAGGCGTTGAAGGGGTTTTCGAACCGTCCGAACGAGAGCGTCGCGAACGAGAACGGGTTGACCTTGAAGTTGGCAAGGTCGAGCCAGATGGCGCGTTTGGCAAGTCCGCCGCCGAGCAACGCGTTTGGCGAGATCGGACTGTTGTCATCGCCGGTGCCGAGTGAGAACTCCGCCGTCACGCCTTTGGTGACTTGCGCCAGCGCGCCGATGCGGGCGCGGATGCGCAGCTGGTTCGGCCGGTCAAGCTGGGTGTTGAGATGCGGAAACAACGCGGTCGAGGCAATGTCGACCGGGCCGAGCGCGATCAGCGCACCGAAATCGAGGATGTCGGTGGCATTGGCACGCGAATAGAGCTCCGACTGCGACCGAACGCGCACATCACCGAACAGGCGGATGCGCTTGGTCCATTCCGGCGCGGCCTGGTCCTTGGTCACCCAGCCTTCGCTGGCCGCCTGCGCCATAATCTCGCCGCGGATCTCGTCGCGGATCTGCGCCCGGACAGCTTCGGGCACGCGGCTTACGCGCACCGCGCCTTCGGCCACGGGCGGCGGCGGCGGGGGCGCGGCGGCGACACGGGCCTTGTCCGCTTCAGACTGCGCCTGCGCGAGCAGTGCATCGCCGTCGGCCTGCGTCAGCGTGCCCTTGGCGACCAGCAGGCGGATAAGGTTCGTCATGGCGTCCGGCGAAGGCGCTGCAGCCGCCGCCGCGGGTGCAGCAGCAGCCTGCGCTGCGTCGGCCCCGGACGGTGCGATGCCCTGGGCGAAAGCGCCCCCGCCCGCCATCAGCGCAACAAGCGCGGCAGAAAGCCCAATCGCGCGCTTCGCCAGTCTCCGATCGAAACCTGCACGGCCCGTCTTGCGATCAGGATTGTACGCCGACATCTCGAAACTCCATTCTTGCAAGGTGCCCGCATGGCTGGAAGCCCGGCGGTTCCGGACCGGCGCGGGATCAGAACCCATGGCTGCCCCGGACGGTTATCTTCTGCGGAAAGCGGAAACTGGAAGGCGGCGCATCGAGTCCGCGGATGCCCTGCAGCGCCGCCAGCAAAAGCTGATCGCGCTTGCCGTTGCCGCTGGAGCGCAGCAGCTGCACCGCGGTGACCTGCCCGCCAGGACTGATCGTGACCGCGAAATCGGCGCTGAAGATCTGGCGGTTGATCTTGTCGTTGTTCTGCACCCGCTCCTGCAGCGCCGAGCTCAGGTAGCGCGTGTAGAATCCGGTCGCGATCGGCGAGCCGCCGCCGCAGGGCGGGGTAAGGCAGGTGCCGTTGCTGCCGCCGCCGCCCATGCCGCCGCCCTTGCCTGAACTCAGGCCGAAGGCATCGGTACCGGCCTGCGCCGGCCCGTCGATCTTCATCGGCGCGGGCTGGTCGGGCGCGGGCGCAGGAGCTGGTTCGGGCATAGGCGCGGGATCGGGCTTCGCATCGGGCGGAGGCTGATCGGGCGGCGGGGGCGGAGGAGGCGGCGGGGGTGGCGGCGGTGGCAGCATGTCCACCGTCTGCGGCGGCGCCTGCTCCACTTTCACACCAGGCACTTCGGTGATGAGGCCATAGATCCACCAGCCCGCCAGCAGCACCAGCAGCACCGCGCCCACCTGGATCAGGCGCAGCTTCAGCGAGGCCTTCTCGTTCGGATTGAACGCAGCCACATCAGCCTTTGGAGGCACCGGATCAGGAGAGGTGGGGCGAGTGGCCACGGTGGCGCAGGCTCAAGTGCCGGTGGGCTTGCCGGTCACCAGACCGACCTTGGAGAGATCCAGCCGGCGGCACAGGTCGAGCACTTCCATGATCTTGCCGTACTGCGTCGTCGTATCGCCCTTGAGCACGATCGGCACGTCCGGGTTCGAGGCCTTGGCGTTGCGCAGCCGCGTCTCGAGATCCGGCAGCGTGACGGGGAACGCGTCCATGAAAATCTGGCCCTGATCGTTGACCGTCAGGGCTATGGTCTTGGGCTGAACGAGGCTCTTGGCCGAGCTTGCCTTGGGCAGATCGACCTTGATCCCCTGCACCGAAGCCGTCGCCATCAGGATGAAGATGACGAGCAGCACGTACGCGAGGTCGAGCATCGGGGTGATGTTGATATCGTCATAGGCCTTGCGGCCGCCACCTACCTGCATGGTCCGGGCTCCTTGTTCGCCAAGTTATTCTGCGGCTTCGCGGGCGTAGGCCGCATCGGCCTGCATTTCCGCGAGACGAGTGATGAGGCGATCGATGAACACACGCATCTGATCGGCCAGCGCCGAAATTCGCCCGTTGAGGTAGTTGTAGCCGAACAGCGCGGGGATCGCGCAGGCAAGGCCCGCGATCGTGGCAAGCAGCGCCGCGGCAATACCCGGTGCGATGGCATTGACGTTGACGTCGCCGGCCATCGCCACGCCGCCGAACACGGTCATCACGCCGATCACCGTGCCAAGCAGCCCGATGAACGGCCCGCCCGAAATCGCGATAGTGAGAATGACCATCAGCGCGTCGAGCTTCTGGTTTTCCTCGACATAGACCGCATCGACCGCCGCGCGCATGGCTTCCACCGCTTCGCCCGAAAGCGGGCGGGTCGCGGCCGACTTGCGGCGCACGTCGAGTTCGTAGATGCCCATCTCGTAAAGCCGCGCGATCGGCGAGGTCTTCTTGATGAAGTCTGCTTCCTGCGGCGAGATGCCCTCGACCTGATCCAGCGGCACAAGGTTCTCGTGCATCGCGTTGAAGCGATTGAAGAACAGCTTGTTGCCCTTGGCCGATGCGTTGAGATAGCGGATCTTGTTGACCATCAGGGTGACGGCCATGGTCAGCAGGATCATGCAAAGTCCGATGACGCCCGCGTCGATCGGTTCGAGCTTGCTGACGATGAAGTACAGCACACCGCCGCCGCTGCCTTGCTTCTCGGCCGTGTCGGACACGCCGACCAGCTTCGTCGCAGGACCCTCGGCGTTGGCCATGGCCAGCAGCATCGCGGCGGGACGCGCGGTCTTGGACAGACGCACCTCATCGAGCGAGCCAACGAGCGTGCCGCCCAGCGTGATCGGACCGGCGATGGCGGGAAGCGCGACCGAAACCGCACCGGCCTCGATCCCGTTGACGTAGATCTTGAGCGTGGTGCCATCCGCCACGACGCCGATATGCGTCCAGTCACCCTGCTTGACCGCAGCGGTTGCAGCCGCACGGCCGCTGCCGACCGCAACATAGGGCACGCCGGCATTGATGCCGATCACCATGCCGCCGCGCGCGAAGAGCTGCTGATCGCCGCCGAGATTGTCCGGCTTGACCCACGCGGTGAACGTGAAGGGCGCGCCGGGCGTCATTGCCAGCGACGGCGCATCGTTGACTGTCACACCGCCCTGGCCGACGAAATGGCCGCCGTGCCCGATGATCGCGCTGTCCTCGATCCCGGTCGGTGCGTTGGCGGCGTTGTTGCCGTTGGCAGTCTTGTCTTCAGTCGGCTGCCCGGGGCCTTCGGAAAAGTGGTAGGCCAGCGTGTAATCGGGATCGAAGCTGCCCTTGACGTCTTCGCCAACCGGCGCGTTCTTGTTGCCGAAGTACAGCCAGATCTGCTTCTTCTCGCCGCCGTTCAGCACCGGCAGGCTGACCCACACCGTGGCGACGCCGTTCTTCGAGTCGTAGCTCTCGATATGGTAGGCAAGCGGGTTCTTGTCGTCGCTATCGACGAACCGGATGTCCGCGCCGTTTTCCAGCGCATCGGTGAAGGTGAAGTTGCCGCTGTGCAGCCGCACCAGCACCAGCGTGCGGCCGATCGGGCCGCTGACGTTCACACCGCTCGGACTGGTGTCGATCATCACCGCCTTGCGATAGGCCCAATCCTTCTGCCACCACGCGGCGGCTGGAGTGGCCCAGGTCCCCATCATCAGGACAAGGAGCGCAAAAAGGGCCTTGAGAACAGGCCGCAAGGTGCTGGTATGCATCAGAATTCGCCCCTGGCTGTGAAGACGACGCGGACCTTGCCGCGTTCGGAATCGGTCAAAGTGGTCAGTGGAACGCCAGCGGTCAGACCGCCGACGAGATGCTTGAACAGGCGCAGTCGCAGGCCGCCGCCGATGCTCGTCTCGGTGAAGCGCGCGCGCTGGTCGACGAGCGGGTTGTTGATCCCGGCGATGCCGTAGTCGGCGAACAGGTAGGGGCGCAGTTCGCCCACAAAATCGGGCAGACTTCCCGCGAGCGACGGCCCGTCGAGCTGGATCGTGCCGGTCAGGCCCTTGTCGCCCACCGCCTCGGACTGGAAATAGCCGCGAACCGAGCCGTCGCCACCGATGCCGAACTGCTCGTTCGAAACGAGGTGCCCGTCGGCATACTGGCCAGCAAGCTTGAGGATCAGGCTCACGTCGTCGGCAATCAGCCGCGTGTAGCTGATATCGGCGTTGATATGCGCGAAGTTCTCGCGCGCGAGGTAGTCCTTCAGCCCGAACTGGTCTTCGTAGAAACAGCCGCCCTGTCCATCGCTGACGCATTCGCCGCGGCGAACCACGCGCAGACCGAGCGTGGCGCCGAGGTTGATTTCAAGCTGGCTGGCATCGACCGCGCGCGTGAACGAATAGCCCAGCGTCAGCGGGATATACCGGATCGGCGACTTGGTAATGCTGTTGTCCTTGAGGACGATGTTCTGCTTGAAATCCTTGTAGTCGAGCCCGATCGAGAACGACTGATCGACCTTCTCGCCCGCGAGACGGTAAATCGCGCGCGCGCCGACCTGGTAGCCGTTGCCCAGCACCTGCGTGCCGCCGAGCGCGGCGATGTTGCTGTTCGACTTGTAGCCGAACAGCACGAGCGACCATGGCGTACCGAGCAGCGGCGCGTTGTAGGAGCCGGAAAACACTTCGGATTCGCGGCGCGCCTGAGGCGCTACGATGTAAGACGCCGAAACCGTGTGCCCTGCACCCCACAGATTGGTGTAGCGAAGCGACGCCGAAAGCCGCAACCGCGTGGTATTGGGGCTATTGTCGTTGTTGAGTTCGAGGCTGCCGTGAACCGGCAGGCTGTCCTTGACCTTGAGTTCGACATCGATCGCGCCTTCGGTCTTGCTCGGCTTGAATGCCGGGGTCACCGCGCGGTCGGGAATGCGGTTGGCCTGCACCAGCTGGGCCTGCAGGTCCTTGAGATTGATCGGCACACCGGGAGCCAGTGCCGGCAGCTGCTTCATCACACCTTCGGCCGAATGGTGCTTCGCCCCGGCGACGCGCACTTCGCCGACAGGCGCTTCCATCACGCGGATCTGGATGATGCCATTGGCCAGATGCGCCTGATCCTGCGGCGGCACATCGACCACCGCCGCTTCATATCCGCGCGCGGCATAGGCATCTTGCAGTGCCTTGCGAGCTGCTTCCACATCCGCATTGGTGCGATGTTCGCCCGTGAAGCGGTAGACGATGTTCTCGATATCGTTCGCGCTGAGCACCTTTGCGCCGGCGACTTCGATGGAGTCGATCGTGAAACTGGCAGCCTCGCCGGCGGGCGAATCAGGCTGAGACATCGCATCCTGCGCCGAAGCATCCTGCGCGCGCGCACCCTCCGGACAGCCCGTCGCGGCCGCGGCAAGCGCCAAGCCCGCCGCAAATGGCAGCAACGCACCGAAGTGCGGCTCAAGATCGATAAAGAATGTCATGTCCCTCGCGAGGCGGGGGTCCCGCCACTGATTCCCCCCACGCGCCGAATGGTCTCCCAATGTGAAATTTTTGAGACGAATTCTTGCGAGGCGTGAAAGCGTCCGGTCAGTAATTGCTGCGCGAGCCGAACCAGCCGCGCCGATTGGCGAAGCTGGGCCATTTCGGCTGGAAATCATTCTGTCACAGAATGCGCATAACTAGGCGCTCGCGTCCGGACGTGTTACGGACATCAGCGCCCGCGCGTCCAAGGTTTTCCGGTAATATGGCTTCCTCGTTCGATACTGCTAAGCCGATTGCGCAAGCCGGAATTGTGCCTGGCAACGCGGCGGCCGCAGGAGCCGGGAGGGCCTCCGGGGACGCGGATCTCCTTGCTGCCGTACTGCGCAGCGCGGGCCTGCCCGATGAAGCGCTCGCGCGCGCCCGCCTGGTCGAGAGCGAGACGGGCGAGACACTCGAGAAGATCGTGACAAGGCTTGGCCTGATCTCGGAGGACGCGCTGGCCCGCACGCTGGGCAGCGCGCTCGGCCTCGAAGTGGTCGAGCCGGACAGCTTTCCCGCCGAGCCGCTCGCGATCCCGAATATCTCCTCCGCCTTCCTGCATGACCGGCGCGCGCTGCCGCTGCGCATCGACGCCGGCCGCGTCGTCATCGCGCTGGCCAATCCGCTCGATCAGGACGCCGTGTCAGGCCTTGCCTTTGCCACCGGCCACCCGGTCACCCGCGTTGTTGCGCGAGGCGGGGATATCGATGCCGCAATCGACCGGCTCTATCGCCGCGAGGCCGCCGCGGAGGTGGAGGACGAAGTCGACGAGGGCGATCTCGAGCGGCTCAAGGACCTGGTGAGCGACGCTCCGGTGATCCGCGCGGTCAACCGCCTGATCGCCGATGCCGTCGATGCCCGCGCCTCCGACATCCATCTCGAACCGACCGACGACCGCCTTGCCGTGCGCTTCCGCATCGACGGAATGCTGCGCGAGATGCCGGCAAAGCCGCCTGCCATGCGCGCGCCGGTGGTCAGCCGCATCAAGGTGATGGCCAATCTCAATATCGCCGAGCGCCGCCTGCCGCAGGACGGCCGCCTGCGCCTGACGGTGCGCGGCCACGAGATCGATCTGCGCGTCGCAACCGCCCCCTCGATCCACGGCGAGAGCGTGGTGATGCGCATCCTCGATCGCTCAAACCTCGCGCTCGATCCGAAGTCGCTGGGCTTTGATGCTGATCTCGAAGCGCAATTCCTGGGGGCGCTGGCCCAGCCACACGGCATCATGCTGGTCACCGGCCCCACGGGTTCGGGCAAGACGACAACGCTCTATGCCGCGCTCGCACATCTCAACGCGCCCGATCGCAAATTGACGACGATCGAGGACCCTATCGAATACCGCCTGCCCGGCGTGGTGCAGAGCCAGATCAACCCCGGTATCGGCTACACCTTCTCCACCGCGCTGCGGTCATTCCTGCGGCAGGATCCCGACATCATGATGGTCGGCGAAATCCGCGATGCTGAGACGGCGCAGATCGCGGTGCAGGCCGCGCTGACCGGCCACATGATCCTTTCTACACTCCATACCAACACCGCCGCCGGCGCCGTGACGCGCCTGCTCGACATGGGGGTGGAGCCGTTCCTGCTATCCTCGGTGCTCACTGGTGTGCTCGCGCAGCGGCTGGTGCGGCGGCTCTGCCCGCACTGCCGCGAACCTTATGAAGCAGATCCCGCGTTGCTTGAGCGGCTGGCTATCGCGGCCATATCCGCGCAGGATCGCCGGTTCTACCGTCCGGTCGGCTGTCCGCGCTGCAAGGGCTCGGGCTATGCCGGGCGCATGGCCGTGTTCGAATTCATCCGGATCGACCGCGATATCGCGGGGCTCATCCTGCAACGCGCCGATACGCGCGCGATTGCAGACGCCGCGGCGCGCGCCGGCTTCGGCACCTTGCGCGGCGACGGCATTGCCAAGGCGCGCCAGGGGCTCACCGCGCTCGAAGAAGTGCTGCGCGTCGCGAGCGAGGACTGAGCGCAGTGGCCACCTTCCAGTACCGGGCCATTGGCGCCGGCGGCGCGGCTGTTTCGGGGCAGGTCGAGGCGGCAAGCCGCGCGGACGCGCTCGGTTCGCTGCGCAAGTCGGGCATGCGCCCGATCGAGGTCGCCGAACAGAAGGGCGGCGGCCGGGCGCGTTCGGGCAGCGGCCGCGAAGGCAAGTGGCGGCGCCAGATCACCAATTTCTTCGCCGAACTCGGCGTGCTGCTGCAGGCAGGACTGCCGCTTGATCGCGCGTTGTCGATCGCGGTCGAAAACGTCGCCATCGTTCCGCTGAACCAGCGCCTCGGCGATGTGCTTGCCGCAGTGCGCGAAGGCCGTCCGCTCTCCGCCGCGCTGCTGGATCAGCCCACGCTGTTCCCCGGCCTTGCGGCCGCCATGGCCGAAGCGGGCGAGGCCAATGGCGAGCTCGGCGTCGCCCTCGCGCGGCTCGCGCAGATGCTTGAGCAAGCCGATGAGCAACGCCGTCAGGTCGCCTCGGCGATGACCTATCCCGTGGCGCTCACGATCGTCGCCGTTGGCGTGATCCTCCTGATGTTGCTGTTCGTGGTTCCGCAGTTTGAAACGCTGTTCGCCTCGGCCCCGGCAGGATCGCTTCCCGCATCCTCGCTGGCGGTGATGGCCGCAAGCCGGTTCGTGCGCTCGAACGGCCTTGTCATCCTCGGCGTGCTCATTGCCGGCTTCCTTGCGCTGCGGCAGGCGCTGGCCAGCCCGGCAAGCAAGGCCTGGCTTGATCGCAAGATCCTCGATGTGCCGCAACTCGGACCACTGCTGCGCAACGTCGAGACGGTGCGATTTGCCCGCAGCCTCGGCGCACTGATCGACGGCGGCGTGCCGCTGCCGACTGCGCTGACATTGGCGCGGCGGACAGTCACCAACCGCTTCATGAATGTAGGGCTTGGCGAAGTGGTCGATATCGTGCGCCAGGGCGGCGGCCTCACCGCCCCGCTCGCGGAGCGGCGCATCCTGCCTCCGCTTGCCATGAGCTTCGTGCGCACGGGCGAAGAAACCTCGCAGCTCGGCCCCATGCTCGGACGGCTTGCCACGGTGCTTGACCGCGATGTCAAAGTGCGGCTGGAGCGGATCATCGCGGTTGCCACACCCACCATCGTCGTGGGCCTCGGGGTCGGTGTCGCCGCGATGGTCGCCTCGATCATGTCCGCCATCCTGGGCTTCAACGATCTCGCCGTCGCGAATTGACGCACGATCAGACGATGTACAACCACTCCGCAGAAGAGAGCACGAGACACATGAACACCAACACCGAACGGCCGCGCGCGGGGGTCAGGCGCAACGGCTTCACCCTGCTGGAACTGCTGGTCGTGCTGGCGATCCTCGGCCTGCTCTATGCGATCGTCGGGCCGCAGGTGATCAAGTACCTCGGTAGCTCGAAAAGCGAAGCCGCCTCGGTTCAGGTGAAGAACATCGACGCTGCGCTCAAGCTGCTGCGGCTCGATGCGGGGCACTATCCCTCCAACGAGGAAGGCCTGCAGGCGCTCGTCACCCAGCCGCAACAGATGCCCAATTGGCGCGGACCCTATCTGCCGGGCGCAGCCGGGCTGACCGATCCTTGGCAGCACCCCTATCGCTATGCCAACCCCGGCAAACACGGCGAAGTGGACGTCTTTTCGTTCGGTTCCGACGATGTCGAAGGCGGCACCGGCGAAGCCAAAGACCTGGGCAACTGGTAAGCCGGCCATGCGTTTGCGCGCCGTCCAAAATGGATTCACCCTGATCGAGGCGCTCGTCGTCCTCGCAGTGGTGGGCCTTGTCGCGGCACTGAACTACCCGATGGTCGACCGCTCGATCGGCACCCTGCAGGAACGGCAGGCGCGCGCGCAGGTCCTCGGCGCGCTGTCGGGCGCCCGAGACGAAGCGATCCGCACAGCCGCCCCGGTTGATCTCGCTGCCATGCCGGGCAACCGCGGGCTTGTTTGGGCGAGCCATTCCGCTCCCATCGGCGAAGGGTTGACCGTGCGGCTTTCGGCCGCGCCGATCCGGTTCTATCCGGACGGCAGCGCGTCCGCCGGTCAGGTCGAACTTGATGCGCGGTCCGGCCGGACGATCTGGTCGATCGGCCGGTATGATGGCCACGCGGAGGAGGTCTCCCCCGATGGCACCTGACCGCAAGCCCGATGTCCGCAACGGCTTCATGCTGATCGAAGCGCTCATCGCGCTCGCCATCGTCGCGGTCATGGCGGCCATGGTCTACGATGTCGTCGTCACGTATGGCCGGACGTCGGCCATGGCGGGGACGCGGCGGCAGGCGACGCTGCTGGCCCGCTCGATCCTGGCCTCGGCCAGCGTCAGTTCGCCGTTCCCGCCGGTGCCGGCCACCGGGATCGACAATGGTCTCGTCTGGAAGGTCGTATCCGAACCCTACCAGAGTGGGGGCGATGGCGGACTGCCGCTGCGCACGATCACCGTATCCATCACGCAGAACGGCAGCAGCAGTGTGCTGGTGCGGCTCGACAGCCTGAGGCCTGCGACATGAGCCGATGCGCCGCGCTTCTGCAGCCCCTGCGGCACCCCCTGCGGAAACCCTTTTGGCAGGGCAAACGCGCACACCGCCGCGATGCGCGGGGTTTCACGTTGCCCGAAGTGCTCGTCAGTCTGTTCATCTTCGGCCTCGTCTCCAGCCTGCTGCTGGCCGTGATCGACATGGAACGCCGCGCCGATGCCGCCGAACGGCGCCGTGACCAGAGCATTTCACAAATCGCGACAGTGCAGCAATTGCTGCGCACGCGGATGGAGGCGATGCACGCCGTCACTGATCTCCACGGCGTTGGCGATACCCTCACGCTGGCGGGCCAGCCGACTGATCTGCGCTTCGATGCGCCGCAGATCATGAGCGATGGGCCGCACGCCCTGCAACACTGGCGCATCACCCTGAACGAGGATGGCCAATTGCTGCTGTGGCAAGCGTCCGAGCTGAGCGCGATAGATATGCGCGAGGCGACCACCGCAGGCTGGGCACCGCAAGTGCTGCTGGACCGGGTCGCAGCGGTCCGGTTCGATTATTTCGGACCTGACCCGATCAATGGGCGAGACGCCTGGCAGGTCAATTGGCAGCACCGCCGCATCATGCCCAAGCTGATCCGCCTCAAGCTCGCGTTCCCGCGCGGCGACAATCGGATCTGGCCCGTTTTCATGGCGCGGCCGTGGTCCGCCGTGCAGATCAACTGCAGCAACGGTCAAACAGCCTCGAGCTTTGCCGAAGCGGATTGTGGAGGCGCCCGGTGAACCTCAGCGACCTTCTCAATGCCGACATGCAAACCCTTGGCCGGCTTGGCCGACAGGGCTTCGACTGGTGGCTTGCGCAATTGCGCGACATGCTGCCCGCCGCATTCGCGCCGGGCAGCAAGCGTCTCGCCGCGTTTCACCGCCTCGGGGCGGACAACGCCATCATCGCCGCCTCGACCCCGGGCACCGATACGCTGGTCATTCCCGACGAGGCCTGCCTCGTGCGCCACCTTGTGCTGCCGCGCATGTCGGACGGGGACCTGCGCGGAGCAGTCGAACTTGATCTTGATCGGATCATGCCGGTCGCACCCGATTCGATCATCTTCGGACTGCGCAATTGCGGCCCCTCGGTGCGCGAAGGCATGATCGACGTGGTCGTCGGCGCCCTGCCGCTGCAGCAGGCGCAGAACATTGCCGCCAGGCTGGCCGAAACAGGGATAACTCCGCGCCACATCGGGCCGCTGGGCGACGGGGGGGAACGTCTAGCGTTCGATCTCGCCCCAGCCATGCGGCAGGCGGGTCTGCTACCTGCCCAACGACCCGTTGCGCTCGTATGGTGGGGCGCAGTCGCTTTGCTGCTCGCCTGCAACCTCGGCTTCTCGATCCTCCGCGATGGGCAGGAAATTGCGCGCATCCAGGGCCTGATCGATGCGCAGGCCCCCGCCCTGATGACCGTTCAGAAGGTGGAGAGCCGGCTGCGCGGCAATGCGGCGCTGGTGAACGGCGTACGCGCACGGCGCGAACACCAGCAACCGCTGCGCATTCTGGCGGAAGTTCAGCGGCTCCTGCCCGGGGACGCATGGGTGCAGCGTTTCGAATGGGATGGCACGCAGATGCGCTTGTCCGGCTTTGCGCCTAACAGCACGGCCATCGTCACCGCGCTCAAGTCATCGTCCGGCTTTTCGGCCGTGCGGGCGTCCCGTGCCGAGGTCATGGCCGAAACGGTGACCGGCAAGCCCTTTGATCTCACCGCCAGGACGGCCCAGCCCAAATGACCGACCTCTCCCCCTTCAGACAGCGCGTGCTGGCGCTCCTGCTGCTGGCGGCAGCGGTTTTGCTGTTCACGT
>CANCET010000018.1 GCA_947375105.1 Sphingomonadaceae bacterium
CTCACTACTGCGCCCCCGGTTATTCCCTGTTGGTAGGGACATAGCGTGTAGCCGAAGTGGCGGGAAGTCACCAAAATGGCAAAAAGGGCACCAGTCCCAAGACTGATGCCCTTTGCAATCTCGTCATTTGCGGCAGCAGTCCGGTCCGAAGCGCACCAAATTGGAACGCCGGGCCGCCCTGCTATCCGGTCAGCCGGCGAGCGCCTGCTTGGCCTGCGCGATGATGGCGGTGAACACACCACCTTCGTTCATCGCGAGATCGGCCATGGCCTTCCGGTCGAGTTCGATCCCGGCCAGCTTGGTGCCATGGATGAACTGCGAATAGGTCAGGCCTTCGGCGCGGACGGCAGCGTTGATGCGCTGGATCCACAGACCGCGGAATTCCCGCTTCTTGATCTTGCGATCGCGGTACGCATACTGGCCGGCCTTTTCGACGGCCTGCCGCGCAACGCGGATAGTGTTCTTGCGGCGGCCCCGATAGCCCTTGGCTTGTTCGAGAATGCGCTTGTGCTTGGCGCGGGTGGTAACACCCCGTTTGATACGGCTCATGGTCTAACGCTCCTCAGTTCAGCCCGTAGGGCGCCCATTTCTTGATCACCTTCGCATCGGCGTCGGAGATCACGTCCATGCCGCGATTCTGGCGGATGTACTTGGCGTTGTGGCTGATCAGGCGGTGGCGCTTACCGGCGACGCCGTGCTTAACCTTGCCGGAGGCGGTGATCTTGAAGCGCTTCTTCACACCGCTCTTGGTCTTGAGCTTGGGCATTTTGGTCTCCTTGATTAGGGCGCGTCCGACCCGCCGTGGCAGCCCTGCATGGCCAGGCGAGTCATCGAAATCGCACCCGATGAAGTGGGCGCGCTTAGTGGCGTGATGCGGAAAAGGCAAGCGATTGCGCGCAAGGGCTCGCTCAGCGCCCGATGTCCCTCCGGTCGAAAGGGGTCGTCTGGTATGTCTCGTTGATCCAGTTGCCGAACAGCAAGTGGCCGTGGCCGCGCCAGGTGTTGCACGGAACGGCCGCCGGATCGTCGCCCGGGAAGTAGTGCTGCGGAAGGCTGCGCCCCTCGTCGCGGGCATATTCGCCTGCAAGCGTGAGCGTGTCGTACTCGAGATGATTGAGCATGTGGACCGTGCGGCGGGCCGGATCATCGATCAGGCACAGGCCCGTCTCCGCGCTGTCGGCGAGCACGGCAAGACCGCTTCCGGCCGGCAGATCGCCCGCGCGCAGTTCGCTCCAGCGCGAGACCGGAACATCGAACAAGTCCGGCAACCCGCGCATGAGGGGGTTGGCAGGTGCGCGGTTCACATGACGGAACACCCCGGCCGCCTTGCTGGCCAGCGCATGCTTGGGAACGCCGTGGAAGTGCTGCAAAGCCGCCATTGCCCCCCAGCACAGCGTGAGCGAGCGGTGCACGTTGGCCTGCGACCAATCGAGAATGCGGCGCAGCTCGTCCCAGTACGTCACCTGATCGAAGTCGATCTGCTCGACCGGTGCTCCCGTGATGATGAGGCCGTCGAACTTCTCGTCGCGAACATCGTCCCAGGGCCGATAGAAAGACGTGATGTGGCCGGCCGAGGTGTTCTTGCTGACGTGATCCGAGATGCGCACCAGCTCCAGTTCGATCTGAAGCGGCGTGGCGCCGAGCAGGCGCGCGATCTGTGTCTCGGTGGTGACTTTATCGGGCATGAGATTGAGCAGCGCGACGCGCAAGGGGCGGATATCCTGCCGCGCGGCCTCGGTCTCGCTCATCACGATAACACCCTCGGCCTCCAGGGTGCGCCGGGCGGGAAGATTGTCGGCAATGCGGATCGGCACGTCTCGTAACCCTTCACATATGCGGGAAACGACGCCTGCAGCCTTGTTCCGTTTGATTGCCGGACCGGCCACATCCCTTCGAGATCGAAGGCGCCACCTTGCCCGGAAACCGGCAGGTTGGCGTCGGGGCGTCAGTCCCCAACTCTTGATGCAGGCGAAGACATAAATCTGGCGGCGTTAAATTGCAATGTCAGCCACATCAGGTGTGCTGCGCAATGGGTACTTGCTATTGCAAATGCCTCGCATTAATATCACCAAGTCACAGCGCGAGGATTCGCATCCGATGTACATCTGCATCTGCAACGCCATCCGCGAGAAGGACCTGCGCCGCGCCGCCTCCGAGCAGGACGGTGACGCCGAAGCGCTCTATGCAAGGCTCGGCTTTGCGCCCCAGTGCCGCCAATGCCTCTGCGATGCCGAGCAAATCGTGACCGAGGCCCGGGCCTGCGTTGCCGCCTGATAGGGCCTGAACCGAGCCGCCTTGCGCCCGCTGCCGCCCCTCTCTAGTCTCGCCACACAGCAAGGAGACGCAGCATGAAGGGTGATGCCAAGGTCATCGAATTCCTCAACAAGGCGCTGCTCAACGAACTGACGGCGATCAACCAGTACTGGCTGCATTACCGGATGCTGGCCAACTGGGGCCTGAAGAAACTGGCCGAATACGAGCGGCACGAATCCATCGACGAGATGAAGCACGCCGACCGGCTGGCAGACCGCATCCTGTTTCTGGACGGGCTGCCCAATTTCCAGGCCATTGGCCGGCTGCGCATCGGTGAAGACGTGGAGGACGTGCTCAAGGCCGATCTCGCGCTGGAGCATGACGCGATCCCCCTGTTGAAGGATGCCATTGCCCACTGCGAAAGCGTGCGCGATTTCGTCAGCCGCGATCTGTTCGCCGACATCCTCTCGAACGAGGAAGAGCATGTCGATGTGCTCGAAACCCAGTTCGAAATGATCGCCCGGATGGGCCTTGCCAACTACATCCAGCTCAACAGCGAGGCTTCGGAGGCCTGACCGAGCGCCAGTACGTTCGCCATTACGTTCGCCAGTCCGCTCAGGGGGCGGCGCGCACCACTTCGCCGCCCTTCATCACGAACGCCGGTTTTTCCAGCACGCGCACGTCGGCGAGCGGATCGCCGTCCACCGCCACAAGATCGCCGTAGCGCCCGGTCGCGATGGCCCCGACATCGGCGGTGCGGTCGAGCGCTTCGGCGGCGCTGCGGGTGGCGGCTTGAATGGCTTCCAGCGGGGTCATGCCCCATTCGACCATCTTGGTGAACTGCTTCGCGTTGTCGCCATTGGGATAGACGCCGCCATCGGTGCCGAACAGCAGCTTGACCCCGGCGGCATGCGCGGCGCGGAATGTTTCGCGCTGCTTGCGGCCGATCATGCGTTCCTTGGCGAGACTTTCCTCGAACACCCCGTTCTTCGCGCCTTCGGCCAGGATGTAGTCGTCGTTGTAGATATCCATGTCGAGCCAGGCGCCCTTGGCCTTGGCGAGCTTGAAGCTTTCCTCATCGGCGAGGCTGGCGTGCTCGATGGTGTCGACACCGGCGCGCAGGGCATCGTTGATGCCGGCAGTGCCATGGGCGTGCGAGGCGACGCGCATGCCCAGCATATGCGCTTCATCCACCACGGCCTTGATCTCGTCGAAGCTCATCTGCTGGGCGCCAACCGAATCGGTCTTGGAAAACACCCCGCCGGTCATGCAGACCTTGATCACTTCGGCGCCATACTTGCGCATCTTGCGCACGGCGGCGCGGAACTCGTCAGGCGAATTGGCGATGCCGGGCGACGGCACCTTGATCGAGGGCGGAAACTCGGTCGAATCGCAATGCCCGCCCGTCGCGCCCAGCGCATACGTGGCCGGCACGATCCGCGGACCCGTGATGTAGCCCGCCTCGACCCCCTGCTTGAGCGCGACATCGTCGAAGTTGGAGGAACCGACATTGCGCACCGTGGTGAACCCGGCCTCGATCGTGCGCTTCGCATTGGCGACGCCCACGACGGTCCAGAAATTGTCGGTGTATTCGAGGCTGCGATAGCCGCTGAAGCGGGGGTCGCTGGTGAGATGCACGTGCATGTCGATCAGGCCGGGGAGCAGCGTGCGCGCCCCGAGATCGATAACTTGCGCATCGGCAGGCGCGGCATCACCGGGCTTGCCGACAGCGGCAATGCGGCCATCGGTGATGACGACCTGGACGTTGTCCACCGTGCGTCCGGCGAGGACATCGACCATGTGTGCGGCGCGGACAACGACCGTCTTGGCCGTGGCGGGCGTGGCCGCCAGCAGCAGACCGATAGCGAATGTTCCAACCGCGCTGCGCATCAAACAAATCTCCGTTTTGATTGAATGCGAGTTTGCACGTGCGGGCTGGACTGACAAGGCCGCTTACTCGGTGAGCACCGCAAGTCCGTAGACAGCGACATGCGCTGCAAAATCCCCACGGGGAACGGCGCGCAGGCCGAGCGGGGCACGCCGGTTCGGCAGATAGGCAGAGGCCCGCAACGGGCCGCAACGCGTATGAACAACGAGCGCGACGCGCCGATATTCGCCGCGCGCGGGGCGGCGCGGATCGCACAGTTCCCACGCATCGAAGGCGGCCAGCACGGCGCGGGGGATCGGCCGCAGTCCGCCATAGACCCAGCCGCGCACCCGCCCTGCCCCAGGCATCAGCACCGGATAGACACCGAGCGGATCGCGCCGGAGAAACAGCGCGCCGCGCACCCAGCCCCGGCGCGGCCGCCCGCCAAGGCGGGGCAGCAGCGTCTCGGTGAGCGCGTTGGCGTGCTCATGTGTCAGCGTGCCATAGAAGAACAGGCGGCGCGGCTGGTGCATCAGGCGAATCAGTGATGGCAGGCCAGTGCCTCGACCACATCCTCAAGCCGCGCGGCATCGCCGACCGCGATGACATGGCCGTCCGAACCCGCATGAAGCGGCTCGCCGTTCCAGTCCGCCATGGTGCCACCCGCGCCTTCGACCACGGGGACAAGCGCGGCCCAGTCATGCAGCTTCAGGCCCGCCTCGCAGACCACATCGAGATAGCCCGAGGCCAGCATCGCGTAGTTGTAGCAATCCCCGCCCATGACCATGCGCTTGTGATCGGTCTTGGCAGCAAGGCCCAGGAAATGAGCACCGTCGTGATCATCGAAATAATGCGGACCGGTGGTGGCAAGCGCGGCATCCCCAAGCAGCGCACAGGCGCGGGTGCGCACGGCATGGCCGTTGAGCGTGGTTGGCCGTCCGATTACGCCGATCCAGCGTTCGCCAAGGATGGGTTGGTCGATCACGCCAAGCACGGGAAACCCTTCCACGACGAGCGCGATCAGCGTGCCGAACAACGGCCGTCCGGCAAGAAAGCCGGTGGTCCCGTCGATCGGATCAAGCACCCAGCTGCGGCCCGAGGTTCCCGGGGTTGCGCCCATTTCCTCGCCAATCACGGTATCGGCCGGCACTTCGGCGGCAAGGATGGCGCGCATCGCCTCTTCCGCAGCGCGGTCCGCCAAGGTGACCGGCGAGGCATCGGCCTTGCGATCGGCGGAAAGGCCGCTGCGGAAGTAGGGGCGGATGGCCGCGCCCGCTGCATCGGCAAGGCGGATGGCAAGGGCGATATCACGATCGAGATCAGTGTCCTTCATCGCCATGCAATGGCCCTCGCCAACCCTTGCGGTCAAGGGGCGTCGCGGTGCGGGCCAGCCGCTACATTCAGAGACCTGCGGCACCTACTAACTTGGCGAACGTGCGGGATTATGCTTATCGATAGTGATAGAGCGCACACCCGGGGGACAACAGGGTGGCTAGATCCGGCGCGAGGCAGGCGGTGTCTGCCGAGAATCGGTTTTGGGGGGCTTTGATGAACCGGACGAGCAGACCTGCTGTTGACCCGGCTATCGCTTCTGGCGGCGCTGCCACGCGTGATGGTCAGCCGATCTCGTACAGCCGGGCGCCGGCGCCCGACCTCGCGCCGTGGATCGCGCGGCTCTACGTGTCGGTCGTCGATGCGCCGGCAGACTATCAGCTTTCGTGCGGCATTTTCAGCGATGCCGCGATGTTGCGCATCCAGCTGCGCGGCGACTGGACCGCCGAGACGGCGGACGGGCCGCGCGCAATGGGCCGGGCGGCGCTCTACTTCGGTCCGCAGACGGTCCGCATGCCCATTTCCGTCAGGGGCAGCTTCACCAGCGTCGGCCTGTCGTTTCGCGCCGGTGCATGCCATGCGCTTGGCGGGCTCAAGCTTGATGCCATGTGCGACCGGCTGGCACGGCTGGAAACGCTGGGCATGTGCGACGTGGAATGGATGAGCCTGTTTCGCGACGGCGGCTCGCCCGAGGAATGGTGCACGGCGATGGAAGATGCGATGCGCCGCCTGATCGCGCGCAGCGGCGCGGTCGAGCCCGACCCGGTGACCGCCTGCGTGGAAGCGGCGGCGTTCACCAACCCGGAGATTTCCGTGGCGCGGTTGGCGCAGCAGTGCGGTATCGAGCAGCGCAGGCTGGAACGGCTGGTGCGACGCGATTTCGGCATGCCGCCCAAGCAGGTGCTGCGCCGTGCCCGGGCGCTCGACATGGCGAGCCACTTGCGCGGCGTGGCCGATCACGACGAGGCCGAGGCACTGGCGCTCCGCTATTACGACCAGAGCCACCTGATTCGGGAGTTCACCGCCCTGTTCGGGATGAGCCCGCGCCAGTTTGTCGACTCGCCGCAACCGCTCATGACGCTGTCGCTGGAAACCCGGCAAGCGCGCCGGCTGGAAATGATCGCGCGGATCGCGCCCGGCGCGATCAAGCCCTGGCAGTAACCTCGCGCCATTCGCCCGGCGCGAGACCGTCCAGTGCCCATTCGCCGATGCGCCAGCGCACCAGCCGCAGCGTGGGAAGCCCGGCCGCGGCGGTCATGCGGCGAACCTGGCGGTTGCGGCCCTCGCGGATGGTGAGTTCCAGCCAGCAATCGGGCACGCTCTTGCGGAAACGCACCGGCGGATCGCGGGGCCAGAGCGCGGGCGGATCGATGCGGCGAACTTCGGCGGGGAGTGTAGGACCGTCCCTGAGCACGAGTCCCCGGCGCAGCGGTTCAAGCGCGGCCTCGTCCGGATCGCCTTCCACCTGCGCGAGATAGGTCTTGCCCAGCTTGTAGCGCGGATCGGTGATGCGGGCTTGCAGGCGGCCATCGTCCGTCAGCAGGAGGAGACCCTCGCTGTCGTGATCGAGACGGCCGGCAGGGTAGACGCCGGGGCGATTGATGTAGTCGGCCAGCGTGGGGCGTGGCGGTCCGTTCGGCTCCGGGCTGAACTGGCAGAGCACACCGAAGGGCTTGTTGAACAGGATCAGCGCCATCAGTCGGCATCGCCAAACGCAAGGCTGCCCTGATCGACCAAGGCCGCAATCAAACCCGCGACCGGTGCGGAACCGGCCAAGCCGGGATCGACGATGAGGCGCGGACCGGCGCAGAGTTGCTGCGCGACAAGCGCCGCATCGCCAGCACAATCGAACGTCTGCCCATCCACGAACAGGCACACGGCTTCAGCCTCCTGCCGGATGAAAGCGAAGCGGCTGGCGGGATTGCGGTGCAATGGCTCGCCCTGCGCGAGAAAGGCCCGCACCGCTGAATGCGGCATCGGGGCTTCGGGTTGCCAGTCCGCTTCGGCATACTTGGGCAGGCTGGTCCATGCGCCGAACCAGCGAGCGAAGGTCGCCTTGTCGGAGAGAGCGTCCAGGACCATGCCTTGGAGCCGCGCCAGCGCCGGCGCTGTGATTTCACCGGGATGCGACTGCGGCGCGAGGTCCGCATCGGTATAGCGATCATCTTCCGACATCAGATCGGCAACGTGCGCGGCCCAGCTTTCGATCAGATCGCCGCGCGATGGCGCGCGGAAACCTACCGAATACGTCATGCAATCATCGCCCCGCGCGACGCCGTCGTGTGCGAAGCCCGGGGG
This sequence comes from Sphingomonadaceae bacterium, assembly GCA_947375105.1. GTDB lineage: Bacteria > Pseudomonadota > Alphaproteobacteria > Sphingomonadales > Sphingomonadaceae > Novosphingobium. The sequence continues at coordinate 7,751 of CANCET010000018.1, forward strand.
CACATAGAGGATGTCACCCGGCCCGAGCACCCATTCGCCGGTTGCTTCGAAATCGGCGATCAGCCGCAAATCGTCGTGGGGCAGCAGCGGGGTCGCAGCATCGCAGCGAGGGCCGACACGCCAGCGCCGCCGGCCGAGGCCCTGCACGAGGAACACATCGTACTGGTCGAAATGCGCACCGACCCCGCCGCCATCCGTGGCGTAGCTCACCATCACATCGTCGATCCGCCAATCAGGCACGAAGCGGAATGGCTCGATGAGCGCGGCGACTTCGGGCACATGGTGATCGGCGGCCTGCACCAGCAGGGTCCACGGCGCGATTTCTGGTTGGCCGAACCGGGCTTCGGGGAACGGGCCGCTCTCCAGCATGAGCCCATCGGCGCGCCGCGTGATCAATCGGGATTCGACGCCTTCCTCGCACGCGAGGCCGGCCAGTTCATCGGGTTCGAGCGGATTGCGCCAGTCCGCCCAGGGATTGCGGATCAACAGCGGCCGCTTCTGCCAGTAATCCTGCAGGAAGGCGGCGGTATCGAATTGAGCGAAATGCATGGCGTGCCATGGAGCCATGGGCGCCGCATGTCAAAAAACAGGCCCGCGCGGTGCCCCGACCCCCTCCCCCGTCAGGGAGAGGGCCGGAACCTCTGGAAATTCAATCGAACAGGCTGGAAACCGAGCTTTCGTCGGCAATGCGCCGGACGGCTTCGCCGATCAAGGGTGCAATCGTAAGCACGCGGATGCGATCGGATGCCTGAGTGGCCTCGGTCGGCAGGATCGTATCGGTGATGACGAGTTCCTTGAGAGCCGAGTTGTTGACCCGCGCCACCGCGCCGCCCGAAAGCACGCCGTGGCTGATATAAGCCGCAACGCCCGAAGCGCCGCTATCGAGCAGAGCCTGCGCCGCGTTGCACAGCGTGCCGCCCGAATCGATGATGTCGTCGATCAGGATGCACATGCGGCCCGAAACGTCGCCGATGATGTTCATCACTTCACTCTGCCCCGGTCGGTCACGGCGCTTGTCGACGATGGCGAGCGGCGCGTTGTCGAGCCGCTTGGCCAGCGCACGGGCGCGCACCACGCCGCCGACGTCGGGCGAGACGACCATGAGATCCTGCCCGCCGTAGCGCGTCTGGATATCGGCAGCCATGACCGGAGCGGCAAACAGGTTGTCGGTCGGGATATCGAAGAAACCCTGGATCTGGCCGGCATGGAGATCGACCGCGAGAACGCGGTCTGCGCCCGCCGTGGTAATCAGGTTTGCCACGAGCTTGGCCGAGATCGGCGTGCGCGGGCCGGGTTTGCGGTCCTGCCGGGCATAGCCGAAATAGGGGATGACCGCCGTGATCCGCTTGGCCGAGGCGCGGCGCAGCGCATCGGTGCAGATCAGCAGTTCCATCAGGTTGTCGTTCGCCGGGTATCCGGTCGACTGGACGATAAACACGTCTTCGCCGCGCACGTTCTCGTGAATTTCGACGAAGACTTCCTCGTCGGCAAAGCGGCGGACCGAAGCTTCGGTCAGCGGCAGTTCGAGATAGGCGGCAATGGCGCGAGCCAGCGGCAGGTTGCCGTTGCCGGACATGATCTTCATGGGCTTCCCCGAGTCCCTCAAATCTGGGCGATGCGAGGGGCCTTAGCCCAAGATGACAGCATTGCAACGTTGGCGGACGTGGTTTTGCACCAAGGTCAGCATTGCACCAATGGATGTCCTTGAACTGCTGCGCCAATGCCGCCTAGGGTTGGCGCCATGGCCGACACACTCATCATCACGCTTGCACAACTCAATCAGAAGGTCGGCGATCTCGCCGCCAATGTCGCAGGGATGCTCTCCGTGCGCGAGCGGGCAGAGGGCAGCGACCTTATCGTCTATCCCGAGATGCAACTGATCGGCTATCCGCCGGAGGACCTTATCCTGAAGCCCGCGCTGATCGAGCGCGCAGCGATTGCGCTGGAAGCGTTGGCAGCGGCGACGGCGGACGGCGGTCCGGCGATGCTGGTGGGATCGGTGTTCGTGCGCGACGGCGCGCTGCACAACGGCGTGGCCCTGCTCGATCAGGGCAAGGTGGCGGCAGTGCGCTTCAAGGTGGAGCTGCCCAACTACGGCACGTTTGACGAGAAGCGCTATTTCCTGCCCGGCCCGCTGCCCGAGCCGGTGCCGTTCAAGGGCGCGATGCTGGGCCTGCCGATCTGCGAGGATATCTGGCAGCCCGAGGTGTGCCGTCACCTCGCCGCGCAGGGTGCGGACATCTTCCTGTGCATCAACGGCAGCCCCTACGAGATCGACAAGGACGAGTTGCGGATCGATGGTGTCGCCAAGCGGCGCGCAATCGATACCGGCATTCCGCTGGCTTATCTCAACCGCGTTGGCGGACAGGACGAAGTGGTGTTCGACGGGGCGAGCTTCGTCGTCGGCCCGGAAGGCGCACTGTGGGTGCAGATGCCGGACTGGGAAGAGGCCGTGGTCGATACCGTATGGCAGAAGACCGGCAATCGCTGGCGCTGCCAGCCGGGGGTGGTCTCCGAACTCGCCGAGCATCCCGAGGATATCTATTGCGCGATGGTGCTGGCGCTGCGCGATTATGTGAACACCAACCGCTTCCCCGGCGTGGTGCTGGGGCTTTCGGGCGGGATTGATTCGGCAATCTGTGCGGCGATTGCGGTCGACGCGCTGGGGCCCGAGCGGGTGTGGTGCGTGATGATGCCGAGCGCCTATACCAGCGCGGAAAGCCTGGAGGATGCGGAAGCCTGTGCGAAGATGCTGGGCGTGCGGCTCGATACGGTTCCCATCAGCCCGGCGGTCGATGCGTTCGGCGCGATGCTGGCACCCGTGTTTGAAGGTCGCGCGCCAGACCTTACCGAGGAAAATCTGCAGTCGCGCATTCGCGGCACCACGCTGATGGCGCTTTCCAACAAGTTTGGCCCGATGCTGGTGACAACCGGCAACAAGAGCGAGATGAGCGTCGGCTACGCGACAATCTACGGCGACATGAACGGCGGCTACAACCCGCTGAAAGATGCCTACAAGACCACGGTCTTCGCGATCTCGCGCTGGCGCAATGTGGCGCGGCCAAAGATCGGAGTGGGGCCGGAGGGCATGGTGATGCCCGAGCGGATCATCACCAAGCCGCCAAGCGCCGAACTGCGCCCGGACCAGAAGGATTCGGATTCGCTGCCCGATTACGCGGTGCTCGATGCAATTTTGCTCGGGCTGGTGGAACACGAGAAGAGCGTCGACCAGATGGTGGCGGAGGGATTTGACCACGCGACCGTCGCGCGGATCGAGCGACTGCTGAACGTGGCGGAATACAAGCGGCGGCAGGCCCCGCCGGGGGTGAAGCTGGGCATGCGCAACTTCGGGCGTGACCGGCGCTACCCGATCACGCACGGGTTCCGCACGGGCTGATCTAGCTACTGGAGCGGGGCACGCTATAGGGCGGAGATGCCAAAAACTGTCACCACTCGTTTCGCCCCCTCGCCCACCGGCACGCTGCATGTCGGCAACATTCGCACGGCGCTGCATAACTGGCTGCTGGCGAAGAAGGCCGGAGGGCGGTTCCTGCTGCGGATCGACGATACCGATCAGGCACGCAGCCGCGAGGAACATGTCGTGGCAATCCGGGCGGACCTCGCGTGGCTCGGCCTCCATCCCGAGCGCGAGGAGCGGCAATCGGCGCGCTTTGCGATCTATGAAGCCGCATTCGAAAAGCTGGTGGCCGCGGGGCGGCTCTATCGTTGCTACGAGACAGCACAGGAACTGGACCTCAAGCGCAAGGTGCTGCTGGGGCGCGGATTGCCGCCGATCTACGACCAGGGTGCGCTCGCTTTGACCGACGCCGAACATGCCGCCAAGGCGGCGGCAGGCGAGCGGCCGCACTGGCGTTTTCTGCTCGATCACGAAACGCCGATCGAATGGGTGGATGGCATCCGAGGCCCGCAGCACTTCGATCCGCGACAGATGTCGGACCCGGTAGTGCGGCGCGCGGATGGATCGTGGCTATATATGCTACCTTCGGTGATCGACGATATCGAGATGGGCGTAACCGATGTGCTGCGCGGGGAGGACCATGTCTCCAACACCGCGACGCAAGTGCAGATGTTCACCGCGCTGGATGCGCCGGTGCCGAACTTTGCGCATGAAGCTCTGCTGACCGGGGCCGAGGGTAAGCTTTCCAAGCGGCTGGGGTCGCTAGGCGTGGCGGAGATGCGCGAACAAGGGATCGAGCCCGAGGCGCTGATCGCGCTGCTGGCGCGGCTGGGCACGAGTGATCCGGTGGACGCGGCGCTGGATGTGGATGCGCTGGCGGCAAGCTTTGACCTGGGGCGCTTCGGGCGCGCTCCGGCGCGCTTCGACGATGCGGAACTGGCGCGGGTGAATGCGGCGGTGATCCACCGGTTGCCGTTTGCGCATGTGGCTGAGCGGCTGCCTGAGGGCATGGGTGAGGGTGCGTGGGAAGCGATTCGGCCAAATCTTGCCACGGTGGCCGAGGCGGCAGACTGGTGGCAGGTGGTGACAGGGCCGGTTCAGCCGCCGGAGTTCGACGCGGAGACGCGCGCGTTTCTGGATGAGGCGACAGTGGTCGCTGCCGCGCTCGATTGGACAGAAGACCCTTGGATCGCGCTGACCGGTGCGCTGAAAGACGCGACCGGGCGCAAGGGCAAGGCGCTGTTTCTGCCGCTGCGGCAGGCGCTGACAGGGATGGACCATGGGCCTGACATGAAGGCGCTCCTGCCGCTGATCGGGCGGGATGAGGCGGTGCGGCGGCTCGGTTGAAATTACCCCTCCGTCAGCCCTGCGGGCTGCCACCTCCCCATTTGCACTTCGCGAAAATGAGGGGGCCTCAGGCGCGGCCGGTCTGGCTGACGAGGTGCGAGGGATCAATGCCTTCGGCGCGCCAAGTGGCGGCCCAGCGGGCATTGACCGAGGTTTCGAACAGGATCTCGCTATGGCCCTGTGCCGCATACCAGCCGTGCTGGCGCATCTCACCCTCAAGCTGCCCGGCGCCCCATCCGGCATAGCCCAGCGCTACCAGCCATTTCGAGGGGCCACGCCCTTCGGCAATCGCGCGCAGGACATCCATCGAGGCGGAGAGCGCGCAAAGCGGGGCCACCTCGACCGAACCGCTGCCCCCCCAATCGGTGCTGTGGAGCACAAAGCCGCGCGAGGTTTCAACCGGGCCGCCATTGAGCACCGGCCCATCGGGTGCGACGCCCGGATCGATGCCGACATCAGTGAGCAGGCTGTGCAGCGTGACGCCCTCGCGGACGCTACCGAGGCCGATGCCGAGCGCGCCATGTTCATCGTGCACACACATCGCGATCACCGCGCGGTCGAAACGCGGATCACCCATGCCGGGCATGGCGAGGAGAAGGCGGCCGGCGAGATAGTGTGCTTCGGTCATGCCGCAACGGCCTTGCTGCGGCGATCCTCCGCAGCTTCGATCAGCCGCTTTTCGACCTCACGCAAACGGTTGTCTGCCTCGATCTTCTCGCCCAGCAGATCGGTGACGTAGAAAGTATCGACAGCACGCTCGCCGTAGGTCGCGATGTGTGCGGAGTGGACCACCAGCCGCGCCTCGAACAGCGCGCGGGCAAGGCTGCTGAGAATGGCAGGCCGATCGCGCGCGCCGACTTCGATCACGGTGAAGCGGTTGGACGCCTTGTTGTCGAAAATGACGATGGGCTGGACTTCGAAAGCTTCGGCGCGAGGACGGGCTGACGGGCGCGCGGCAAGCTGGGGCAGGAGCTTGACCCGGTTGGCCAGCGCATCGGCAATCGCGGTCTTGAGCCGGGCAATCTGCGCGGGTTCATTGAGCGGGCGGCCCAATGGGTCCTGCACGAGGAAGTTGTCGACCGCGAGGCCATTGCGCGCGGTGTGGATGCGCGCGTCGATGATGTTGCCACCCGCAAGATGGATGCCGCCGGCAATGCGGTAGAACAGGCCCGGGTGGTCTGCCGCGAGCACTGTAACGAGCGTGGCGCCGCGCGCGGCATACCAGTGCGCTTCGACCGTCAGCGGCTCGTCGAGTGAAATGTCCATCTGCTGCAGGTTGAGCGCGATGATGTCTTCGGGCTCCGCGATCCAGTAGGCATCACCCAACTGGCGGCCGACGGTGCCGATCAGCGCGTCGCGTTCCTTGAGCAGCGCCGCAACCGCCTTCTTCTTGGCGGCGATGCGCTCGGCGCGGCCATGCTGCTTGTGACCTAGGCGAAGGACTTCCTCCGCTGACATGAACAGATCGCCGAGCAGCTGGCGCTTCCACGAATTCCAGATGCCCGGGCCAACCGCGCGGATATCGACGATCGTTAGGACGAGCAGGAGGCGCAGGCGTTCCTGGCTCTGCACGCGCCCCGCGAAATCGGCGATGGTCTTGTAATCGGCAAGATCGCGCTTGAAGGCAGTGGCACTCATCAGCAGGTGCCAACGCACCAGCCATGCGACAAGTTCCGTCTCGGCGGGGGACATGCCGAGGCGCGGACAGAGCTTCATCGCCACTTCGGCACCTAGGATCGAATGATCGCCGCGCCGACCCTTCGCGATATCGTGGAGCAGCGTCGCCACATAGAGCACGCGGCGCGAGGCAACTTTGGAAATGACCTCGGTCGCCATCGGGTGCTGCTCGGTTTCCTCACCCTTCTCGATACGCGAGAGGAGGCCGATGGCGCGGATGGTGTGCTCGTCGACCGTGTAGTGGTGGTACATATCGAACTGCATCTGCGCGACGACGCGGCCGAAATCAGGCACGAAGCGGCCGAATATCCCCGCCTCGCTCATCCAGCGCAGCGCGGTTTCGGGATCGTGGCGGCTGGTGAGCAGCTCCATGAACATGGTGTTGGCACGCGGATCGCGGCGCACGGCCGAATCGATCAGGGCGGCATCCCGGCGGGCAAGGCGCATCGCTTCGGGATGAATCTCGAGGCCCTCGCGGTCTGCGACGAGGAATATCTCTATCAGCCGCACCGGATCGCTGCGGAAGAAATCATCGCCATCAGCGCCGAGCTTTTCGGCCTGGATCGGGAACGCGCCGATCTTGCGCTTGCGGCGGCCGCGCAAGGCGGCGAAGAACCCGACGCGGGTCTTGGCGAACTGTTCATCGAGCTGGGCGAGGAACATGCCAGTCAGCGAGCCGACCTGCGTCGCCTGAAGGAAGAAGTACTGCATGAAGCGTTCGACCGCGCTTTTGCCCGGGCGATCGGCGAAATTCATGCGCAGCGCCACTTCGCGCTGGAGATCGAAGGTCAGGCGGTCCTCGGCGCGTCCGGTTACCGAGTGGAGATGGCAGCGCACGGACCAGAAGAAGTTCTCGGCGCGGCGGAAGGCGCGGTATTCGGCCGCCGTCAGCAGACCGACGCCGACCAGTTCGCTCGGATCGCGGACCTTGTGGATGTATTTGCCGATCCAGTAGAGCGTGTGCAGATCGCGCAGGCCGCCCTTGCCTTCCTTGACGTTGGGCTCGACCACATAGCGGCTGTCGCCCAGCTTCTTGTGCCGCTCGTTGCGCTCGGCGAGCTTTTCGGCAACGAACTGACGCTCTGTGCCGGTGACGACTTCAGCCCAGAAGCGGCGCGAACCTTCTTCGTAGAGCGCCCGGTCACCCCAGATGTAGCGGCCTTCGAGCAGCGCGGTGCGAATGGTCAGATCGCTGCGCGCCATGCGCACCATTTCATCGAGCGAGCGGCTGGACTGGCCAACCTTGAGCGCGAGATCCCAAAGGAAATAGAGCATCGCCTCGATCACCTGCTCGCACCAGGCGGTGGGCTTGGTGGGGGTGAGGAAGGCGATATCGACATCGGAATGCGGCGCCATCTCGCCGCGCCCATAGCCCCCGACCGCGACCAGCGCGATGCGTTCGCCGGTCGAGCGATTGCTGGCGCGGTAGACATGGCCGACGACGTGATCGTGGATCACCCGCACCAGCTGATCGACGAGGAAGGCCTGCCCCATCGCGCATTCGGTTCCGTGCGAGGGCTTCTCCCGCAGGCGCCGGGCAAGCTCCTCCCGCCCGCTGGCGAGCGCCTCCCGCAGAAGCTCGACAATGGCGGGGCGCGCCTTTTCGCCTTGCGCCGCAACGCGCTCGGCGATGGCATCGGCGAGCGCGCGGCGATCGATGATGGCGCGCTGGTTGGGAATCCGGGGGGTGATCATACCCCGCGCTCTTACCGCATCAGGCCTTGCGCGTCTCTTCCCATTGCACCCCGTAGCGCTGCTTTAGCGTGCGTTTGTCCACCTTTTCGGTGCCGAGGCGGGGCAATGCCTCGTGCTCCTCCCAGAAATGGACAGGGATCTTGAAGGCAGCAATGTGCGAGGCGAGGAACGTTCGCAGGTCGTCTGCGCTCACGGTGCAGCCTTCCTTGGCAAGATAGACTGCGACCGGGACTTCGCCGTAAAGCTCGTCCGGCAGGCCGAATACGCTGGCCTCCGCAATACCGGGATGCGCGTAGATCGCGTTCTCCACCTCGATGCAGGCGATGTTTTCGCCGCCGCGGATGATGATGTCCTTCTTGCGATCAACGATGAACAGGTAGCCCTCGGCATCGAGGTAGCCGAGATCGCCGGTGCGGAAGTAGCCATCAGGCATGATCGCGGCGGCGGTTGCCTCCGGGTTGTCCCAGTAGCCGAGGAAGTTGGCGACGCTGCGGATCGAAACCTCGCCGAGTTCACCCTGCGCCACTGGCTGGCCGGCATCATCGAGGATGGCGAGATCGACCAGCGGACGCGAGGGCGTGCCGGTGCTGCCGGGCTTGGCGATGTAGTTCTCGTTGAAGTTGCCGCAGCCGACGCCGTTGGTTTCCGTAAGGCCGTAACCGAGGATCGGGAAGGCGTGGGGCAGCGCCTTGCGGATGCGGTCAACGTGTTCGACCGGGCGCGGCGCGCCCCCGGCGGCGAAGGTGACGCAAGTGGAGAGGTCGTACTTGTCGTGATCCGGATGCGTTGCGATCTCATAGCTCATCAACGGGACGCCAACGAAATACGTGACCTTCTCGCGCTCGATCAGCTGCATCGCGGTGACCGCGTCCCACTTGGGCATGAGCACCAGCTTGCGGCCCAATGCATAGGACTGGAGCATGAGCGGAACTTCGCCGGTGACGTGGAACAATGGCACGTTGACGAGCGCGATCGGCTGCGAATCCGCCGGGGGCGCCTCGCCGCGCGCGGTCATCAGGCCCAGCACCATCACGCTCTGCGCAAGGTAGCTATAGGTCCCCTGCACCACGCCGCGATGATCGGAATACGCGCCCTTGGACACGCCGGTGGAGCCCGACGTGAAAAGGATCGTGGCGAGGTCGTCCGGCCCGACTTCGTGCAGCGGGGTGTTCGCATCACCGCCATTGGCGGTGAGCGCGGCAAGCCCCTCGGAAGGAAGGCAATCGTGGAGCAGCGGAATGATTTCAGCGCCGTGCGCAATGCCGGTCAGGCGTTCGGCGCGCTGGCGATCGGCGATGATCATGCGGCAGCCCACCATGTCGATGCCGTGGGCCATTTCCTCGCCCTGCCACCAGCCGTTGATCAGAACCGCGCAGCCGCCGGCCATGAGCACCGCCATGTAGGCAACGATCCAGTTGGCCGAATTGCGCGCGGCGATGCCGACACGGTCGCCTTTCTGGAGCCCATGACCTGCAACGAGGCCGCCGGCGGCAATGCGCGCGGCTTCGAGCGCCTGCGCGAAGGTCAGCCGCACATCGCCATCGACGATGAATTCGCGCGCACCGTGGAAGGTGCAGAACTGCGTGAAGTAGGCACCCAACGTGGGCGGGGCGGCCGCGATCATCGGCAAGTCACGGCCGAAGCGCGAGAGCGGCGTGGTCGCGAGCATTCCGCCCGGCGCGGTCAGCCCGTCCATCACTTTGGCAAGGTCCCGATCAAGTTGGGTCAACATGGGTTAGCTATCGCTCCTCTCCGCCCCAAACCGGCCTCACTGTGCCGTTATCGGGATTGCTGTGTTATTCGGTTTGCCTCGCGGGTTTGCCCTGTGCCAGAAGGCCGCGCAAGGCTGCCGCGCCCGCGGCACAAAACAAAACCGTTCCGTTACAAATCCTCGTTGTACCTGAAACTCTAGGGAGCTTGGCCCTTGCTGTCACTATCGGCCGCCGCCGCAGCCGTCGCAGGCCACCAGCCGCTGCACTGGGAGAGCCTTGGCCTCTCGCCTATCGCCATCGACCTCGGGTTCTTCGCGATCAAGTGGTACAGCCTTGCATACCTCGCGGGGATCATGCTGGGGTATTTCCAGCTTGGGCGGATGATCCGCCAGCCCGGCGCACCACTGGCGCAGCGCCACGCGGACGACCTGTTCTTCTATGCGACGCTCGGCATCATTCTGGGCGGACGGCTGGGCTACGCCATCTTCTACGCGCCCGAATTGCTGGCCGACCCTTCGCGGCTGATCCGGCTGTGGGAAGGGGGCATGAGCTTTCATGGCGGACTGATCGGCACGGTGCTGGCAATCGCCTGGGTGGCGTGGCGCGGAGGGCTCAATTTCGTGCGGACCTGCGACTACATCGCGGTCTGCGTGCCGCCCGGCCTGTTCTTCGGTCGCTGCGCGAACTTCGTGAACGGCGAATTGTGGGGCCGGGTGACGGATTCGACGATGCCCTGGGTCATGGTGTTTCCAGGCGCGGGGCCGCTGCCGCGCCATCCGAGCCAACTCTATGAAGCGCTGCTGGAAGGGCTGGTGCTGGGCGCGGTGCTGTTCGTTATGTTCTGGCAGACGCGTGCGCGCTGGCGGCCGGGCCTGCTCGTCGGGCTGTTCACACTGGGCTATGCGCTCGCCCGCTTCACGGTCGAGTTCTACCGTGAACCCGACGCGCAGCTACTCGATTTCGCGATGCGCAGCGGTCTTTCGATGGGCCAGTGGCTGACATTGCCGATGATGGCGATCGGCATCGGCTTTGTTGTGCGGGCCCTCGTACGTCCGCCGCTCGCGGTTTCGGTCCAGCCGGTGGGCCAGCCGAGCAGCCAGACCGTGGTTTCCTGACAGCACCTCGGGCAGACGGCAGTGACATCTGAGGCCAGCGGCGCGCCGGTCGGAATTGGCGCCGGTTTCGGGACCGGAGGCGGGGCCGGACTGACAGCGGTGTTCTCGCGGTTGATCGCGGCCACCGGGCCCATCTCCATGGCGCACTACATGGCCGAGGCCAACGCACGCTACTATGCGTCGCGCGACCCATTGGGCACGTCCGGCGATTTCGTCACCGCACCGGAGATCAGCCAGATGTTCGGCGAGCTCATCGGGTTGTGGCTGGCGGATATCTGGCAGCGCGCGGGGAGCCCCGACGGGGTTTGCTACGTCGAGCTTGGGCCCGGGCGCGGGACACTGGCGCGCGATGCGCTGCGCGCTGCGCGGCGCGGCGGGCTGGTGCCCGAGGTGCATTTCGTCGAGACCAGCCCGGCGCTCACGGCGCTGCAACGCACCATGCACCCCGGTGCGACCTGGCATCACGACCTTTCGGGACTGCCAGTGGATCGGCCATTGCTCGTGGTTGCCAACGAGTTCCTCGATGCACTGCCGGTGCGCCAGTTGGTGCGGACTGCGGAGGGCTGGCGCGAGCGCATGGTCGGCTTGGACGCAGATGGGGCTTTCATTCCCATTGCGGGTACGCGGCCGATGGATGCGGCTGTGCCAGCGTGGTTTGGAAAGGCTGGCGAAGGCGCGATTGTCGAGACTTCGCCTGCTGCGGCGACCGTGGTGCAGGAAGTGGCGGCGCGCCTCGCCCGGCAGGGCGGCGCGGCGCTGTTCATCGACTACGGGTATGCGGAGCCGCAATTGGGCAGCACGTTGCAGGCAGTGCGGGCGCATCGGAAGGTGGACGTCTTCGTGGAGCCCGGTGAAGCGGATCTGACGGCCCATGTCGACTTTGCGACACTGGCCGATGTCGCCGAACAGGCAGGCGCGCGCTGGCTTGGAACGGCGGGCCAAGGCGGCTGGCTGGCGGCACTGGGGATCGGTGCGCGGGCTGGTGCGCTGGCAAAGGCAGCGCCGCACGAGGCGGAAGCGATCGAGGCCGCGGCGATGCGCCTGACCGCTCCGGCGGAAATGGGTACCTTGTTCAAGGTGATGGGCCTCGCCGCCCCCAGATGGCCCGATGGTGCAGGCCTTGAACGAGTCAGCCTCGGCACGGCTAGCTAAGGGCCTGCCGCAAGATTGCAGGAGCCGTCTTGCGAGTGACTTGCAAAAACCATTCAAGTCTCTGTTAAAAATGCGATTAGCTGCCTTGGCTTTGCGGCAAAATGCTTGTTGGCAAACCGGCGGCTTTGCGTCTATCAGGCGCGCCCAAGGGGCCGGACTCTCGCTCTTCAGCGGGGTTGGTGTGGTACGGGTGGAAGAGCGTCCCTTTGGGCACTTTCCCGCCAGTTCGGTGTGGGACATTTTAGGATACGCTTGTCGCGCCTGAATCATGGCGGCGGCAGCGCAGGCAGGGAATGGCAATGGCTGAACAAGCAAGCATCGCTGAGGCGACCATGTCGGGCGCCACGAATGGCGAAGGCGTACGGCGGCGCGATTTCATTAATATCGCCGCGGTTAGCTTCGCAGGCGTCGGTGGTCTCGCCGCGCTTTATCCGCTGATTTCGCAGATGGCGCCTTCGGCCGACGTGCTGGCGGAGAGCTCGACCGAGATCGACATCTCGGCAATCTCGCCCGGTCAGGCGATCAAGGCCGTTTGGCGCAAGCAGCCGGTTTTCATCCGCAATCTGACGCCCGCGGAAATCGCGGCCGCAGACAAGGTGGATGTCACGACCCTGCGCGATCCGCAGACGCTGGAACAGCGCACGACTGCCGGAAAGACCAACTGGCTGATCACCATGGGCGTCTGCACCCACCTGGGCTGCGTTCCGCTCGGTGCCGGCGAGGGCGAGGTCAAGGGCGAGTTCGGCGGTTATTTCTGCCCCTGCCACGGCTCGGTCTACGACACCGCGGCCCGCATCCGCAAAGGCCCGGCACCCAAGAATCTTGAGGTGCCCCCCCACGAATTTTCTTCCGACACTGTCGTGAAGATCGGCTGAGGACTGACACGATGAGCTTTCCCTGGGCGAACGAATACAAGCCGACCAACCCGCTGATGCAGTGGATGGACCAGCGGCTGCCCCTTCCGCGCTTTGTCTACAACGCCGTGGGCGCGGGTTATCCCGTGCCGCGCAACCTGAACTACATGTGGAACTTCGGCATCCTTGCCGGCTTCGCGCTGGTTCTGCAGATCGTGACCGGCGTCGTTTTGGCTATGCATTATGCCGCCAACGACAAGGTCGCGTTCGACAGCGTCGAGCATATCATGCGCGACGTGAACTGGGGCTGGATGCTCCGTTATGCCCACGCCAACGGCGCGAGCATGTTCTTCATCGTGGTCTACACCCACATCTTCCGCGGCTTCTTCTACAGCTCGTACAAGGCCCCGCGCGAGATGATCTGGCTGCTGGGCGTGGTGATCTTCCTGCTGATGATGGCGACCGCTTTCATGGGCTACGTGCTTCCCTGGGGCCAGATGAGCTTCTGGGGCGCCAAGGTCATCACCGGCCTGTTCTCCGCCATTCCGCTGATCGGCACGCCGCTGCAGCAGTGGCTGCTGGGCGGCTTCGCACCGGACAACGCCGCGCTCAACCGCTTCTTCTCGCTGCACTTCCTGCTGCCCTTCGTGATCCTGGGTGTGATCATCCTGCACGTGTGGGCGCTGCACATCCCCGGGTCGTCGAACCCGACCGGCGTGGAAGTGAAGCAGGAATCGGACACGGTGCCGTTCCACCCCTACTACACCGCCAAGGACGGCTTCGGGCTGGGCATCTTCCTGATGCTCTACTGCGCGCTGGTGTTCTTTGCGCCGAACCTGCTGGGTCACCCGGACAACTACATCCCGGCGAACCCGCTCTCCACCCCGGCTCATATCGTGCCCGAATGGTACTTCTGGCCGTTCTACGCGATCCTGCGCGCCTTCACTTCGGACTTCCTGTTCATTCCGGCGAAGCTGATGGGCGTGCTGGCGATGTTCAGCGCGATCCTGGTGTGGTTCTTCCTGCCCTGGCTCGACACGGGCCCGGTCCGTTCGGGCCACTATCGCCCGCTGTTCCGCAAGTTCTTCTACGCGCTCGTCGTTGACGTGCTCGTGCTGGGCTATTGCGGCGGTGCACCGGCGGCAGAACCCTACGTGATGATCTCGCAGATTGCAGCGACTTACTACTTCCTGCACTTCCTTGTGATCCTGCCAATCGTCTCGTCAATCGAGACGCCGCAGCCGCTGCCGTTCTCGATCACCGAGGCCGTGCTGGGCAAGGACGATCACGCCACCCTCGCTCCCGCAACCCCGGCTGTCGCCTGAGCCTGCCAACCCGGCACATCCAAAGGGAAACCTCATGGTCCGTCTATTTGGCCCGCTCGTTGGCCTCTTCTTCGCAGTCGCGCTGCTCTGGTCGTTCGGTAACGGCGCCTACAACGCGGTGACCCAGCCGACCCCGCCGAGCGCGGAAGCGTTGTTCCACAAGCACCCGAAGGAAGTGTCCTTCTCGTTCGACGGGCCCTTCGGGACCTTCGACAAGGCGCAGCTCCAGCGCGGCTTCAAGATCTATCAGGAAGTCTGCTCGAACTGCCACAGCCTGAAGCAGGTGGCGTTCCGCGACCTGACTCAGCTTGGCTACAAGGAAGCCGAGGTCAAGGCGATCGCGAAGAACTGGGGCAACAAGGCCCAGACCTTCGATCCCAAGACCGGTGACCGCGGTGATCGCCCGAACCTGCCTTCGGACCATTTCCCGCCGGTGTACTACGCAGGTCAGGGAAACCCGCCTGATCTCTCGCTGATCGCCAAGGCGCGTCACGGCGGGGCCCAGTACATCCACTCGCTGCTGACGGGCTATGTCGACCAGGCTGGCTACAAGAACGAAGCGGGCGAGGAACTGCTCAAGAAGTTCCCCGATGCGAAGACGCCCGATGGGCTGTACTTCAATCCGTACTTCGCCAACCTCAACCTTGCGATGCCGCAGCCGCTGACCAGCGATGGCCAGGTAACCTACAGCGACGGCACCAAGGCGACTGTGGACCAGATGGCGATGGACGTCTCGGCGTTCCTGACCTGGACGGCCGAACCCAAGCTCGACAAGCGCAAGCAGACGGGCTGGCCAGTGCTGGGCTTCCTGCTCGCCGCAACGGTGTTGGCGTACCTCGCCAAGCGGAACGTCTGGGCTGACAAGCACTGAGGTTCCGGCACTGAGGCTTCGGCACTGAGGCTTCGACACTGAGGCTTCGACACTGAGGCTTCGGCACAGGTAACAAACAAAGGCCACCGGCAACGGTGGCCTTTTTTGTGGGCACCGGTATGAGGGGCGCACCATGACCAGGGACGAGATCAAGGCGCTGGTGCGCACAGTGCCGGACTTCCCTGCCAAGGGTATCCTGTTTCGCGACGTGACCACGCTCATCCGGCACGGCGACGGCTTTGCCGCCTGCATCGCGCATCTCGCCCGGCTGGCAGAAGCGGCCGGCGCGGAAGCCATCGCCGGAATGGAAGCGCGTGGCTTCATCTTCGGCGCCGCGGTGGCGGCACACATGCGCGTAGGCTTCGTGCCGGTCCGCAAGCCGGGCAAGCTGCCGGTGCGCACGGTCGGCATCGACTACGCGCTGGAATATGGCCGCGACCGGCTGGAAATCGATCCGGGTGCGATTGCCAAGGGTGACCGCGTGGTCATCGTCGACGACCTCATCGCAACCGGTGGAACGGCACTGGCGGCTGCGGAGTTGCTGCGCGGCGCGGGTGCACGAGTGGACCATGCCCTGTTCGTGATCGACCTGCCGGACCTGAACGGCGCGGAGCGGTTGCGCGCGGCTGGCGTGACCGTGGAAGCGTTGATGGATTTCCCGGGGCACTGAAGGCCAAATCCCGGCAAGAAAAGGGGTTTCCCCGGGGTTCTGAAGCCGCCCCGCTCCGGTCTTCCTCTAGTCGCTCAGAGCGTTGCCATCGTGGCCTTGGCGCAGCGGGCCGAGACCTCGGCACTGCCGGTGCTCGCGCCGCTCACCACGCTCGCGAGATAGAAACCACCAACAATGAACACGATGAAACCGATCGTGACGAGGCCAAGGTACTTGTCGATCATGCGCTTGATCGGCGCGCCGAACAGGCGAAACAGGCCGCCGACGATCATGAAGCTGATCGAGCGGCTGACGATGCTGGCCAGCAGGAACGGCAGGAGCGGCATGGCGATGAAACCGGCGGTGATCGTCAGCAGCTTGAAGGGGATCGGTGTCGCCCCCTTGATGACGATGATTTCCACCCCGTATTCGCGCAAATAGCAGGCCGCCTTGGGGAAGCTTTCCGACAAATGGAGCAGCGCAAGCAGATCCTTGCCCACGCTGGCGAACAGGAAGTAGCCGATCGCATAGCCGAGCAGGCCGCCCAATACCGAGCCGGCCGTGGCGATGGCCGAATAGCGGACCGCCTTCTTCGGCTCTGCGAGGCACATGAGGCCTAGCAGGGGGTGCGGTGGGACTGGGAAGAAGCTGGCTTCCATCGCCGAAAACAGCGCAAGCCACACTTCGGCAAGCGGGTGCGTGGCCTTGGCCAAGGTCCAATTATAGAGGCTGCGAAGCATGTGGCGGGGTACTCGGCTGGACGGACGCGCCTGCAGGGAGTGTTCGCGGCGGGACCGGAACAGATCCCGCAGCCGCTCGCTAGCAGCGCAATGCAAATATTCCCTAAGCGAGCAGTGCACAAAGCGCTAGGGGCCTCGACGCTTAACCATATGGGTACAAAATGCTTGACAGTGTGACGCTGTTTGAGTACATAACAAGAACATCGCGATAGACCGAGTCGCTGCCCCAGCGGCACTCTGATCCACGCACCCCCTTCCCCCAGCGACGGATAGCCCATGGCCCAGCGACCCCATTCGCCGCAGCAGCATGGTGCCGCGACAAAGCAGCGCAGCGCGCCGGATGCCGCAACGCACTGGACCACGATCTTTCTGGCGGCGCTGGCTGACACGTCCAATGTGGCGGCGGCAGCGCGCAGAGCCGACATCGACGTTTCGACGGCCTATCATCGCCGGCGGCAGGACAACGAGTTCAACCGCAAGTGGCAGATTGCGCTTTGCGAGGGCTACGACAACCTGGAACTTGAGCTGCTCTACCGGCTCCGCACCGGTGAATTGAAGGCGGCGACCGGTACCAAGCGGGCAAGCCGCAGCTTCGATAATGCCACCGCTTTTCGCCTGCTCGCCGCACACCGCGAATCGGCGGCGCGCGAACGCACGCGGCGCGACCATGTGAGCGCGGAAGAAATCCGGGCCTCGATCGATCGCAAGGTAGAGGAACTGCGGCGACGGGTGATGGACGCCAAGGCCCAGCGGGAGGCTGCGGTGATTGCCGCAGCGGTCCTGCCCAAACCTCAGGGCCAGGCGTGAGCGGCGACCGGCTCGACTTCCTGCGCCACGACGAAGACGGTCTGGCGCAAGAACTGCCCGAGATGTTCGACGAGACCGAGCGCGATCTCGTGCCCTGGAACTGGCCGATGTGGGCGCGCGCATCACAGTTGGCGCCGCAGGGCGACTGGCGGGTGTGGCTGATCATGGCGGGGCGCGGCTTTGGCAAGACGCGCGCCGGATCGGAATGGGTGCGGATGGTGGCCGAGCGCGACCCTTCGGCGCGGATCGCGCTGGTGGCTTCTTCGCTCCACGAAGCGCGCAGCGTGATGGTCGAGGGTGAGAGCGGGCTGATGGCGGTGAGCCCGCCGCATATGCGGCCGCGCTATGAACCCTCGCTACGCCGCATCGTGTGGCCCGGCGGGGCACAGGCGCTGCTCTATTCGGCGGCGGAGGCCGAGGCGCTGCGCGGACCGCAGCACAGCCATGCGTGGTGCGACGAGATTGCCAAGTGGGAGGACAACCAAGGCCAGGCGCGGCGGTGCTGGGACAACCTGATGCTGGGCCTCCGGCTGGGCGAGGCGCCCCAGATTGTGGCGACCACGACACCGCGAGCCGTGCCGCTGGTGCGGCGGCTGACGGCGCAAGCACACACGGACGGCGACATCGTGCTGACGCGCGGATCAACGCTGGAGAACGAAGCCAACCTGCCGGGACGGTTCCTAGCCGATGTGACCCGGGAGTTTGGCGGCACGCTGCTCGGGCGGCAGGAACTGGACGGTGAGCTGATCGACGACCTGCCGGGTGCGCTGTGGACGCGGGCGCTGATCGAGCGGTGCCGCGAAGCTTCCGGCAGCATTGTGATGAAGCGAGTGATCGTAGGTGTGGACCCGCCGGCCAGCGCCGAAGGCGACGCCTGCGGGATCGTGGTTTGCGGGCTTTGCGATGACGGGATTGCCCGCGTGCTGGCCGATGCCACGGTTGAAAAGGCAAGTCCGGAACGTTGGGCACGAGCGGTGGCGGAGGCTGTGCTTGGCTGGTCGGCTGACAGGGTCGTGGCTGAGGCCAACCAGGGCGGCGCGATGGTGGAGGCGGTGCTGCGGGCAGCGAATGCGGCGCTGCCGCTGCGGTTGGTGCATGCGCGCCGCGGCAAGGTGGCGCGCGCGGAGCCGGTCGCGGCGCTCTACGAGGCCGGGCGAGTCCGCCATGCCGGGCTGTTCGCGCGGCTGGAAGACGAACTTTGCGGACTGCTGCCGGGCGGGACCTATCAAGGTCCCGGCCGATCACCGGACCGGGCCGACGCCTGCGTCTGGGCGTTGACCGAGCTGATGCTTGGCCGTGCAGGGGAACCGCGCATCTGGATTGATTGAGGGATCGCGAGGGACAAGCCCTCCCCCAACGCTTCCCGCATGCGGGAGGCGTTGAACCGCTTCGAGCGCTTTGAAAGGCTGGACATGTCGATTTTGCAAAGCCTTGCGGCGGCCTTCAAGGGCGCCGCAGTATCTGACCGTGCGCCTCTGACCGGCGGGTTCGTCTCGCCCTGGGCCGAGGCGTTCCAATGGCGCGGTGGCGATTGGAACGGCGCGCGCGGACCACTTAACTACCCGGTTGCGATCCGCGAGGCCTACCTCAAGAATCCCGTGGCGCAGCGCGCGGTGCGGCTGGTGGCCGAAGGCGTCGGTAGCGCGCCGCTGGTGGCCTCGGACCCGGAACTCGCGAAGCTCGTCAGCGCGACAAGTGCGAGTCAGGCGCTGCTCGAAACCCTGGCGAGCCAGTTGCTGCTGCACGGCAACGGCTATGTGCAGGTGCTGCGTGATGCCGATGGCCGGCCCGCCGAGCTGTTTGCCCTGAGGCCGGAGCGGGTGCGTATCCTGCCCGACGCAAGGGGCTGGCCAGCGGCCTTTGCCTATACGCTGGACGAGACGACGCTGCAGATCGACGCGGTGGACGAACTGGGGCGGCCCAACCTGATCCACATTCGCGCATTTCACCCGGCTGACGACCACTATGGCGCAGGGTGCCTCGAGGCGGCGGACGAAGCGGTCGCTATCCACAACGCTGCGGCGCGGTGGAACCGGGCGCTGCTGGAGAACGCGGCGCGGCCGTCGGGCGCACTCGTATACGATCCGGGCGAGCCGGGCGCAGCGCTGAGCGCCGACCAGTTCGAGCGGATCAAGAGCGAGCTGGCTGCTGCGTTTTCCGGCGAGACCAATGCCGGGCGGCCGATGGTGCTGGAAGGCGGGCTCAAGTGGCAGACGTTGGCGCTGAGCCCGGCGGACATGGATTTCGCGACCCTCAAAGCCGCAGCGGCACGCGACATTGCACTCGCTTTCGGAGTGCCGCCGATGTTGCTCGGGCTGCCGGGGGACAACACTTACTCCAATTATCGCGAGGCCAATCGGGCACTGTGGCGCCTCACGCTGCTGCCATTGACGGGCAAGATCCTCGACGCGCTCACCGAAGGGCTGACGCCGTGGTTCGCCGATGCACGGCTGACCGTCGACCTCGACCGGGTGCCGGCACTGGCGGAGGACCGCCAGTCGCTCTGGTCGCAAGTTTCGGCCGCCGATTTCCTGACGCCTGCCGAGAAGCGGCAAATGCTGGGGATCGCTCAGACCAAATCGGCGGAAGCCAAGCCAGGGGACATGCCATGAAGCGCGAGGACATGCTGGCCGGCCTGCTGGCGCAGGCAGGCAACGAAGGCTCCGAACTTATCACCCTCAGAGCAGTCGTCGAAGAGGCGAGCGAACTGGGTGCCGCGCGTGCGCTCGAACAGATGGGCCTTGCCGACGAGACCGCGCACGAGGATCTGGCCGAACTGCGTGAGCTGCTGCGCGCCTGGCGGGATGCCAAAGCGAGCGCATGGAAGGCTGTTGTCGGTTGGGTTGTGCGCGGATTGCTCGCGTTGCTGCTGCTGGGCCTCGCGGTGCGCTTCGGTTCGCAGGACGTGCTGCGATGAGCGCCGAAGCAGGCACGCCCCCCGCCCCGGCCACCAGCCCGGCTACCGGAGAACTGCGCTTTGCAGGCTACGCAGCCGTGTTCGGCAAACGGGACAGTGGCGGCGATGTGATCGTGCCGGGCGCATTTGCCGAGACACTGGCGGCTCGCAAGCAGGCGGGTGTGCGCCTTCCCTTGCTTTGGCAGCATCGCACGGGCCAGCGCATCGGCTGGGTCGATCTCGCCGAGGAAGACCGCCACGGTTTGCGAGTGATCGCATCGCTCTCGCCCGGTGCCGGTCCTGCAGCCAAGGCATTGGCCGAGGGTGCCGTGAACGGCCTCTCGTTCGGATATCGGGTGCGCGATGCCGCACCGCAGGGCGGCGGGCGCGAACTGCGCAGCGTCGACCTGATCGAAGTCAGCCTGGTTACCCGTCCCATGCAGCAGCTGGCGCGGGTCCACTATGTCGACAGCAACGGCGGCAGATTGGCGCCGGCGTAAACCCTCACGTTTTCGTTACCCCCGGAAAGACCGCACCGGAGCGCAAGTTCCGCCGGTCGCCATCTAGAAAGGACGTTCGGTTCCATGGACATCAACACCCCCGAAAGCGCCATCAGCAGCGCAATCGAGACCAAGGCCGACGCGTTCGACGCGTCGTTCGATATCGTGACGCGCCAGGATGAAACCGCGGCCGCCATTGCGGCGCTGCGCGGCGACATCGCCGAAGTGAAGGGCCGGCTCGACAAGGTGAACCGCGCGGCGGTTCGTCCGGTGATCAGCGGCGCAGCGGAAGGTGCCATCGACAATTCGCCCGAACTCAAGGGCTTCGTTGACGGCTATCTGCGCATGGGCCGCGAGACCGAGCTGAAGTCTCTCTCGATCGGCTCCTCGGCCGACGGCGGCTTTGCCGTTCCGCGCCCGATTGATGCAGAAATCGCTCGTCGCCTCGTCAAGATCAGCCCCGTCCGCAGCGTAGCCAATGTGGTGCAGACGAGCACCAGCGGTTTCCGCCGCCTGATCTCGATCGGCGGCACGGCTTCGGGTTGGGCGAGCGAAACCGGTGCGCGCACCGAAACGGCCAGCCCCAAGCTGGCCGAGATCGTGCCGCCGCTGGGCGAACTCTATGCAAGCCCTTCGGCCACCCAGCAGATGCTGGACGACGCGGCGTTCGACGTGAGTGCCTGGCTCGCTGGCGAAATTGCCACGGAGTTTGCCCGTGCGGAAGGTGCTGCCTTCATCAACGGCACCGGCACCAATCAGCCCAAGGGGTTCCTCACTGGCCCGACGGCTGCCACGAATGATGCGACGCGCGCCTTCGGCGCGCTGCAGTTCATCGCATCGGGCAATGCCACGGCATTTGACTCGGCGCCCGAATCGAAGCTGATCGACATGGTCTTTTCGATGAAGGCCGCGCTGCGTCAGGGTGCGGTGTGGATGATGAATTCGGCCACGCTGGCTGCGATCCGCAAGTTCAAGTCGGCCGACGGCTCGTTCCTGTGGCAGGCAGGCATCATCGACGGCCAGCCGAGCCGACTGCTGGGCTATCCCGTGATCGAAGCCGAGGATATGCCCGATATCGGCGCGGGTAATTTCCCGGTCGCGTTCGGCAACTTCAAGGCCGGCTATCTGATCGCGGAACGTACCGCGACGACGATCCTGCGCGACCCCTACACCAACAAGCCCTACGTGCAGTTCTACGCGACGCGCCGGGTGGGTGGCCAGGTGCTCGACAGCGACGCGATCAAGCTGCTCAAGATCTCGGCCTGATCGGGTTCGGCCTGATCGGGCTGGGGGTGGGCGCGCATTCCCCTGACGCGCCCACTGCGCGCCCGCGGCGACTCCCCTCACGCCGCGGGCGCACCCCTTTTTCTGCTCCCGGATATTCCCATCCCCAGAACACCGGAGATTGCCATGAAGCGGGCAATAACCGCGCCGCCGACCCTGGCATCGACGGCGCTCGCCGAGCTCAAGGCATGGCTTGGCATCAGTACGTCGCGCGATGACGCGGAGCTGACAGGTCTCATCAGGACCGCGCTCGAGCTATGCGAAGGATTTATCGGCGCGATGCCACTGGCATCGGGCTGCGAGGAGATTCTGCCGGCCTGCGGCGAATGGCAGGCTCTGGCCACGCGGCCCGTGCAGGCGATCACCGGCGTGCTGGCGATCGCCATGGACGGAACGCGAACTTCTCTTGCGGCGACCGCCTACGAGATCGACATCGACGCCGACGGTTCGGGAAGGATGCGGCTCACGTGGCCGATCACCCAGACCCGTGTGGCAGTGCGATTCACGGCTGGATTGGCCGAAAGCTGGGACACGCTGCCCGATGCGATCCAGCAGGGGATCGTGCGCTGGGCAGCCTATCAGCACCGCACGCGCGATGCCGACAAGGCGATGGCCGGGCCGCCGGCTTCGGTTGCCGCGCTATGGCGGCCCTGGCGGCGGATGCGCATCGCATGATCGGCACCGGCAGCAACATTGCACAAGTGCAGCAGCAATTGATCGCTGCCGCGCGCCGCATTGCCGAAGCCCGGGCCGCACAGCGCGCTGCGCCCGACAATACTGCCAAATGGCGATCCGCGCGGTGGCTTTGGCCGTTGCTGTGACAGGAGTGAGCAATGGAACTGGCATTTCGCGCCGTGGTGGTGGCGTGGCTCGCGGCCGACGCGACGCTGGCTGAAGGGCTGAACGCAATCGTCGAGGAAGCGCCGATCAAGACGGCCTTGCCGTGGCTGGCGCTGACGGCGAGCGCGAGCACGGACTGGAGCACGAAAAGCGGGCGCGGGCGCGAGATCCGCGTGGCGCTCGAACTGAACTACCGCGGCTATGAGCAACTCGCCGAGGCGGGTCTGATCAGCGCGATCGAGACGCGCATGGAGAGCCTTCCCGCCGACCAGAGCGCCGCCGGGTTCCAGATCGCCAGCCTGACATTCCTCAAGGCCCGAGCCGAACAGCGCGGCGAGGCACTGCGCTCGCTGGTGCTTGAATACCGGGCGAGGGTGCTGGCGGTCTGACCGCCGCCACCCTGACCAGGACAACACGCCTCTTCCAAATAGGAGAATCAACATGGCCGCACAGAAGGGAAGCGCCTTTCTGCTGAAGATCAGCGATGGTGCCGCAACGCCGACCTACAACACCGTTGCCGGACTGCGCACGACGCAGCTTTCGATCAACGGCGAACTCGTGGTGGTGACCAGCAAGGATTCAGGAGGTTGGCGCGAGCTGCTTTCGGGCGCGGGAACGCGTTCGGTCAGCGTGAGCGCGGCCGGCATCTTCCTGGGCAGCGCGGCCGAAGGCCAGGTGCGCGGCAACGCGCTTGCCGGGACGATCACTGATTACGAGCTTTCGTTCGAGGGCGGCGAGAAGATGCGCGGCAAGTTCCTCGTCCAGCGGCTCGACTATGCCGGGGATTTCAACGGCGAGCGCAACTACACAATGTCGCTCGAGAGCTCTGGCGTGGTGGTGCAGGTATGAGCGGCGCGCACGATATTGCGACGCCCGCAAATCCGCACCGCGGCGAAATCGCCCTGCTGCTTGACGGCGCGGCCCATGTGCTGCGCCCGACGTTCGGGGCGCTGGTGGCCGCCGAGGAGGAACTCGGGCCGCTGTTCGCACTGGTTGAACGGGCCAGCGGCGGTGAGCTCAAGCTCGGCGAGATGGTCGCGCTGTTCTGGCACTGCTTGGCGCACCCTTCAGACCAGAGCCGTGAAGCCTTTGCCGATGCGGTGACGAAGGCAGGCCTCGCAGCTTGTACGCCGGCGCTGCGCAGCTTGCTGATGCAGGTGCTGAAAGGCGGCGGATGAGCAAGCGCTTCGGCGAGGCCGCAACCCGGCTTTCGGGCCAGGCGGCCCTGCTGATCGGCTGGACCCCGGACACCTTTTGGGCCGCAACGCCGGCCGAGCTGGCGGCGATCGTTTCAGCTGCGGCGCCGCCGGCTGCGGGCGGGATCGACATGGCGACATTGACCGCGATGATGGAGCACGACGCACATGGATAGTCTTTCTACGCTGGTCGTCGACGTGCGCGCGAGCACTGACGGGTTTGCGGCCGACATCGGCCAGATGCGCAGCAGCTTCGATTCGATCGTGGTCGATGGCTTCAGCAAAGGCGGCGATGTGCTGGAGCGCGGCTTGCTGGGCGCGGTACGGCGCGGGAGCCTCGGTTTCGAGGACCTGCGCCGCACTGGTCTCAGGGTCATTGACGACATCGCGGCGCAGGCCTTGCGCGGCGGGCTGGCCTCGATCGGGATCGGCGGATCGGGCGGTGGCGGCATTGGCGGCGGCGTGCTGGGGCTCGGCAGCCTGATCGGTTCGATCTTCGGCCTGCCGGGCCGAGCGACGGGCGGCCCGGTTTCTCCGGGTCGCCCTTATCTGGTCGGGGAGCGGGGGCCTGAACTGTTTGTCCCCACATCCGCCGGGCAGGTCGATGCCGGCAGCGGCAGTGGTGGTGGTGGCCGCGCGGTCAATGTCTCGATCCGGGTGGTGTCGCCCGAGGGCAGCAGCAGCCCGGAGAGCTTGCGCCGATCAAGCCGCCAGGTGGCGCAGGCGGTGCGCCGCGCTCTCAGCGACTATTGAAGAGGGACGAGAGGTCATGAGCTTCTGGCTGGCTAGCCGCCGCACAGTACAGGCGACCGACACGATCCAGCGGTTCGATCCGCGCTTCTGGACGGTCGACTTTCCGCGCCCGGCGATGGCATCGGTGGTGACCACTGCACCCGACGCGCTGCGCGTGGATGCGGTGTTTCAGAAGGCCAACGACCTGATCGGGCTGATCTGGGAAAGTGCGGACCGGTGGGACCATCCGCTGCTCGCCTACGATACGGACCGCGATTATGCGCGGCTGACGCTTTCGTTTCGCTGGCGTTCGAGCGGTGTGCTCGCGCTCGATGCGGTCAACGGGCCAACCTTGACCATCGAAGGGCGCGACGCGGCGGGCAATCCGCGTGGCTGGTACGTGCGGCTGTGGAACTATGCCGTGGGGACTCCGACCGACGCGGTGGTGACACTGGCGTTCTCGGCGCTTTCCGGCGGGTTTCTGCTGCCCGGCGAGGCGGATCCGGTTTATCCGTCTGACATCGACCGCATGTTCATATCGCTGGTTGCGCCGGGCTATTCGGGCAGCTCGAC
>CANCET010000019.1 GCA_947375105.1 Sphingomonadaceae bacterium
GGCGCCGAAATCGGGCTGGTCCACGCCGAGCTGCACTTGCACCGCCTTGGCCGTCAGCCCCGCCTTGCGGCCAACGATGCGGCGGCCTTGCGCCTGCCAGAACCGCGTGTTGATCTCCTGAACGGCATAGGCGCCTGCAGCGTCGGTCGGCTCCAGCCCGTCGCGCAGAGGAGGCACCGTGCCGCCGGTGTAGGCATCGCGCAGACGGCGCGCGAGATCGTCGTGGCTGGTCGTCATTGTGGCTCTCCTCCGAGCTCCGAGGGATACCGCCAGTTCAGGGGTTGCGCCACTGGGCGGGCGGACTAACATCTCGCATCATGAGAACCGGGACGCCGCTATTGAGTTCGTTGTCGCGCGCGCTCGCGATGCTGGAGGCGATCATCGCCGAGGGGGCGACGCGCAGTGTCGCGGCCATCGCACGGGATCTGGATGTGCCGGTGGCCACCGCACATCGCCAGGTCGCTTCGCTTGTCGCCGATGGGTATCTTGCGCGGCAGGGCCGGGGATTTCACGTAGCCGGCCCTCGCCTGCTGCGCCTGCTGGGGCAACTCGATGAAAAGCAGGTGATTGCCAATTGCGCGGCCCCGGTGCTGCACCGGCTCGCAGGCCAGCTGCGCTGCGTTGTCCAGCTTGGCACGCTGGAAGGCGACATGGTGACCTACCGGATCAAGACAGGGGAAGGCGCGGGCGACTTGTTCACGCGGGTCGGCATGCAGCTGGAGGCCTATTGCTCGGGGATCGGCAAAGTGCTGCTGGCGTGGCTGCCCGCCGGAGACCGCGAGGCCTATCTCGCGACAGGTCCGTTCCCGCCGCTGACCGCGCGCACGATCACCGAGCCCGATGCCCTGCGCCGCGAACTCGCCCGGGTGCGCGAGCAAGGCTTCGCGCTCGACGACGGTGAGATTGCCGAAGGCCTGCAATGCATTGCCGTGCCAGTTCGGAGCCCGGATGGGCGCGTCCTCGCCGCGCTTTCCGCCTCGCGCGGGGCGGCGCAAGTCGCTGCCCTCCCGCCCGATGTGATCCTTGGGGACATCCGGTTTGCGGTGGCGGAAGTGGAGGACATTCTGGCCGCCGTGCTCACCACTTGAGCAATGGCGCCTTGCGCACCCCGGTGAACTAATTTAAGCTTAAAACATATTGATGCAGGCGCCGGGAGCGGGACTATAGGCCGGGGCAGACCCTCTGGGCGCTTGACATCGAGATATTTTAAGCTTGAAACTTCACCCCGGCCAGCCGTTCCGATCCATCGGAGTGCCAGCCGGGACCAGCAAGGGATAAGGTGCGATGAGGATTGCCAGTGTCGGCGGTGGTCCAGCCGGGCTCTACTTTGCGATCTCGATGAAGCTGCGCCAGCCGGACGCGCAGATCGAGATCTTTGAGCGCAACAAGCCGGGTGACACGTTCGGCTGGGGCGTGGTCTTTTCCGACCAGACCATGGCGAACTTGCGCGCCAACGACCCCACCAGCGCTGCGACGATGGAAGCCGAACTCACGCATTGGGACGATATCGACGTCCATGTGAACGATGCGAAAGTCACCTCCACCGGCCACGGCTTCATCGGCATCGGCCGCAAGCGCCTGCTCAATATCCTGCAGGACCGCTGCGCCGAGCTTGGCATCATCCAGCACTTCGAAGTGGAGGTCGATCCCACCCTGGAGGCCTACAAGGACTTCGATCTCGTCATCGCCAGCGACGGCCTGAACAGCCGCATTCGCGCCACGCGCGAGGAGACGTTCAAGGTCGATATCGACATGCGGCCCAACAAGTTCGTCTGGCTGGGTACGCATCAGCTGTTCGATGCGTTCAAGTTCATTTTCGTGGAAACGAAGCACGGCTGGGTCTGGGCCCATGCCTACAAGTTCGACGCAAACACCTCCACGTTCATCGTCGAATGCCAGCCCGATACGTTCGCGGCGTGGGGCTTTGGCGAAATGAGCCAGGAGGAAACCTGCCGGACCTGCGAGGCGATCTTCGCCGATCACCTCGGCGGTCATCCCTTGATGACCAATGCCGGGCACATCCGCGGCTCGGCGTGGATCAACTTCCCGCGCGTGCTGTGCCATCAGTGGTACGACGGCAACTTGATCCTGCTCGGCGATGCGGCGCACACCGCGCACTATTCCATCGGTTCGGGCACCAAGCTGGCGTTCGAGGACGCGATCAAGCTGGCACAAGTGCTGGCCGACAGCGATCTGCCGCTGGCCGAGGGGCTCAAGCAATATCAGGACGAGCGCCACGTCGAAGTGCTCAAGCTGCAGAGCGCGGCGAAGAATTCGATGGGCTGGTTCGAGGAAGTGGACCGCTATCTCCACTTCGATCCGCTGCAGTTCACTTATGCCCTGCTCACCCGCAGCCAGCGCGTGAGCCACGAGAACCTGCGGCTGCGCGATCCGGCGTGGCTGGCGCAGCTCGAAAAGGCCTTTGCCGAAAAGGCCTTCGGCCACCCGGTCGACAAGCCGGTGCCACCGATGTTCACGCCGTTTCACTTGCGCGGCATGGAACTGGCCAACCGCGTCACTGTCTCCCCCATGGCGATGTACAGCGCGGCCGATGGCGTGCCGACCGACTTCCACCTCGTGCACTATGGCGCGCGCGCGCTGGGCGGGGCGGGCCTCGTTTTCACCGAGATGACCTGCGTTTCGCCCGAGGGGCGGATCACGCCGGGCTGCACCGGGCTCTACAGCGACGAAGCGGAGGCGGCGTGGCGGCGGGTCGTGGATTTTGTCCACGCCAGCAGCCCCGCCAAGATCGCGCTGCAGCTTGGCCACAGCGGCGCCAAGGGTTCGACGCGGCTTGGGTGGGACGCCATCGATGCCCCGCTGGAAGACGGCAACTGGCCCCTGATCGCCGCCTCGCCGGTGCCATGGTCCACCGCCAACCAGACCCCGCGCGAAATGACGCGCGCGGATATGGACACAGTGCGCGACCAGTTTGTTGAAGCGACGCACCGCGCGGTCCGCGCCGGGTTCGACATGGTCGAGTTCCACGCAGCGCATGGCTACCTGATCTCGAGCTTCATCACGCCGGTGCTCAACCACCGGACCGATGCCTATGGCGGCAGCCTGGAAAATCGCCTGCGCTATCCGCTGGAAGTATTCCGCGCGATGCGGGCCGCCTGGCCTCAGGACAAGCCGATGTCGGTGCGCATTTCCGCAACCGACTGGATCGGCGAAGGCGGCCTGACCGGGCGCGATGCGGTGGAAGTGGCCCGCGCGTTCCGCGAGGCGGGCGCTGACCTGATCGACGTCTCTACCGGCCAGACCACGCGGGAGGCACGGCCGATCTACGGCCGCATGTACCAGACCCCGTTTGCCGATCTGATCCGCAACGAACTGGACGTGCCGGTGATGGCGGTGGGCAACATCTTCGAGGTCGATCACGTCAACTCGATCCTCGCCTCGGGCCGCGCCGACTTGTGTGCGCTGGGCCGGCCGCACCTGATCGATCCGGCGTGGACGCTGCGCGCTGCGGCCGAACTGGGCGGCGATGGGGCGGGCGTGCCGCTGCCGTATCGCAACGGCTTCGATCAGCTCTCACGCAATCTGGCGCGGGCGCACAGTCTGGTCGCGGGGCAGGCGGTGCTGAACGTATGACGGACCTGACCGGCCATCACGCGGTCATCACCGGCGGCGGCACCGGCATCGGCGCGGCCATCGCGCGCACCCTGTACGGGGCGGGCGCGAGGGTGACGCTCATGGGGCGGCGGCTGGAGCCTCTCCAACAGGTCGTGGCCACGCTGCCGGGCGCTGCGGCGATCCAGATCGACGTTACCGATGAAGCCTCGGTCGAGGCCGCGATGGCCGCGGCGCGGGCCATCGCGCCCGTCACCATCCTCGTCAACAACGCTGGCGGGGTGGAAACCGCGCCGGTTGCCAAGACCTCGATGGCGCTGTGGCAGCAGATGATCGCGGTAAACCTCACCGGCGCGTTCCTGTGCACCCGCGCCGTGCTGAAGGACGTGTCGCAGGCCGCGAACGGCCGGATCATCACCGTCGCCAGCACCTCCGGCCTCAAGGGCTATGCCTATACCGGGGCCTATGCCGCAGCGAAGCATGGCGTGATCGGCCTGACCCGCACGCTGGCGCTCGAACTCGCGACCACTGGTGCCACGGCCAACGCGATCTGCCCGGGCTTTGCCGATACCGAACTGGTGCAGCGTTCACTCGCCGCAGTCACCGCCAAGACCGGCAAGCACGCCGATGAGGTGCTGGCCCAGTTTGTCCGGGACAATCCGCAGAAGCGGCTGATAAAGCCCGAAGAAGTGGCGGCAACAGCGCTGTGGCTGTGCGATCCGCTGTCCGGTTCGGTCAACGGGCAATCCATCGCGATTGCCGGTGGAGAGGTGATGTAGATGGCAGTTCCCCATGCCAAACAATCGCTCCGCGTCTGGCTCAGGATGCTCCGCGCGACGACGATCATCGAGAAGCGCATTCGCGGCTATCTGAAAACCGAGTTCGACAGCACCCTGCCGCGCTTCGACGTGCTCTCCGCGCTCGACCGCGAGACTGGCCCGATCACGATGTCGCAGCTGACCGATCACCTGCTGGTTTCGAACGGCAATCTGACCGGGCTGGTCAACCGCCTCGTGGAAGACGGCCTGATCCGCCGCGAGATCGATCCCGACGACCGGCGCGTGCAGCATGTCGTCCTCACGCCCGAAGGCCGCAGCGCTTTCCGCGAGATGGCCGACAAGCATGAGGCACTGGTCGACTCGCTGTTTTCCGCGATGTCCGACGAGGACATGGCGACCCTGCTCGACTTGACCACCACACTCAACAGCGCCCTGCAGAATGGCGCGCGCCCTGCGGAGGATGCATGAACCCGTCTGATTATCAGCCCGCCCATTTCCTGTGGTCGTTTGCCGATGGCGTGGGCACGATCACGCTCAATCGGCCCGAGCGCAAGAACCCGCTGACCTTCGAATCCTATGCCGAACTGCGCGATCTGTTCCGCACGCTGATCAAGGTCCCTGCGGTCAAGGCCATCGTCATCACCGGCGCGGGCGGAAACTTCTGCTCGGGCGGCGATGTGCATGAAATCATCGGCCCGCTGGTCGGCATGACCATGCCCGAACTGCTCGATTTCACGCGCATGACCGGCGATCTGGTCAAGGCGATCCGGCATTGCCCGCAGCCGGTAATCGCGGCGGTGGACGGTATTTGCGCCGGCGCCGGCGCGATCATCGCGATGGCTTCGGATCTGCGGGTCGCAGCGCCTGATGCGAAGGTGGCGTTCCTGTTCAACCGCGTCGGCCTTGCTGGCTGCGACATGGGCGCCTGCGCTATCCTGCCGCGCATCATCGGGCAGGGCCGGGCCAGCGAACTGCTGTTCATGGGCCGCGCGATGAGCGCCGAGGAAGGCGAGCGCTGGGGCTTCTTCAACCGTATCACCGCGCAGGACGGCGTGCTGGCCGAAGCGCACAAGATGGCCGCGCAGATTGCCGCCGGACCCAATTTCGCCAACGCCATGACCAAGACCCAGCTCCACGCCGAATGGGACATGGGCGTGGATGCCGCGATCGAGGCGGAAGCGCAGGCGCAGGCGATCTGCATGCAGACGCAAGACTTTGCGCGCGCCTATCACGCGTTCGTCGCGAAGCAGAAACCCGTGTTCGAGGGCAACTGACATGGCCGATACCAGCTTCCTCGACTGGCCCTTTCTGGAGGACCACCACCGCACCCTTGCGCGCGAACTCGATGCATGGGCGGCGGAGCATATCGCCCCGCTCGCGCACGATCACGGCGATGTCGATGCCACCTGCGGCGTGCTGGTGCGGCGATTGGGCGAAGGCGGCTGGCTGCGCTATTGCGTGCCCGCCAGCCATGGCGGGATGTTCGATGAACTCGACGTCCGCTCGCTCTGCCTGATCCGCGAAACCCTTGCCCGGCACTTCGGCCTCGCCGATTTCGTGTTCGCGATGCAGGGCCTTGGCAGCGGCGTGATCTCCAACTTCGGGAATGACGCGCAGAAGGCGAAGTACCTGCCGGGCGTTGCGCGCGGCGAACTGGTGGCAGCCTTCGCGCTAACCGAGCTGGACAGTGGTTCGGACGTTGCCGCCACCGCCTCAACTGCCGCCGACATGGGCGATCACTACCGCGTCGACGGGGCCAAGACCTATATCTCCAACGGCGGGATCGCGGACTTCTACGTGACGTTCCTGCGCACCGGCGAGGCACCGGGTGCGCGCGGGCTTTCGGCGCTGGTGATCGATGCGGACACGCCGGGGCTGGAAATTGCCGAACGCATTCACGTTGCAGCGCCGCATCCTCTGGCCACGCTGCGCTTCAATGGCATGAAGGTGCCAAAGGACGCGCTTGTTGGCACGGCGGGCGCAGGCTTTGCACAGGCGATGGCCAATCTCGATATCTTCCGCTCCACCGTAGGCGCCGCTGCGCTCGGTTTCGCCCGGCGTGCATTGGATGAGGCGCTGGCCCGGGTAAAATCGCGCAAGCTGTTCGGATCGACGCTGGCCGACATGCCGATTGCGCAGAGCCAGATCGCGGAAATGGCGATCGATATCGATGCGTCGGCGCTGCTGGTCTACCGCGCGGCCTGGACCAAGGACGTCCGCAAGGGCCGCGTCAGCCGCGAGGCGGCGATGGCCAAGCTGTTCGCGACCGATCAGGCGCAAATCGTGATCGACAAGGCGGTCCAGCTCCACGGTGGACTTGGCGTTGTAACCGGGCAGGTTGTCGAGGAACTGCTGCGCGAGATTCGCCCCTTGCGGATTTACGAAGGCGCCAGTGAAGTGCAGAAGCTGATCATTGCCCGCCAGGTCCTGAGCGGCGCCGGAGCCACCTGATGCCAGCCTACCAACGTGAAGTTCTTGTCCGTTTCGCGCATTGCGACCCGGCCGGGATCGTCTTCTACGCCCGCTATTTCGAGATGATCAACGGCGTGGTCGAAGACTGGTTCGAGGACGCGCTGGAGGCGAGCTTTTCGGGACTGCTGTTCCACCGCAACCTCGCGACGCCGACAGTGCATTTCAACGTCGATTTCACCGGCCGCTCGATGATGGGCGACCGGCTGACGTTCGAAACTTCGGTCACGCGCTTTGGGACCAGCTCGTTCGACTTGCGCCACGAAGTATCCTGCCGGGGCGAACACCGGATGCGCGTGCATCAGACGCTGCTGTTCACCGATGCCAACGCCAAGGGTTCGCAGCCAATTCCCGCCGATCTCAAGCGCCGGATGGAGCGGTACTATATGCCCGAGGGCGCGCCTGCCACGCCGGTGGCAGATTGAGCTTGATCCGCTAACGCGGATGGCGGCACCGGCCCACTCCCCCGCCCGGCCACCCATTCAGGGTACTCTCGTGGGTGGCCGGGCGGGGGAGTGGGCAGGTGCCGCCCTGTTTCGGCTAGGCCGAAACAGCCATCAATCAGCCTGGCGAATACCCCGGGCCTCCAGGATCGGCAGCACGTTGTCGCGGAAATACGGGAATTCCTTGCCGTAATCCACGAACGAGAGCGTGGTGCCGCCAAGGCCCAGCTCGTGAAGCTGGCACAGCCCGTCGGCCACCTGCTCCGGCGTGCCGATCAGCGGAATGCCGCCGTGGCCCATGGCGAACCGGTCGCGGATCAGCGCCAGAAGGTCGTGCGGGAAGCTCTGCGCATGGGCGAATTGGAGGCGGACGAGATTGTCGACCGCTTCCCAGTCGGCGTTGTCCTGCGCGAAGTGTTGCAGGTAATCCTGCGCTTCCTTCTCGGTGGGGCGGCACACGACGTGGCTGAAGGTCAGCACATCGACATCGCGTCCTTGTGCGGCGGCCTGCGCCTTCAATTCGGCGATTTCCTCGCGCGAACGGTCGAAATCGATGACCGACGTAAACAGGAAATCGGCATTGCGCGTCGCGAATTCGCGTCCGAGGCCTGATCCCGCAGCGTTGAGGATCGGCGGACGACCGCTGACCGGCTTGGGCTCGGATTCGATGCCCTTCAGGTTGAAATGCTCGGTGGTGATGTCGAACGCGCCGGGCCTCGCCCACAGCTCCTGAATAATGTCGAACCACTCCTGCGCATAGGCATAGCGCGTCTCGTGGTCGTCCGGCAGCGTCAGGCCCAGCGCTTCGTATTCGGGCTTGTTCCAGCCGGCCACGATGTTGAGCCCGGCGCGGCCCTGGCCGATGGCGTCGATCGTGGCGATCTGCTTGGCGACAACCACCGGATGGTTGCAGGCGGTGTGGATCGTGGCGATTACCGAGATGCGCTTGGTCGATGCGAGCAGGCCCGCGGCCCAGGTCATCGTTTCCAGCACATGGCCGTGGAAGTTGGTTTCACCGCCATAACCGATCCAGCGCGCGATCGGCAGCATGAAGTCGATCCCGGCATCGTCGAGCAGCTTTGAAAGCGCGAGATTGCTGTCCCAGCTGGCGTCCCACCGCTCGGGAATCTTGGTGACGGACATGCCGCTGGAGCAGTTGGTCGAGAAGGTGCCGAGCTTGAAGTGATTCGCTCTGCGCATCCGGTTTTCAACTGCTGGCATATGTCCCTCCGTTCTTGTGGCTGCGTCGATCGCGTTTTGGCCGTCCAGATATTTCAAGTTTAAACTATCACTGCGGCCCGCTGTCGGGCCTGTCAAGCACAATGCCCATCCTCGATAGAATTTCAATTGATTTTCGATTCACAGTCTGTCAGCAATGAGACAAGGGCGCGGCGATGCCGCATGACCCATGGGGAGTTTTCTGCGTGACCATCCATGTCGACCTTTTGGGTACCGAGACGCGTTTCATCGATACGGGCAAGTATGTGAC
The DNA here is from genome assembly GCA_947375105.1 of Sphingomonadaceae bacterium. Taxonomy (GTDB): domain Bacteria; phylum Pseudomonadota; class Alphaproteobacteria; order Sphingomonadales; family Sphingomonadaceae; genus Novosphingobium. The sequence goes on from CANCET010000019.1 coordinate 8,754, forward strand.
CCGCTGCATTTCCGCCTCCAGCGAGGCCGGGGGTGAGCACGTGTTCCTGCTGCACGGCGGCGGCGGGCATGCCGAAACCTATTCGCGCAACATGACGCGGCTTGCACGGGTGTGCCAGCCGCATGCCATCGACTTCATCTGGCACGGCATGTCCTCACGCCCCGCGTTCTCCGATGGTGCGCCCCGCGCGAAGGAAAACTGGCTCACCCAGTTCACCGACCAGCTGCTGAACCTGATGGACCACATGGGCATCGAGAAGGCTGTGGTCGAAGGCGAATCGCTGGGCGGCTGGATCGCCTATGACATGGCGATCAACCACCCGGACCGGACGTCCAAGGTCATCCTCAACACGACCTGGGGCATGCATCTCGATCCCGAGCATGTGCATGAGGGCGATTCCGATCTCGACGCGCTGCGCCAGACCTCGATGAACGCGCTGCTCAATCCAACGCCAGAATTGCTGCGCAAGCGGCTCGAATGGCTGATGCCGCTGGGCGGGGTGACCGACGAACTGGTCGATCTGCGCCGCGCGCTGTGGTCGATCCCGGAAACCCGCACGGCCCTCATCGAATATTACGAGCGTCTGTTCGCGCCGAACATTGCCGAATTCTACTGGCAGGAAGCGGACATCGTGAAGATCGCCTGCCCCACGCTGGTGCTGTGGACCGACAAGAACCCGATCCACGGCGAGGATGCCGCGCACCGTCTGACCGAGATCATTCCCGGCGCAAAGAAGCACATCATGCGCGGCTGTGCGCACTGGCCGCAGTGGGAGCGCCCCGAGGAGCACGACGATGTCGTCTCCCGTTTCCTGCTCGGCACCCTTTGAACCACAACCATAACACCGATTGAGCCCGCCCGCCTGAAAGGACCCAGCGAGATGAATGAAGCCACGCCTGTCCGCCGCCGCTCCACCGTGCGGATCAACACCACCAGCGACCAGCGCATCAACGACAGCAAGACCCAGAGCCAGTACCAGCCCTACAAGGACGCGGCCTGGGGCTTCATCAACCACTGGTATCCCGCGCTGTTCAGCGAAGAACTGCCCGAGGACAAAGTTGAAGGCATCCAGATCGCGGGCATCCCGATCGTGCTGCGCCGCGTCGATGGCAAGGTCTTTGCGCTGAAGGACCAGTGCCTCCACCGCGGCGTGCGGCTTTCGGCCAAGCCGATGTGCTTCAACAAGAGCACGATCACTTGCTGGTATCACGGCTTCACCTTCGATCTGGATGGCGGCAAGCTCTCCACCATCGTCGCCAATCCGGATGATCCCTTGGTCGGCACGACCGGCATCACGTCCTATCCGGTCGAGGAAGTGGCCGGCATGATCTTCGTGTTCGTGCGCGAAGATGATTTCCCGCTCGAAGACGTGCCGCCGCTTTCCAGCGATCTGCCGATCCGCTTCCCGGAAAACAGCGAGAAGTTTCCGCACCCGCTGTGGCCGGCCGCGCCCAGCCTGTACGATGAGGGCGCCGTCGCGCTCGGCATGCACCGTACCGGGCAGAGCAATTGGCGCATTGCCTGCGAGAACGGCTTCGATAACGCGCACATCCTGGTCCACATGGACAACACCATTGTCCACGCGCTGAACTGGGTGCTGCCGCTGGGCATCCTGCCCGATCACGAAGAGCCGATCACGCTGATCGAGGACGAGGACGGCCCCAAGGGCATGATGCAGTGGCTGTTTACCGACCGGTGGAAGCCGGTTCTGGAAAACGAGCAGCTCGGCCTAAAGATCGACAGCCTTAACGGCCGCTTCTATCGCACGTCGGTGGTCATGCCGGGCGTCCTGATGGTGGAAAACTGGCCCGAGGAGCACATCGTCCAGTACGAATGGTACGTGCCGATCACTGACGACACGTATGAATACTGGGAAGTCATGGTGAAGGTGTGCCCGACCGACAAGGAAAAGGCCGCGTTCAAGCACCGGTTCGACCGCGTGTTCCTGCCGCTGTGCCTGCGTGGGTTCAACGATTGCGATCTCTATGCGCGCGAGGCGATGGAGGAATTCTACGCCGACGGCACCGGCTGGGATGCCGAACAGCTGGTCTCGACCGACATTTCGCCGATCACCTGGCGCAAGCTGGCCTCGCGCTGGAACCGGGGCATTGCCAAGCCGGGCAAGGGCGTGCCGGGGGCGACCAAGACCTCGAGCATCCGCTTGCGCAACCTCGCCGAGGGCAAGGCGCCCGGATACTTCGTGCAGAAAATCGAAGACGTGAACAACTACTGATGCCGGGACCGGTGGCGCACAGGGTAGTCCTGGCCTTCAGCGACGGGATCGAACACGAACTGGCGGTCGATCCCGGCGGCAGCGTGCTCGAAGCCGGGCTGGCGGCAGGGCTCCCTCTGCTCCACCAGTGCCGCTCGGGCAGCTGTTCCAGCTGCCTCGCCACGCTGGTGGAGGGCGAGGCGGCAACCCTGCCTGGGTGCAGCTCCTCCCTCCTTGCCTCGGAACGCGCGGCGGGCCAGCGCCTGCTATGCGTGACCGGCGCGCACGGCGATTGCCGCTTTGCGCTGCCCTACGACAGCAAGGTGGGCGAAAACCGGGCTGTCGAGGGCCATGCCTTCGTCAACGCGGTGGAGCGGGTGGCCGCCGACGTGATGCGGCTTGAGCTGGAACTGGCCGAGGATTGCTGGTTCGAGTTTCGCCCCGGCCAGTTCATCCAGATCAAGGTGCCGGGCACCGACCAGACCCGCAGCTATTCGATAGCCTCCACCCCGGCGGAACTGCCGAAGATCGAGCTGCTGATCCGCCTGCTGCCGGGCGGCGTCATGTCCGAGTGGCTGCTTGGCAAGGCTGCAGTGGATACGGTGCTGGAGATTTCCGGGCCCTATGGCGCGTTCTTCCTGCAGGAGACGGGCAAGGCGCCGCTGGTGATGATTGCGGGCGGCACCGGCCTTGCCCCGATGATGTCCATGATCGACGTGATCCGCGCGAAGTCAGGCCGAAAGCCGCCGATCCATCTGAGTTTCGGCTGCCAAAGCGCCGAGGGCCTGTTCCACGGCGAGGCGATTGGCCTGCGCAGCATGTGGCTGCCCAGCCTGTCGGTCACGACTTCGGTTGATCGCGGCCCGGCGCCCGATGGCGTGCGGATCGGCAATCCGGTCGAGGCAGTCGGCGCGGACGGCCCGCTCGATCCGGAAACGGTGGCTTACCTGTGCGGTCCGCCGGGCATGATCGCGGCGGCGCGCAGCCATTTGCAGGCACTGGGCGTTGCGCCCGGCAATATTCACGCGGAACAGTTCGTCGCGAGCTGAACGCAAGCTGGAGCCAGAAGTTATGGGCGTTGATAGTCTGGGGTATATGGCTCTCAAGGTGAGCAAGCTGGACGCATGGCGCGAACTGCTTGAGCGCGTGTTCGGCATGGAGCCGCGCGAGCGCGACGGCGTGGTCGACTACCGCATCGACAGCTATCACCACCGCCTGACCCTGACCGCGGATACCACCGACAGCGTCGAGGCCATCGGCTGGGAAGTCAGCACGAGCGAGAAACTTGCGGCACTGGTGTCCACGCTGCAGGCCCACGGTGTCGCCGTGACCGCGGAGGGCGCAGACCTGCGCGCGCAGCGCAAGGTCAAGGAACTCTTCAGTTTCACCTGCCCGATGATCGGCAACCGGCAGGAGATCTATTACGGCCCGCTGGTCTCCAACACGCCCTTCGCGCCCAGCCGCGGGATCAGCGGCTACAAGACCGGCAATCTCGGCCTCGGCCATGTCGTATACTGGGTCAAGGATCTCGCCGCGTCGGTGAAGTTCTATCAGGATATCATGGGTTTCGCGATTTCGGACTACATCGCGTGGGACGACAACGATGCCGTATTCATGCATTGCAACAGCCGCCACCACACGCTGGCGCTGATGAAGGACGGACCCAATTCACCAGCCGGCGAACTGATGCACCTGATGGTCGAGGCCCAGTCCTACGACGACGTCGGCTACGGCTACGATCTGGTGCGCGACATGGGCATTCCGGTGATGATCGAACCGGGCAAGCATTCGAACGATCACATGCAGAGCTTCTATCTGCAGACCCCGTCGGGCTTCTGGCTGGAATATGGCTATGGCGGGCGCGAAATCGGGCCGGATTGGGAAATCCGCAACTACGACGCGCCGATGCTGTGGGGCCACCGGTTCGTGGGCGGCTGATCGGATGGGGCTGGACACCTGCCTTGCCCGGATCGAAGCGCGCGACGATGTGGTGCGCGGCTGGGCCTATCTCGACAAGAGCGCCAAGGGTGGCACCGGGCCGCTGGCGGGGCTGGTGCTCGGCGTCAAGGACGTGATCGACGTTGCGGGCATGCCCACGACCCATGGATCACCCGCCTACCGCGACAACATTGCCGCCATGGATGCCGAAAGTGTCGCCCGTTTGCGCGCGGCAGGCGCCGTGGTGCTGGGCAAGACGGTGACGGCGGAATTTGCCACCTATCACCCCGGCCCCACCACCAACCCGCACAATCCGGAGCATACCCCCGGAGGCTCCTCCAGCGGATCGGCAGCGGTTGTTGCCGATGGGCAGGCCGATCTGGCGCTGGGCACGCAGACCGCCGGTTCGGTCATCCGGCCAGCAAGCTTTTGCGGGACGTTCGGCTTCAAGCCCACATTCGGCCGGTATCCCCTTGGCGGCGTTCTCGAAACCGCGCCGAGCCTTGATACGCTGGGGCTGTTCGGGCGCGATCTAGCCGTGATCTCGGCGGCCGACGCGGTGCTTTCGGGCGAGGACGCGGTGCCTCCGGCCCCGGCCTGCCTGACCATAGGCCTCTGCCAAAGCCCGGCATGGGAAACGGCGAGCGCGGACATGCAGGACGCGTTCCTTGCCTTTGCCGACCGGCTGCGCAGTGCTGGGCACACCGTGGTCATCCGCGTTCTGCCGGAACCGTTCGAGCGACTTGGCGCGGCGCAAACCCTGATCCACCGGCGCGAAGCAGCAATGGTCATGGGCCATATCCGCCGTGAACATGCCGCCGAGGTCAGCAATGCCTTCATCGCGATGATCGACGCCGGGGCGGCCGAGAGCGAGGCGGACTATCGGGCCGCGCTGGCTCTGCAGCAGCAGTGCAAGGGGCTGGCGGACGCAGTTTTCGCTGGCGTTGACCTGCTGCTCGTACCTGGCGCGCCCGATGCGGCCCCGGCTGGGCTGATCGCGACCGGGGATCCCGTATTCCAGCGCATCTGGACCGCGCTTGGCGCGCCCTGTTTCGGCTTCCCCGCTGCGTGGCGCGGCGATGGCCTTCCGCTGGGGCTGCAAGTGATCGGCGCGCTCGGCACGGACCGGCAACTGCTTTCCAATGCGCGGGCCATTGCAGCCCTCGCCGCGATCAGGGAGATTTGACCATGGAACCCACTGCAGCGGTGCCCTTCACGCCCGAAATGGAAGCCGCTTACGCGCGTGCCAAGGCCCGGCTCGATCCGGCCCGGCTCAAGCAGCTCCTGTTCGATATCACCGATATTCATTCGCCCACGGGCGCCACCCGGAACGCCGCGGAATTCGTGGCGGAGCACATGGCCAGCATCGGTCTTTCACCCAAGCTCGATCCGATGACCCCGATCTCGTCCAACGTGCTGGGCGAAAAGCGTGGGACAGGCGGAGGCGCGACGCTGCTGCTTTACGCCCCGATCGACACGCACCTTGAAGGCGACGAGACCGATTTCCCCTGGGCAGGCCCCGAACAGTTCGCCGATCTGCGTCCTTCGGCCAAGATGGTTGGCGATTGGGTCTATGGGCTGGGTTCCTCCAATCCCAAGGCGATGGTCGCCAGCCTGCTCGAAGTGGCGACCGCGCTGATCGAAGCTGAGGTGCCGATGCTGGGCACGCTCAACGTCGGTTTTGCCGATGGCGGCATGCCCGTGACGATTCCCCAGCGCGACAACGCGGGGATGAGCCACGGCGTCCACCACTTGCTCAACCGGGGCATGGCGCCCGATTTCGCGATCATCATGAAGCCGTGGAACTGGGTCTATCACGAAGAGCCGGGGATGGGCTGGTTCAAGATCCAGGTGAAGGGCACGCTCGGCTATGCCGGGGTGCCGCGCGGACTTCCGGCTTTCCGCAGCTCTGTGGTGCCTGCTGCAACGGTGATCCTCGAACTGGAACAGTGGCTGATCGACTATGCCGAGAAGAACCGCTCGGGCGATATCTACCCCCACGGCTGGATCGCGGGCGTGCGCGGCGGCTGGCCCGAGCGCCCGGCTTTCCCGACCGCCGTCACCGAAATCTTCTTCGACGTGCGCATCAGCCCGCGCACCACGCCGGGCGAAGTGAAGGCGCAGTTCGAAGCGTTCATGCACGATCTCGCGGCGCGCTTCCCGGATATCGATTGCGACTGGGAAATGTATGGCTCCACTCCCGGAGGCACCACCGATCCGGACAACTGGATCATCCAGTCCTGCCGGCGCGGGTGGGAAACCATCGAGCAGCGGTCCTATGTCACTCCCGATCCGCTCGGCGGGCAGACCGATGGCGCAGCGCTGCGCCGCCTCGGCGTGCCCACGGCACGGATCGGCTGGCCCTGGCCGGCGGAAGGATCGCCCGAACCCATCGCCGAAGGGCTGGGCGGCATGGGCGCGACCTATGTGCCCGATCTCATGCCGTGCCTTGAAAAGATCCTCTACGCCTGCATCGATACGCTGATGCGGCCAAGGAGCGAGCTGGGGCTTTAGAGGTAACCGGCCCTAGCTCTCGGCTGCGCGATTGAGCGTAACCGTGGCGCGGGCGGATTCCTCGTAGATACCGGTGATGATCGAGAGCAGCTCGGTCGCATCTTCCACGCGTGCGTCAAAATCCGTCAGGCTGCGGAACTTGCGCATCAGGATCTCGCTGCGCAGCTTGGAATACTCGTTTGTCAGCCGCTCGCCCAGCTTGGTGATCGAGTAGGAGTGGTTCTTGGTGCCCGCTTCCTTGTTCTTGTGGATCAGGCCTGCGCTTTCCAGCTTGCGCAGGCTGTACTGGATGTTGGGCAGGTCATCGCGGTTGAGCAGGCGGGCGATGGTCGTGCCGCTCTTGGGCCGGTTCTGCATGCGGATCACGTGCAGGATCACGTGCTCGGCGTGCTTCAGTTCGGAAAGACCGACGATTTCGTCTGCCGCAGCCACCCAGCGCGCGAACGCCTCGATCACGCGCATCAGCGCGAATTCCATTTCGGTGACCTTGAACTCGGTCTCGTCCTTGGCGAGGTGCCAATTGCGATAGTACTCGGATTTCATGGCGCTGCGGGTGCTCCTGACAGGCGACTGGCGCGCTTTATCGAGCAAGCCGGTCATGCGCACAAGGTCATGCAGTAAGGGCCGCGCCGTATCCCGGCACGACCGGTGGCAGCCCGAGCGCCTTCAGCATCTGCCGCACGGTGCAGCTGGAGGCCGTCACCACGGGCAGGCCGAAGCGCTGCTGCGCGGCTTCGATGGCGGCGGCGGCAGGCATCTGCACGCAGGCCGAAAGCACCAGTGCATCGGCACCGGCCAGATCGAGCGCGCCAGCCGCTTCAATCGCCGCAAACGGATCGCGCCGCCCGACCGCAAGATTGTCCGATATTTCGAGCGAATGCACCGATTGCACCGTGAAGCCTTCCGCAGCGATATAGTCGGTGACGGTGCAAGTCAGCGGCTTCATGTAGGGCGCAAGGACGGCAATGCGCCGGAAACCCAGTTCCTCCAGCGTCTGCACCAGTGCGCCGGCGCTGGTCACCACCGGGGCTGGGCCGCCTTCGCGCGCCGCGATCCCGGCAAGGTTGCTTTCGCTGGTGCGGTGATAGCCAAGCCCCATCGCCATGATCGCGACAAGGCAGGCATAGCCGATCACATCGACCCGCGCGTCCGCCAGTTCGGCGGCGCAGCGCAAGGATTGCGCATCCATCGCCGCCAGTTCTTCCTTCACCACATGCATCATCCGCATGCGGCTGGAATGGAAGGTGAAGCGCTCCGGGAAAGCCGCCTCGCGCGCGCGCAGCATCGCTGGAATCTCGGTTTCCATGGTGGTATTGGAACTGGGCACGATCTGCCCGATCCGGAACGTGCGGCTCATGGGAATAGCGATGCCACCGGGTCCAGCAGGTCGTCCTTGGCGGCTTCGGGCGGGAAATAAGTGGTCTTCGATTGGGCGAGGCCGAGGTCGATCAGCATCTCGCACTGCTTGAACGCCACGAGGCCCGGATTGAGCACCGGCACTTCGACGCGCGAGGCAAGCCAGGTCGCGGATTGGTGCATCGTGGTGGAGCCCAGGATAATCACATCGGCGCCGTCTTCGTCGATGGCCTTGCGCGCCTGCGCTTCGAGCTTGGCAAAGACGATGTCTTCCTTGCCCGCCAGCAGTTCGGCGGTGTCCGGCCGCACATCGATGTCGCGGATCGAGGCGAGGCGCGAACCAAGCCCTGTTTCCAGCGCCAGCTTCTCGTAAAGCGAGTGCCAGCGCTTCCACATCGTCAGCACGGAAAATTTCTTGCCGAGGTCGGCCGCAAGGAAGAACGAGGAGCGGCCGGGCCCGACCACCGGGATCGACAGGCGCGAGCGCAATGCGGCAAGGCCGCTGTCGCTCATGGAATTGATGCAGACCGCCGCGTAGCCCTGCTCTTCGGCGCGCGCCCCGGCTTCGAGCACCCAGGTATCGGCCAGCGCCTGCTCATAGGGCGAATCGATCAGGTTCGCGCCATTGCGGCAACCGACGAAATCGATCGCAATATCGGGGCGGATCAGTTCGGGCGGGATCTGGGACGCAAACCCCGGAATGGCGAAACCCGGCACCGGGACCGGAACAATCATCAGGATGCGCTTGATGGCGGCCACGCGGGAGATGTCCTTGAAAAAGGGATTGCGGCGGCCCGGCCCCGCGATGGGCCAGGCCGCCGCAATCGATCAGAAGCTGACGCGGGTGTGCACGGAGAACGTGCGCGGCAGCTTGTAGGAGACTTCGTTGCACCCGCACAGACCGGCAAGGTCATACCCTTGAAGGCCGATCAGGTGGTTGGTCACGTTCTCCACGCGCACGCCGACTTCGAGCATCTTGCTCGGCGAAGTCCAGCCGAGGCCGAGATCGACGTTGGCATAGCCGCCGAACTTGTCCGCATCGAAGTTGCGCAGGTTGTAGAAGAACGAGGACGAGTACGTGACGTTGGCGTTTGCCGCCATTTCGCCGCCGAACATGTCCCAACCGTAGCGGATGATGCCCGAAGCCTGCGTTTCAGGCGCATAAGTGGGCTTCAGATCCTTGCGGATCGGGCCACCCACGCGCAGCGGCACGTTCTTAACCTTGGCGTCGAACTTGGAGAACGTCAGCGCCATGTCGAGCCCGGGGATCGGGTTTGCGATCACCGAGATCTCGCCGCCGTAGGTCCGCGCATCGGCGTTGATGACGAGCCCGGCGACGCCGGTGAACAGGAACGACTGGTAGTTCTTGTAGTCGTAGTAATAGACCGCACCGTTCAGCCGCAGCTTGTTGTCGAGCATCGACACCTTGAAGCCGCCTTCGTAGGACCACAGCGTTTCCGCGCCGTACTTGATCGCCGAGGCGGGTGTGGCGAGGCCGCCGTTGAGCTGTGCATTGTAGCTGCCCGCCTTCACGCCGCGGTTGATGCCGGCATAGAGCAGCGTGCCCTCGGCCGGACGGTATTCGAACTGCACCTTGCCGGCCCAGAGGGTCTTCGAATCCTTGTCGAGATACGGGGTCGGCACGCCGCCCGGATAGGTCGGCCCGATGGTGAGCGGGAAGCCCGGCACAGTCTGCGGCGGCTGGATCGCCATCGGATCGGGCGAAATGAACAGCTTCTGGACGAAGTCGTAATCCTTCTTTTCGCGGATCACGCGCGCGCCGACGATCACGCGGAACTTGTCGGTGAGGTCATAGTCGAACTGCCCGAACGCCGAATAGCTGGTCGTCTTGAGGTGCGCGATCGAGGCGATGTCGATCGGGTTACCCGGGACGAGGCCGTTGAGCGGGGCCTTGAGGCCATTGTTCGACAGGTTGTCGATGTGCAGGAAATAGAGACCGGCAGTCCAGTTCAGGCGGTTCGCCTTGCCGTTCAGCCGCAGCTCCTGCGTGAAGCTGTTGGCATCGACATTGCCATAGTTGGCCAGCTGGTTGGCCGGGCCGGCGTCGACGTCGATGAACAGCAGTTTCTTGAAGTTCTTGTAGTCAGTGACCGAGGACAGCGTGATGTTGTCGTTGAGGTCGAACTTCGCGCGCAAGTTGACGCCCCAGGTGTCGACATGGCCCTGGTTCTTGAACGCAAAGTCGCTCGACAGCGTGCGGGTCTTGGGATCCGGCGCGTGGTAGCCGAAAAAGTCCGCGCCCGGAGCACGGCCATAGATTTCGCCGGGGCCGCCGAACACGCCGTCGTTGTTGAGGTCCGAACCGGCATCGCCGTTCACCACGCCCGGCCCGCCGGGCACGCCGATCGATGCGCGCGTTTCGTTGGGGCCAGCATCCAGAACGTTGACCAGTTCGCCGTTCGCATCGAACTGCGCGATGGTCGCCTTCTGGGTATAGGGGCCGGTGTTCACCTTCGAACGCGAACCGTTGGCCGAGAGGATGAACTGGGTCGAGGAGTTCGGCTCAGCGAGGATCGTGAAACGGCCGGCGAGCGTATCGTCATTGCCGAGATCGGCACCGGCGCCGGCACCCGGCGAACCGCCCACCGCACCGCGCGGGTAGAGGTTCTTCAGGTAGGCATCCTGCTTGTTCCAGCGCCCTGCGGCTCGCACCGCGATCTTGTCGCTCAGCGGACCGCCGACAGCGCCTTCCAGCGTGAACACGCCCGGATGGCCGGTGCTGTCCAGAATGCCATAGCGGGCGTCGGCATAGCCTTCCCACTTGGTGAGCGATGGCAGGTGGCTGATGTAGTGGATCAGGCCGCCCGTGGCGTTGCGGCCGAACAAGGTGCCTTGCGGACCCTTGAGCACTTCGACGCGGTCAATATCGAACACCGCGAAGGACTGGCCCTGCGCGATGGCGATATAGCCTTCGTCGAGATAGACGGCGTTGGGCGCTTCGACGATGTCGTTGAAATCGTTCTGGACCACGCCGCGGATGGTAAATTGGGTGTTCTGGCCGGCAAGGCTGCCCGAGATCGAGACGCCCGGCGAGAAGCTCGCGACGTCGGCGCTGCGGGAAATGCCCAGCGCGCGGAGCTGATCGCCCGAATAGGCGGTGATCGCGATGCCGACGTTCTGGACGTTTTCCTGCCGCTTCTGCGCCGTCACGACGATTTCGCCGTTCAGCACCGAGTTGTCCTGCGATGCCGTTTCCTGCGCAGCCTGCGGCGCAGCTTCCTGCGCCAGAGCGGGCAGTGCCCAAGCCATTGCCAGCGTACCGGCACATGCGCCGAGCGTCAGTTTCGTGATGCTTCTCATGGTACTCCCCTTTGTTTCCCCCCTTGGCTCAGCGCCCGGGTGCCCGTAATGCGTCAGTCTGTTCCGGTGCCTGCGTCCGGTAAACTCCCGCGCTATTTTCAATGCGTCGGGACTCTTTGTGCAAAGTGATGATGACAAAATTCAATAGAAAGTCAATTTAACGTCAGTGTAAAAATCTCATATCATGAGAGCCAGCGCGCTGCGATGTGTTCGGCTCCGCGCAGCGCAAGGGCGTGGTTGGTGAAGTTGGGATTCATCGCGCCAGCGGTCGGAAACAGTCCGGGGCCCGCGATGACGAGGTTGTCGATATCGTGGCTGCGTCCGAAACTGTCGGTGACGGACGTGCGCGGATCGCTCCCCATGATCGTGCCGCCCATCATGTGCGCGGTTGCCATCGGGCCAGCCCATGGTTCGCTCGCGCCGCCCGCCTTGATGATGCCGAGCCCAAGCTTGGCTGCCATGTCCGAAAGCTTCACGGATTCCGGCGCGAAGCTGTGCACCACGCGCGGTGTCTTCATGCCGCCGGGGCCGCTGCGCTCCGACAGCTCCACGCGGTTTTCCAGCATGGGCAAACCCTCGCCGAAGCCGAACATCACCGCGAGGTGGTGCACCGCGCGTTCCATGAAAGCCGTGAGATCGGCACCGAACAGGTCCGCCCGCGCCATGGCCACGCCGAGCAAGTCGTTGGGCTTCATCGTCGGCGCGAGCTGCCACTGGAGGCTGCCGAACGCTCCGCCGCCAAGGCTTTGCTTGCCATAATGATCCATGTTCGTGGCCTGCGCGCCGGTCACGCCCATGTAGTTTTCGGTCTCCTCGCCATCGAAGAAGCCGTAAACCGAGGCAATCGAATGCGTCATGAAGTAACGGCCGACGAGACCCGATCCGTTGCCCGCACCCCTGCTCCAGTCACCGCCGGTGCTGTTCAGCAGGATCGCCGGGTTGGATACGGTCGACGCAGCCAGAATGACCATGTCCGCGTGCGCTGTGCGGGTGGCTCCGGTGCTGTCGATGTATTCGACGCCGGCTGCCTGCCGTGGGGTCTTGCCGGGGATCAGCTGCGTCACATGCGCGCCGTTCACGAAGCGCGCGCCGGCCTTCACCGCGCGCGGGTGGTAGGTCACTAGCGGGTTGGCCAGCGCACCGATCGGGCAACCGGCATCGCACCACCCGTCATAAAGGCAGGCGGGGCGGCCTTTGTAGTCCTGCGAGAGAATCGCCATCGGGCTGGGCGCGGTCTTCATGCCTTGCGCATGAAAACCCCGTTGCAGCAGCCGCGCCTGTGCGAACTGCTGCAGCGGAGGCAGCGGATAGGGCGCGCCGGCCGGGCGCCAGACTTCTGCTTCCGCATCACCCGATACGCCGACTTCCTCCTGAACGCGGTCGTAGAACGGGCGCAAGTCGTCATAGCCGATCGGCCAGTCCAGTCCCTTGCCGAAGTCCGATTTCATCGTGAAGTCGGCCGGCATCAGCCGCGGCCAGGTGCCATAGTGATGCAGCGCCGCGCCGCCGGTGCCCCAGCCCATGTTGAAGCCCGCGCCGAAAGGGTTTGCTCCCGCCGATTCAACCGCCGGGCCGCCCCAGCGCAGACGCCGCGACCAGATCGAGGAACTGTAGAGATCGCCGGTCTTCCAAGCCGGCCCGGGATCAAACACGAGGACTGATTTGCCCGCTTCCGCCAGCACTGCGGCAAATAGGTTTCCGGCTGCACCGGCCCCCACGATCACCGCGTCGGTCCGCTTCGGAGCGTGCTGGCTCGGGGTGTGTCCGCCGGTCATGGGCCTACCAGTCTCCCGGCGGATCGATGTGGGCCATGTAGGGCACCTGCATGCGCGCAAAGGCGGCGCGGGTGCCATAGACGAGATCGGCAGCGTCGCTGCGCACGGCGAGATAGAACAGTGCCGCTGGCGGGCCTTGCCAGGGCGCGATCGTGCCGGGCAGCATCGCGGCAACAAGCGGCTTCGCAGCCGCGGCGGAAACTTGTGCGAACGGCGCGCCCAGGACAGCGCGGCTGGCACCATCGAGCGCGGCAAGCCCGGCCTTGTAAAAGGCATCATGCGGCGGCAGCACATCGAGATAGCGCGCTGTCAGCAGCGAATCGTGGTGTGGACGCGCGAGGTTGGCATCGACGAAATGCGCGATACCGGCTGCGCGCGCGCCGGGCACCAGCGCCTCTCCGAAAGCTTCGAGCAGCGCGGCTTCATTGGCCGAAAGGATCGAAAGGGCAGCGCCGCGCGTGCGGGCCTCAGCGGGCGAAATCAGCGCCTCGACCCCGGCGACATTGAAAGCGAACAAGCCAAGCGCAGCGGCCTTGAGCAAGGTCCGCCGGTTCGGCCCAGTTCCGTCGGGCCGGTGCGCGTCAAAGGCTGGTTCTATCTGCATTCACCCCGATCTCTGGAGTTATTTAAAGCTTAAACTAAATTGCCCCTCTGTCCAGAAACATTTTGTGGTTACGTCCTGCACACGCTATCGCTCAGATTGATTATCGATTGATTTTCGATCCAAGGCTTCAGCGGAGAGACGGCATGAGCGAAAACCCAGAAATCGGCCAGTTCGTGCAGACAGGCAGCTACCGCACCAATGTTCACGTGGCTGGTAGCGGCCCCGCCATGCTGTGCCTCCACGGCTCGGGCGCTGGGGTCTGCGCCTGGGCGAACTGGCGCACCTTCATTCCCGCAATGCAGGACCGGTTCCAGATCATCGCACCCGATCTCGTAGGCTTCGGCTACACCGAAACACCGGCTGATTTCGAGTTCCGCTTCATGGATTCGTGGGTCGAACAGATCATCGCGCTGATGGACGGATTGGGCATCGAAAAGGCCCATGTCGTGGGCAACAGCTTCGGCGGCTCGCTGGCGCTGTGGCTCGCCGCGAAGCACCCGGAGCGATTTGCGCGGCTGGTGCTGATGGGTCCGGGCGGCTGGCCCGTGCGCGTCAACGAAAACCTTGAACTGCTGTGGGATTTCAAGCCGACGCCGGAACACATGAAGCAGGCGATGAGCGTGATGGCCTGGAATCAGGCGCTGATCACCGATGAACTTGTGGCGATGCGGCTCAAGGCCTGCTCGCGGCCCGGCGCGCTCGATCACTTCCACAAGCTGTTCCCCGCGCCGCGCCAGCGCTGGCTCGATGCGCAGTGCTTGCCGATCAATGTCCTGCAGACGATCAGTCACGAAACGCTGCTCGTCCACGGGCGCGACGACCGCGTGGTCGATCCTCAGGTTTCGTGGAACCTGCACCAGCACCTGCCCAATTCGCAGCTCCACACCATCGCCAAGTGCGGGCACTGGACGATGATCGAACATGGGCCGCTGTTTCGCCGCCTCGTCGGGGATCACTGCACCGGCTGAGCGCGCTATTCCCAGGCCGGGGCCGTCAGCCGCCGCTTCCCGTCATGCGACAGTCCGTCCATGCCGGGAGCCAGATCCTGACGGTCCCACAGCTTGCAGGTCACCTGCTTGTGCTTCTGGTCCAGCCCCTCGCAGTAGTTTGAAAACTCGCAGGTCCGCACCTCGCTCCCTCGGCCCATTCGGGCCTTGAGGAACCAGTCCGGGTCCGCGAGCGTCTGGCGTGCGGAACCGACGATATCGGCTTCCTCCGCCGCCAGCATCGCTTCGGCCTGCGCGAAACCATGGACACCGCCGACGGTGACGACAGGTGTCGCGAAACCCGCCTCGCGCACGGCGCTCCTGATCGCGCGCGCAGCGGCCAGATTGCGCCCGTAAGGACCGCGCGCGTCCGAGATATAGGCAGGCATGCACTCGTAACCGCTTGGCCCGGTATAGGGGTAGGCGGCCTCGCCGGGCTTGGGCTGCAAGGCGTCCTCGAACCTGCCACCGCGCGAAAGCGAGAGGAAATCCATCCCCGCCCGCGCAAACTCGGTGCCGAACCAGGCCGCGTCTTCGGCGGTGTTGCCGCCGGGTATGCATTCCTCCGCGAGGAACCGGCACCCGACGGCAAGCTTCTGAGACACCGCTCCGCGCACCGCGCGATAGACTTCCAGCGGCAGCCTGACGCGGTTCTCGCGCGCACCGCCATAGCCATCCGGGCGCTCGTTCAGCGCCGAAAGGAACGAGGCCATCGTATAAGCATGGGCATAGTGCAGCTCGATGCCGTCGAACCCCGCTGCCTCGGCCCGCGCAGCCGCCGCCGCAAACAGGCCGGGCAGCACGGCAGGAAGTTCCGCGATATGGGGCTTGTCCATATCGGTCACGCGTTCGCGGAAGCCTTGCGCCAGCGACTCCCAGTCCCGTGCATCCAGAACGCCGCGTAGCTGTGCGTCCGGCATCGCGATCAGTGCGGCGCGCACCGCCGCGTCCGCCGTTTCGCCAGTGGCGGCGCGGTGCCGGTCGGTCAGCGCGAGAAAGCGCGACAGGAACGTGGCGCGGTCCGGGCGGCGCTTGATCGCGAGGAAGTCGATCAACTGGATCAGCAGCTTCGTCTCGCCGCCGCTGGCCTCGCGCACGGCGTCCGCCAGCCTTGCCAGGCCCGGAATGAAGCGATCATCGCCAATGCGCAGCAGAGGGCCGGAGGGCACGTCGCGGATGCCGGTAGCCTCGATCACGATCGCGCCCGGCCGTCCCTTGGCGAAGCGGGCATACCAGTCGATCACATCCGGCCCGGCCTCGCCGTCCGGCGTGGCGCGCCATGGCACCATCGCCGGTACCCATGTGCGCGTCGCCAGCCGCAAGGGGCCGACATCGACGGGCGAGAACAGGCGAGAGACCGCAGCTGCTTCCGCATCGGGCCAGGCGCCGGGATCCGGGCGATGGATGATGCGCTCGGCAGGTTTGAACATCGGCCTGATCCTTGGGCTGGACAATATTTCAAGTTTAAAATATCGAGACGCAAGGACGCCTGTCAAGGCGCCGGAGGAGGCTTATGAAGGTTCTGCAACCGCAAGGCTGGCCCCGCCCCAAGGGCTACGCCAACGGCATCGCCACGCGCGGCGAGATGGTGTTCCTCGCCGGGATCGTCGGCTGGGATGCCGAAGAGCGCTTCCCCTCCGGCCTCGTCGCCCAGTTCCGGCAGGCGCTGGAGAATATCGTTGCCCTTCTGGCCGAAGCTGACGCGCGGCCCGAGCACGTCGTGCGGATGACCTGGTACATCACCAGCCGCGACGACTACCTCGCCAATGGCCGCGAGATGGGCGCTGTCTACCGCGAGATCATGGGCAAGCACTTCCCGGTGATGGCCGTGGTGCAGGTCGTAGCGCTGATGGAAGCCGCCGCCCAGATCGAGATCGAAGTCACGGCGGTCGTTCCGGACTGAGATGCCGGTTCAGGCCGCCTCGGCCAGAACCTCGGCCAGCTTCGCGCCTTTCTCATCCGCCAGCGCCGCATCGCGCAGGCGCCGAATGCGCGCGGCAAGCCCTGCTCCACTCGCCCCGTCCAGCGCGGACATAATCCGCGCGAAATTGCGTGCGCCGCGCTCGTGTGTTTCGCCGTAGCCGCGGATCAGCTTCTGGCAGCGGACAAGCTCCACCGCCGCAGCATAGTCGCTGGCTGCAAGTTGCCGCACCCGCTCCAGCCACGCTTCAATGCCGGCATCCTCGCGCTGGAACCGCATGGTGGAGCGCCGCCACCGCCGCCCGTTCGCGAGCAAGCTCAACATCAGGAAGCCACGCAGGCTGCTTGTTTGCACCTTGCGGCCCTTGGAAAACCAGCGTTCCAGCCATGTCTGCCGCGCGGCCCAGCGGCCAAGCCCCGCTGGCAGCGAATCCGCCACTTCCTGCAGGCGCGGATGCATGAATTCGGTGACCGCAACGATCTGATCGTCCGCAGCCTTGATCTCGCGCCGGAACCGTTCGAACCGGCTGCTGCGCGTCTTCAGGTCGGCCACGCGGAAGGTGTCGTCGAAGGTCATCCACAGCGCGAGGTGGCGCGCGAGTTCGCGGATCAAGTCGTGCCGCCGCGCGCTGCCGCCATGGGCCGCATCCCAGTCCGCAGCCCGTTGCAGGCGGTCGAGATAGAGCGTGCCATAGCGCAGGTCCTGGAAGTCGATCGTCCGGCGCAGGCCTTCGATGGCAAATTCGCGTGCGATGAACGGCAGCTCTGCCTCGATCCGGGCGAGCAGCGGCTTCACCGCAGCCGGTGGTTCGGGTGCAGCCGGTGCTGCGGGCGCCGGGTGCGTTGCGGCAGCACCAACCCCGCAGGCGCGATCAAATCCCAGCGCAAATGTTGCCAGATTGGCCGCAACTGCCTTGCCGCTTTCGCGGATCACCGCCTCGAACACATCGCGCGGAATGGGCAGCGCGCCCGATCCGGCCAATGCGCCAAACATCACCGCGCTGATCACGCTGCCGCCTTCGCGTGCGGTTGCGTCCATGTCGAACCCGATCCAGCGCTTCGCACGGGCCTGCGCCGCTTCGTGCACCGCGCCGCCATCGGCGCGTCCGTCGGCCATGGCAATCTTCTCGGAGATGGCGAAGACGCGGTGGGTGGAGCCGATCAGCGTGGTGCGGTCTGGCGTGACGAAGCCGCGCATCACCGCGCGGCCCGCTTCCATCAGCTCGGAAGCGACGACCACGTCGACATCGCCTGCCACGGGCATCAGCGCCAGCACCGGCTCACGCCCACGCGCAGCAATCTCGGCCTCGGGGAACAGTTCGATGTAGTAGATCGTCGCGCCGGTGCGCTGCGCCACACCCTGTACCGATGTATACTGCGCGCGAAAGCCCGCCAGTTCGGCGGCGCGCACGGTCCAGTCGGCCATCACGCCGCCGCCCTGGCCGCCCAGCGCCATGATCGCGATGTTGATGGGGCGGGTTGAGCTGGCCAGCATGGTCAAAACGCCGTGAGCGCGCGGCGGCGCACGGCGCGGCCTTGCAGGAAGCCGATAACGGCGCTGCGCAGCGCCTCGCGGAAGCGGTCCCAGCGGCTGGGATTGAACACCATGTCGGCGCGGTAGAAGCTGGGGCACAGCACGGCGGCGTGTGCCGTCTCGCCGCAGTGGCCGCAGCCCACGCAATCATCGAGCACCTGCACCACCGGATCATCGCGCAGCGGATCGGGGTTCTCGCGCAGGGTCAGCGTGGGGCAGCCCGAAAGCCGGATGCACGAATGATCGCCGCTGCAGGTATCGGCATCCACCCCGAAGCGTTCCTTCACCACGCGCTTGCCGCCCTTGATCGCCTTGGCGACAAGCGGCTTCACGCGGCGCTGCTTGTTGAGCATGCATTCCGATTCCGCGATGATGATCTTCGGCCCCTTGAAGCTTGTCGTCATCGCCTCGGTCAGGGTGGAGGTCATCGCCTCCAGATCATAGCTGCGCACGGTGCGCACCCACTGGCCGCCGATCCCCCGGATGGCGTTTTCCATGGGATGCTTCGTCGTGCGGGTGCGGTTCTCGGCACGGCTGGAAAGAATGTCCTGCCCGCCGGTCGCCGCCGAATAGCCGTTGTCGACAAGGATGGTCACGCCGTCGTTGCGATTGAACACCGCGTGCCCGACGCCCGAGGTGAGGCCATTGTGCCAGAACCCGCCGTCACCCATCACCGATACGGTGCGCTGCTTGGAATCGGACTGGAACGCAGCCGCCCCCGCCATGCCCAGGCCATAGCCCATCGTGGTGTTGCCGAGGTTGAACGGCGGCAGGATCGAGAAGATGTGGCAGCCGATGTCGCCCGAGACGTGGAACTCGCCGATGTCCTTTTCCACCAGCTTCATCGCGGTGAAGATCGGCCGTTCGGGGCAGCCTGTGCAGAAGCCCGAGGGCCGTGCAGGCACCACATCGGCCAGCGGAGCAAGGTTGCTGCCCGCAGGTTCGGGCGGCAGCGCAGCCTTTGCCGCCAGCTTCGGCGCATGTTCACGCAGGAAGCGCACGAGGCCGTCCTTGATGACCTGCCCGGTATACTCGCCCGCCAACGGCAGCGTTTCCTTGCCGATCAGCTTTGTTTGCAGGTCCGCGCGGCGCAGGATGGTGTTGATGTTGTGCTCGATGAATTCGGGCTGGCCTTCCTCGATCAGGAACACCGCCTTCTTGTCGGCGCAGAACCCGGTCACTTCGCTGTCGATCAAGGGATAGGCGACGTTGAGGCAATAGATCGGGATATCGGTCTGGCCGAAGCTGTCCGAAAGGCCGACCAGTTCGAGCGCGCGGATCAGGTTGTTGTACATGCCGCCCTGAACGATGATGCCGACATCACCGAGGTGCCCGCCGAGAAATTCGTTGAGCTTGTGCTGCTTGATGAACTCGACCGCTGCCGGCCAGCGCTGGGTGACCTTCTCGCGTTCATGCAGGAAGTTGGCAGGCGGCAGCACGATCCGGTCCGTATCGCGCACCGGGTTTTCCATCGCGTCCTTGAGGCCGAACGCCGGGCGGACGTTGTCCTTTGCGGTGAACCGGCCATAGAGATGGCACGAGCGCACGCGCAGTTCGAGCATGACCGGGCTGCCCGAGGCTTCGGAAAGCTCGAAGCCCTTTTCGACCATGTTGACGATCGAGGGCAGGTTGGGGCGCGGATCGAGCAGCCAGATCTGCGACTTCATCGCGAAGGCGTGGGTGCGCTCCTGCATGATCGAGGAGCCTTCGCCGTAGTCCTCGCCCACGATGATCATCGCGCCGCCCTTCACGCCGCCCGAGGCGACGTTGGACAGCGCATCCGATGCGACATTGGTGCCGACGACTGATTTCCACGCCACCGCACCGCGCAAGGGGTAGTTGACGCTCGCCGCCAGCATTGCGCCCGCCGCCGCCTCGTTGGCGGAAGCTTCGAAGCGGATGCCCAGCTCGCCCATGATGTCCTGCGCATCGGCCAGCACATCGAGCAGGTGCGAAATCGGCGAGCCTTGATAGCCGCCGACATAGGAAATACCCGATTGCAGCAGCGCCTTGGTCACCGCGAGAATGCCTTCGCCGGCGAATTCCTCGCCCGCGCCGATCCGCAGCTTCTCGACTTCCTTGGCAAACGAGCGTTCGGCCATTGTTTTGCCTCAGGCCGGAACGAGCGCGAGCACCCGCAGCGGGCTGCCCGATCCGTTCTCGATCTTGAGCGGGGCCGCCACGATCACCGCGCCGGTGGGAGGCAGCAGATCGAGATTGGTCATGCATTGCAGGCCATAGCGGCCCGCGCCGTGCATGTAGTGATGGCAGGGGTATTGCGGCTCGAACAGGAAGGCTTGCCCCGCATCGGTGCCGACGCATTCGGTGCCGAAACCCAGCACATCGCGCTCGTTGATCATCCACAATGTGGACGCTGCGTCGGGACCGGGCGAGTGCGCGCCGTTCTCATCGAGGTTGGTGAAGTTGGCCGGATCGGCGATCTTTCGCCAGTCGCTGCGCAGGAACACCCAGCTGCCCGCCGGTATGCGGCCATGCTTTGCTTCCCACGCTTCCAGCACTTGGACCGAGAGGATGAAATCGGGGTTGGCGGCGACTTCGGCGGTGCAATCGATCACGCAGACCGGCGCGATGAAGCGCGCGGGATCGATCGTGTCGACCGCGCCGTTCTCCACGTCCTTGCCCGTCACCCAGTGGATCGGCGCATCGAAGTGTGTGCCAGTATGCTCGCTGATGGTGAAATTGTTCCAGTACCAGCCCGGACCGCGCTCGTCGTAGCGGGAGATTTCGGCCTTTACGAAGGGCGATGCCTGGCCGAATTCCGCCGGGAGCGTGATCGTGGGGTACTCGGGTGTCAACGTCTCGGTCAGGTCCACGACCTTGATCCCGCCTGCGGCGATCCCGCCCAGCAATCCCGCCAGAATACCTGTATCTGCCACCGCGACCTCCCATCGTGCATTTGCGGACCATACGAGCGGATTTGTCGTTCCCGCACAATGGCGCAATCGCAAGGTTGGCCATTCCGGGATTTATTTCAAGCTTAAAATGAATTGCCGGAGTGGTGGGGCGGCGAGGCAACCCAGTGTATCACATTATGAGAGAACATGCTTTGCGGGCCCCTGTCGCGCGCTCTATGGACGGGGCCTTCAACGCCGGAGAGAGCAGGGCCATGAACGCAAATCTCGTCGCCATTTTCCTGTCGCGCCACGCGGGGCACGAAGCCAAGCCCGCACTGCTCTGGAACGGTGAGACGGTGTGCACATTCGGTGAGCTTCCCGCAGCGGTGGGCCGCTACCGAGCGGCGTTGACGAAGCTTGGCGTGAAGCGGGGCGACCGGGTCATGCTCAAGGCGGAGAATTCACCGTACTTCGCGCTGACCTACCTTGCGGTGCTCGCCGCGGGGGCGACGTTCGTGCCGCTCAATCCCGCCTACACACCAAGCGAGGTGGCACTGCTGGTCGAGGACGCGGACCCTGTGCTTCTTGTGCACAGCG
>CANCET010000020.1 GCA_947375105.1 Sphingomonadaceae bacterium
GGTCCGATTGCCGAGGCAATTGTGGCAAAATCTCAAAGCCTTGGCGGTGGTTTTTCACACAAGGACTTCGATACGATCCACGCCCGCTGGGTCGAACCGATCAGCACCACCTTCAAGGGCTATACAATCCACGAAATGCCCCCGAGCACGCAGGGGTTCGCCGTGCTCGAGATCATGAACTTGCTCGAAGTCTGTCCTGCGCAGCTTGGCCTCGCCCCCGCATCGCTCGGCCCGCGCTCGGCGGACTATTGGCACCTGATGATCGAGGCGAAGAAGCTCGCCTACGCTGATCTCCAGCGCTTCAACGGTGATCCTGATTTCTCGGATATTCCCGTAAAGCGGCTGATTTCGAAGGAATATGCGGCCGAACAGTGCGGCCGGATCGACATGCAGAAAGCGTCCGCCTTTCCGCCTGATGCCCCCGCGCTCGGCGGCACGGCCTATATTACCACGGCCGACAAGGACGGTAACGTGGTTTCGCTGATCTACTCGGTCTACGATTTCTTCGGCTCGGGCGTGACTGTGCCCGGCTATGGTTTCGTGCTCAGCAACCGGGGCAATGCCTTCTCTCTCGATCCTGCAAGCCCGAACGCCATCGCGCCGGGCAAGCGCCCGTTCTACACGATCATTCCCGGCTTCGTGCTGAAGGACGACAAGCCCTTCTTCTCCTTCGGCGTGATGCAGGGCGGTCAGCAGGCGCAGGGACAGGCGCAGGTCCTTGCCAACCTTCTCGCCTTCGGGGCCAACGTCCAGAGCGCGAGCGACGCCGCGCGCTTCAACCACAGCCAGCAGTCGAACGCGCTGCGTCTCGAAAGCGGACTCTACGATCTCGTCGGCGCGGATCTCGCGGCGCGCGGCCACAAGGTCCTCCGTGCCGACGGCTCGGAAATGGGCGGCTATCAGGGCATCATGATCGACCCGAAGACCGGCGCCTATCGCGGCGGTTCGGATCACCGCAAGGACGGCATGGCGGTGGGGTATTAGGAGCCAGACACCAGCGCAAACCTCAACTTGCATTACCTCCGCTCACCCTGAGCCTTTCGAAGGGTGCTAGCGCGGCGGTCGCGCCAGCATGCTTCGACAAGCTCAGCATGAGCGGGGTTGAAGGAGTCAGTCTTGGATCAAGCCGCGTCCAGCGCCGCGCCGAGATCGGCGAGGATGTCGTCAATGTGCTCGATCCCGATCGAGAGCCGCACATAGCCCGGCGTCACGCCGCTCGCAGCCTGTTCCTCGACCGAAAGCTGCGAGTGCGTGGTCGACGCCGGATGGATTGCGAGGCTGCGCGCATCGCCGATGTTGGCCACGTGGTAGAACAGTTGCAGCGCATCGATGAAGCGCTTGCCCGCCTCGGCTCCGTCCTTGAGTTCGAAGCCGACCAGCCCGCCTTGGCCGCGCGTAAGGTACTTGGCCGCCAGATCACCCGCGCGGCCCGTCGCCAGGGAGGGGTGGATCACCGAGGCGACCTTCGGGTGGTTCTTCAGGAAGGCGGCAACCTTCACCGCGTTTTCGCAGTGCCGCTCCATCCGCAGCGGCATCGTCTCCAGTCCCTGGATCAGCTGGAACGCGCTCATCGGTGAAATCGCCGCGCCGATATCGCGCAGCAGGATCACCCGCGCGCGGATGATGTAGGCGATGGGCCCCAGTGGCTTGATGTCCCGCGCCCACACCGCGCCGTGATAGCTGGCGTCGGGCGTGTTGAGGTGTGGCTGGCGCTCGGGGATGGCATCCCATTCGAAGTTGCCGCCATCGATGATGAGGCCGCCGATCGAGGTGCCGTGCCCACCGATGAACTTGGTCGCCGAATAGACCACCACTGCCGCGCCATGTTCGAACGGCTTGATGAGGAGCGGCGCGGCCGTGTTGTCCATGATCAGCGGAATGCCATATTCGCGCCCGATTGCCGCGACTTCGGCGATGGGGAACACTTCCAGCTTCGGATTGGGCAGCGATTCCGCATAATACGCGCGCGTCTTGTCATCCGTCGCGCGGCGGAAGCCCTCCACATCGGCCGGGTCGACAAAGCGCGTCTCGATGCCAAGATCGCGCAGCGTGTTGGCCAGCAGGTTCCAGGTCCCGCCGTAAAGATTGGTCGAGGCAACGATATTGTCGCCTGCCTTGGCGAGGTTGAGGATGGCAAGCGTGGTCGCTGATTGGCCGGAGGAGACGGCCAGCGCCGCAACGCCGCCTTCGATGGCCGCCATGCGCTGCTCGAGCACATCGGTCGTCGGGTTGCCGAGGCGGGTGTAGATATTGCCCAGTTCCTTGAGCGCAAACAGGTTCGCCGCGTGCTCGGTCGAATGGAACTGGTACGACGTCGTCTGGTGGATCGGCACCGCGACCGAACCGGTCGTGGGATCGGCGCGCCAGCCAGCGTGGAGGGCAAGGGTTTCGGGCTTGGCTTTGGAAAGGTCGGTCATGGTCGGCATCCTGCTCTGGAAATTTATGGTTATTGTCTATCAGTCAAGTTGAGTTGGCAAGCGGCGGTAGAGCACGCTGTCTTGCGTCTTGCGCAGCACCTGCCATCCGGGCAGGCGCGTTTTGGGATCGATGCGGATCACCCACAGGAACCGAGCAGCCTTCGGGATCGCGGCTACCACTTCGGGAAGCGCGGGCGATTCGCCGCAGGGCTCGAGAAACGTGATCGTCGAAGGATCGCGGTCGAACGGGGCGAGGCGGCGGTTGTGAATGCTGATCAGCTGTCCGCTCGGGAGCTGCCACTGGCCGTTGTCGAACAAGTGCCGCCGCACAAGGCCATAGCCCATGATGTGCCGCCGCCGGTCGGTGCTCCAGCCCTTGCACTCGTCGACATAGAGCGAGACGAGGTTCACTCCGCGCGGTGCGGCCTCGATTGCGGTCAGAGTCTCGGCAAACTGGCGCCCGGACAGCGCCATGCTCACGGTATTGGTCGCGAGCCGAGCCGCGCCGAACAACAGCCCGCCGATCAACAACCAGCGCGTCAGGCGCGGGTCGACCAGTGGGCCCTTACCAGTGCTATCAGGCGCACTCGCCAGCACGAACAGCGCAAGGATCACCGGCCCCAGCCGCATATCGGCAAAGCGTGACCCCATGATCGTATCGGGCATGAGCAGGAACAGCCCGAGCAGCGCCAGCGCGGCCAGCATAAGCCCGCGGTGGACGACGAAGCCGCGCGTGCGCAGGCTGATGTAGATCACGAACGCGATCACCGCCGCGCCCGCCGCGTCCCAAACCAGCCAGCGGTCGGCCATCGCCATGATCAGCCACACGATCTTGCGCGGCGCATCGTTGTTGGCGAGCAGCGCGACCGCTTCGGCACCTTCCTTGGGCTGCAGCGCGCCGATGATCGGGCCAAGCAGCAGCGGCGCGGTCATCAGGCCGGTTGCTATCACCGTGCCAACCGCGCCCTTTCCGCCCCCTGAACCAGCGCGCCAGTTCGCCACCAGCGCGGTCATCCCCGCCACCAGGCTGAACACAGCCCAGCCGACCAGATGGCACAGCCACAACAGAAACCCGATCGGCACGAAAACGGCCGTGCGCAGCACTGGCCGCCGTTCCAGCGCGATCCACAGCGCCATGGCGTGGAAGGCCAGCGCGATCGACAGCGTGAAATTGGCGAAGCCATAGAGATAGGGCAGCGAGATCGCGAGCGGCAGCGCAAAGAGCGCGTTCACGCCGATCCGCCCATGCGCACTGCGCGAAAGCAGCAGCATGCCCGAAACCATGAGCGGCGGGATCGATCCGACGATCAGGTGAACCGCAGGCTCAAGCCCCATGACCGGCGCGAGCAGCTGCACGAGGAGATCGACGCCGAGGTTCGGCAGCAGCCCCCATTCGAAGGTGTACCAGTTACGGAGAACTTCTGAGCGCCCCGCATCCAGCTGCACGGCATAGCGCGCAACATGCCCGCCCAGATCGGTCAGCGGCAGCACCGGGGCCAGATACGCGGGCAGTGCGGCCAGCGCGCTCAGGATAAGAATGAGGGCAAGCTCGCCCAATGGCTTATCCCGCGCCGTTGCCGCACGCGCATCAAGCAATACCGAGAACGGCCATACCCTCATCCCGTCCGCCTTTACGGGCGCTCCCGCACTGCTGTCAAAGGGTGGCGCTGCCCCGCACAATGCGGCCGCGCGCTGGCAGATACGGCACCACTGCGCGACATGCCCTTGAGGACAATTGCCCGCAGGCTGATCCGGGTGAAGATTAAATGTGTGTAAGGAACACGGTCCATGCCAGCTGTGCCGCGTTTGGCGGTTGCCGGTCTGCGATTTTCGTCATAATCGTTCGGCAGTTTTGCAACTGCCCCAGTTTCACGAAGGAGTGGCCATGAGCAATTTGAGAGGATACCTCGGTCTGATCGCGCTGTCTGCCGCCCTGGCGGCGTGCGGTGGCAAGAAGGAAGAAGCTGCAGCCCCGGCCGCTGAAGCGCCTGCCGCTGCTGCCGCTCCGGCCGCCGATGCGGCTGCTCCCGCCAAGATCGCGGCCGACGACGTCACCACGCTCGACGGCACCAAGTTCGCCGACATGAAGGGCGATGCCAAGCACGGCGAAGCAGTCTTCACGCAGTGCAAGACCTGCCACGTGATCGATCCGGGCGTGAACCGCATCGGTCCTTCGCTCCATGGCATCATCGGCCGCAAGTCGGGCCAGATCGCCGGCTTCTCCTATTCGACCGCGAACAAGGAAAGCGGCATCACCTGGACGCCCGCAAAGCTTTACCAGTACCTGGAAAAGCCGGCCCGTGTCGTTCCCGGCACCAAGATGGCCTTCGCCGGCCTGCCCCAGGGCCAGGACCGCGCGGACGTGATTGCCTACCTGACCGAAGCGACCAAGTAAGCCTCGTTTCCATCAGCGCAAAAAGAGCGCCGCTCCCGAAAGGGGGCGGCGTTTTTTGTGCGTCTGCAGCAGGCGGAATAAGCGCGGGCTGGGGGATATCGTGCAGGCTGGGCATGGCGGGCTGCAACCCGGGCCAACTGAAGCCCCCACTCCCGCACCATCCAAAAGTGAATGGCTGACGTGCACATTTGGCGAGTTCCAGTCGGCCATGAAGATGGCCATCTCCTGATCACAAGCAGGAGTTTGACCATGCCAACGCAGACAATGATTTTCGGACGCAAGTCCACAACCGACGATGTGCTTGCCGGTATCGACCTGACCGGCAAGCGCGTGCTCGTAACCGGCGTTTCAGCGGGACTGGGCGTGGAAACCGCGCGTGCCCTTGTCCGCCATGGCGCGCAGGTGACCGGCACCGCAAGGGATCCGAGCAAGGCATCCAAGGCCCTCGCCGAAGCCGGATTGGAGAGCGGCGCCGTCCAACTGGTCCGGCTCGATCTGGCCGATCTGGCGAGCGTCCGGAGCGCTGCCGACGAGCTATGCGCCAGTGCGCCGGCGTTCGATCTGGTGATTGCCAATGCCGGCGTCATGGCACCGCCCTTCGCTCTCACAACCGACGGATTCGAGACCCAGTTCGGCACCAACCATCTCGGTCATTTTGTCTTCGTGAACCGGATCGCCAGGTTGATGGGTCCAGGATCCCGGCTAGTGGTGCTCGCTTCCTCCGGGCATCGCTTTGCGAACGTTGATCTGGATGACCCGAACTTCCAGAACACGCCCTACGATCCGTTTATCGGATACGGCCGCTCAAAGACCGCCAACATCCTGTTCGCGGTCGAGTTTGACCGGCGCTATCGTTCGCTTGGTATTCGCGCGACCGCGGTCCATCCCGGCGGAATCCGCACCGAACTTGCGCGCCACATGGGTGAGGATCAGCTCCAGCAGCTTTTCGAATCGGTCAATGCCGATATGGCGAAAGAGGGCAAGCCGCCGATGGAATGGAAAACCCCGCAGCAGGGGGCAGCGACAACGCTCTGGGCGGGACTCGTGGCGAACGCGGATGACGTCGGCGGCCGCTTTTGCGAGGATTGCCAGGTCTCTCCGGTGATCAGCGACGAAAGCATCGGCTTCGGTAGCCCGGGCGTGCGGCCCTATGCGCTCGATCCCGAGACGGCCGCGGCGCTCTGGGCGAAGAGCGAAGAATGGGTCACGGAGAGCTTCGATCTGCGACCGCCAAAGGATTAAGCCCAGCCACAGCAAATCAAAGGGCCCGGCCCCCCGCCATCGCCGGGAGCCGGGCCTCTTAATTCAGCTCAACTCAAGCCGCGTGGCTGCGCCGCGCCAGTTCGCACTGCGACCAGATATCGCTCAGCGCGGTCAGCAGCCGGTCGATATCGCCGTCGGTGTGGACGGGCGAGGGGGTGATGCGCAGTCGCTCGGTGCCGCGCGGCACGGTGGGATAGTTGATCGGTTGGACATAGATGCCGTGGTTGTCGAGCAGCCAGTCGCTGATCATCTTGCACTTGCGCGCGTCGCCCACCATCACCGGGATGATGTGGCTCGGGTTATCAAGGTGCGGGATGCCCAGCGCATTGAGCTTGCGGCGCACCGTGCTCACCCGGTCGCGGTGGCGGGCGCGTTCGTGGCCGCTCACCTTCAGATGCTGGATGCTGGCGCAGGCGCCGGCGGCAAGCGCCGGGGGGATCGCGGTGGTGAAGATGAAGCCCGAGGCGAAGCTGCGCACATAGTCGCAGAGCGCTTCAGAAGCGGCGATATAGCCGCCCATCACGCCGAATGCCTTGCCCAGCGTGCCTTCGATCACGTCGATCCGGTCCATCAGACCTTCGCGTTCAGCCACGCCGCCGCCGCGCGGGCCATAAAGGCCGACGCCGTGGACTTCGTCGATGTAGGAAAGCGCGCCATGCTTCTCGCACACTTCGATGATCTCGCGGATCGGCGCGATATCGCCGTCCATCGAATAGACGCTTTCGAACGCGACCAGCTTGGCGCGGCCGGGAGCGACCTGCGAAAGCTTGGCATCAAGATCGCGCCAATCGTTGTGCTTCCAGATCACGCGCTCGGCCTGGCTGTGACGGATGCCCTCGATCATCGAGGCATGGTTGCCGGCGTCGGAGAACACCACGCAATCAGGCAGGCGTGCCGCCAGCGTGCCGAGCGCCGCCCAGTTCGAGACATAGCCCGAGGTGAACAGCAGCGCGGCTTCCTTGTGGTGGAGGTCGGCGAGCTCGGTTTCAAGCAGTGCGTGATGGCGGTTCGTGCCTGAAATGTTGCGCGTGCCGCCGGCACCGGCGCCGCATTCGTCGAGCACGGTGTGCATCGCATCCAGCACCTTGGGATTCTGGCCCATGCCGAGGTAATCGTTCGAGCACCAGACGGTCACTTCCTGCGTGCCGCCCTCCACATGGCGTGTCGCCTTGGGGAAGGAGCCGCGATGGCGCTCCAGTTCGGCGAAGATGCGATAACGCCCTTCGCCGCGGATGCCGTCGAGTTCCTGTGCAAAGAAGGCCTCATAATCCATGGCCGAAATACCCCTTCCCTTCAAAACCCAGTTCCGGGCGCTCAAGCGCCCAAGTGATTGCGGCGGCCGGGCAGAGCCCAGCCCCAAAGTGCGCCGTCGCGAAACGGCAAAGCCAGAAACACATGTTCAAGCACGCCCAGTGCCGCTATCGCGAAAAGCAGGCTGGCGCGGACCGCATCGGCGCTTCCGGCGGGCGCGGCAAGTGCGGCGTTGCCGAGCAAGGCGGCCAGCACCACGGTGAACACCAGCGCCCCAGCGAGCGCGGGCGAAAAGCGGCGCGGGCCGAAATAGCTGCGCAGGTAATCGAGATGCGGCGGCAGGAGATCGCCGATCTGGCTCGGCACCCCGGCAAACAGCGCGAGCTTGCTGGCCAGACGCAGCGCAAGGAGCAGCACGAAGACTTCCGCGCCGGTCGGGTTGGGCGCGTTCCAGCCGAGCGACATCAGCATCAGCGCGGTGAGCGCAAGGGCGATCTCGTGGTAGATCAGCGTCGATCCGGCATCGATGAAGCGGTCCCAGCCGCGCGCGGCGGGATTGCTTGGCTCGCGCCGGGGGCCTGCGACCGCGCCCATCAGGAAGCTCGCCTCGTGCCACGACCACACCATGAGCGCGCCGATGAAGCCGATATAGGCACCGGCCATGCCGGGCAGAACCGAACCCGCCACAACTGCAACGAGCCCGACGATGCCGCCAGCCCCCGCGAGCGCCAGCGCGCGCGGGAACGTGGCGCGGTCACGGTTGTCCAGCCACGCAATCAGCCCTGTGGCGAAAAACCACACGAGCAGCGTGACCATCATGGGCACGGCGTGGCCGGAAAAGCTCACCACGAAGGCTGCATCCGCACTGTTGCGGGCAGAGTGTTGGGCTGCGTGCGGTGGAAGTACATGCGGGCAAAGGCAAGGCCCGCGCCAGCGACGCCGGTCATGCGCTGGGCAAAGCCCATCATGCCGCCGCGCGCCTTGCCCGCCGCAATGCGATTGCTGGCGTTCAGCAGGTCGTCCATGCGGCGGCGGAAGGCGGGATGATCGGTTTCGAGCTCGATCGGGAACACCTGGCGGGTGATCGCGGTGCAGACCGAGAAGACCTTGTAGTCATACTCGGTCGGATCCACGCCGAGCGCGGCATGAAACACAGGGCGGGCATGATCGCGCACATACATCGTGGCGTAGACCGACAGCAGGAAGAAGCGGATCCACAGCCGGTTGAGCCCGGTGAGCAGCTTGGGATCGGCGCGCATCAGCAGGGCAAAGGCTTCACCGTGGCGGAACTCGTCGTTGCACCATTCCTCGAACCACGAAAAGATCGGGTGGAAGCGGTGTTCGGGGTGCTTGGCGAGGTGCCGGTAGATCGTGATGTAGCGGGCATATCCGATTTTTTCAGAAAGATAGACCGCATACCAGATGAATTTGGGGCGGAAGTAGGTGTACTTCTTGGACTTCGTCAGGAAGCCCAGATCGACGCCGATCCCGGCATCTTTCAGCGTCTCGTTGATGAACCCGGCATGGCGGCTTTCATCGCGCGCCAGCAGCTTGAACAGCTGCTTCATGTCCGGATTGCGGGTGCGGCGCGCCATTTCGGAATAGAGCACGCAGCCGGAAAATTCCGAAGTCATCGAGCTGACGAGGAAATCGGTGAACTCTTCGCGCAGGGCAGGCTCAAGGCCTTCGATGATCCCGGCAAAGCTTTCCGTGCGCTTGAAGTGCGCCCGATTGGGGTCGGCCTGCATCTCGGCCATAAGGCCATCCCATTCGCGGCGCACCAGCGAGACATCGATGGCATCGAGCGCGGCAAAGTCGGTTGTGTAGAAGCGCGGGCTCAGCACGGTTTCGGCGCGGGCCATGGCCATCGTATCCAGCTTGCCGCTGGTGGCGCCGTTGTCGAGATCAAGGCCGGCGGCCGCAGCGGCGCGGCTGAATTCGGCATGCGCGGACGATTTCGGGTCAATCGTGGTAGGGGCGTTCATGACGGTCTCCCGGGCGTGAAGCTGACTTCATAGAGTTCGGTCAGGTCGAAATAGGCGGCCAGCTTGATCCAGAAACGCACGAGCGGACCTGCCCTCGTTACTGTTGCCATCCGTTCGATTGCCATGCTTTGACCAAAGTCAACGCGGATCGGTGCGCCATGGACTTTCACTCGGTCGCCGGGCTGCAGCTCGATATCGCCAGCCAGGCGCACATGCGCGTGAAAGTGCTCATGGGTCTGCTCGATCTCGATGCGGCATGGGGTATCGAAGCGGCTGGCATTCATCAGACAGCGCCCCCGGGGAGCAGCGCGGCGAAGGCGGCGCGGTTGTCCGGCCCGAACGATCCGAGTTCGATGTTGCGGCCAGTAGCCTTGTCTTCGAGGCTGAGCGTGCCGTTCTTCCACAGCGTGAGCGTGAAGGGCGGGGCCATGCCGACGCCGCGGATGTGCCGCTCGCGCACCATGCCGCGCATCACGCCGCGCACGAAGCCGTTGCCGGGCACACCGTCGATCAGCACGCGCACCGTCTCGCCGGTCGTGACATCGCGCACCACGACCGCGCCATCACCGCGATCGGAGAAGCTGAGTTGGCGCACCACCGCCGGGGCGACATGTGCCTCGGTGCGGGCCACTGCGGGCACCGCCTCACGGCTCAGCACGCCAACCTTGACCAGCGCGGTGAGTGCGAGTGCGGTTGCCACGAGGACCAGCGCCGAAGCAAGGGCGCCCTTGGGCATCGTCTGTTCGTGATCGTGAACCAGGCTCATGCTATTGCCTCCCTCGCACCCAATGCCGGACGCGGCGCATTTGCGGTGGATGCGGCTTCGCTGCGCTGTTGCACCGGCACGATCGCTGCGGTCGCCTTGGCGAGGATGCCTGCCGCTTCGGTTGCATTCGGCACCGCGCGCAGCATCGGCTGCGGCGCAGCGAGGCGGAAGGGCCGGGCATGGGGCCACAGCATTGCGTAGCCGAGCATGCTCGAGCCCTGCGGCACCAGCGCGATATCGCCGAACCCTGCACCCAGATTGCGCAGGTCCGCCGAACCCAGCTTCACCAGCGGCAGATTGATGCACTTGCTGAGCGCGACACCGATGCGCAGCACGACGCGGCGATTGGTGATCGTGTAGACCGTGCTGCGCGCCACCAGCAGTGCAAAGCCATAGACAAGGCCCATGGCGAGCAGGCCGAAGCCCGCTGTCAGCAGCGCGCCGAGCGGCGTGCCGCTGACCATGGCCCAGCCCACGAGCAGCGCGAAATATCCACCGATCCACCGCGCACCCAGTGCGCTGCGGGCGAAGACCCACGCATCGGGCGTACCCTGCCAGAGGATCCGCTCGCCCGGAGGCAGATCACCCGGCAGGCCGCGGATCGGCTCGATATCGTGCTCCCTCACAGGAACGGCTCCTGCCGGCCAGCGTTGGCATAAAGATAGCCGCCGCCGAAGTAGCCAATCACGCGCTCTTCCTCGTAGCGGGTGATCTCGGTCGCGCTGGCAAGCTGCGGCACGGCGTCATAGTCGGCCGCGTTGATAGCATCGATGGTCACGCCGGAGGCGTTCACCGTTGCCATCGCCATCGGGGCGAGGACGTGCTTGCCGCTGGTGGTCTCCACCGCCAGATAGCGGACCTGGTGCTCGGCGCGGTCGATCCAGAGATCGGTCACTGTGCCAGCGACCTTGCCGTCGGCCGCAGTCACCTTCATGCCGCGCGGATCAGGTCCGCCCTTCCAAACCGAGATGTGATCCTCGGTCGAAAGCGGCACGATGCGGGCGCGGCCATGCGCGTCCTGATCGGGCCACTTGGCGCGATTGGCATAGGATGCCGGGCCAACGCCATCGACCAGCGGATTGCCGGTGGGCACATAGGGCGCGCCGGGGAAGTTTTCATAGCGCTTCGCGGCGATATCCACCGGCTCGCGGCCCTCGGCCCGGCCAACCGGCGCGACCACGGTGCCGCGATCGAACGGCAGGATGAAGCGCTTGGGCAGCGCGGTCGAAAGCGGTCCACCCACGGTTTCGATGAAACCATTGATTTCATCCTCGAGCGGATAGCCCTCGCGGCGATCTTCGCGGCGGAGCCAGAACACCAGCGCCACGAAGAACATGAAGAACGCCCAGAGCGCAATCTCTGCCACGTCAATCGAGCCAACTACATATGCCGTTTTCATCGAACGTTCCTTTCCCGGATCAGGGCCCCGGAGGCCGCAATTCCCACCACCCCAGTCAATTCAACTCAGTCAATTCAGCGCCACACTCATGTGGGAAACTCAGGTATTGCCATCTGCCCGCCGGGCAGATCGCCCGCGATTCCGATGCGCTTGCCGGCCAGCGGGCCGAGCACGATGAGCGCACCGATCAGCATCACGATTTCAAGGCTGTAGACCGTGGCATAGCCCGCCGCGCGCCCGCCGGGGCCGCTCAGCCACGAGACGGTGTCACGGATAACGCCGCCAACCGCCAGCGCGGAGCCCGCGGCGGTCGCCTGCACCGCGCCCCATGCGCCGAGTGCAACGCCCGAATCGCCTCGCTGCGCGAGCGACATGGCCGCAATCAGCGTGCCGACCGAAAACAGTCCGATGCCGAAGCCGATCGAGCCTGCACCAATTGCGAGCAGGAACGGCGATGCCATCGGAGCCGCCAGCAGCACGAGAATGAAGGCGCAAATCCCGCCGACAATGCCGCCGCCGGCCAGTCGCAGCGGATCGAAGCCGCGTTCCAGCACCCGCGTCGAGAGCGAGAAGCCCAGGATCGCGCCGAATGCCCATGATCCGGTGAGCATGGTGGTCGAGCCGACGGCGAGGCCGAGCAGTTCGGCGCCGTAGGGCTCGAGCAGGGCATCCTGCATTGCGAAGGCGGCCGCGCCGAGGCCGATTGCGGACAGCAGGCGAACTGTGTTGGGCTCAGCCACGAATTTGCGCCAGACGTCGCTGAATTCCGGCGTCTCGCGGTCCTTCGAGGTGCCGCGCGGGTTGCGCCCTTCCTGCTTCCACAGTGCGGTCACGTTGAGCACCAGCGTGACGACCGCCGCGCCCTGGATCACCTGCACGAGCCGCGTAGGGCTGAAGGGGACGAGCAGCCCGCCGATCACGAAGGCCGAAACCATCATGCCCAGCAGCAGCATCACGTAAAGAAGAGCGACCGCGCGGGGGCGCTTGTCTTCGCGGGCCAGATCAGTGGCGAGTGCGAGGCCTGCGGTCTGCGTGACATGGAGCCCCGCACCCGTCAGCAGGAAGGCCAGCGCGCCGCCGACGAGCCCGGGGTAGAACGTGCGCGTTTCGCTCATCAGCAGCAACGCAAACGGCATGATTGCCAGCCCGCCCCACTGCATCAGCGTGCCGAACCAGATATAGGGCACGCGCCGCCAGCCCAGCACCGAACGGTGGGTGTCGGACTTGTGGCCGATCAGTGCGCGAAGCGGCGCGAACAGCAGCGGCATCGCGATCAGCAGCGAAACCAGCCAGGCCGGCGTGTGCAGTTCGACGATCATCACGCGGTTGAGCGTGCCGTTGAGCAGCACCGTGGCCATGCCGACACTGACCTGGAACAGCGCAAGGCGCAGCAGGCGGGGCAGGGGCAGTTCGGCGCTGGCGGCATCCGCAAACGGCAGCCAGGTCATCGCTACCCGCGTCCACTGCGCCGTCGCCCGCGAAAGGCGGGTCTGGGTGGTCGCGTCGGTCAGGGCGGGGCTGCCAGGCATGATCAGCGGCGGACCAGTTCGAGTGCGTTCGAAATGTAGAAGCCGCTGCCGATGCGCTGGTTGCGGCGCACTTCCCAGCCGGGCAGAGCTGCCTCGATCAGGCCCACGAGATGCGCCTCGCGCACCGGCACGATCGCCGGGGCGCGGTCGCTGCGCGGGAACAGCAGGCCGGTGGTGTGCATCGCGCGCAGCATCGGGGTGGACGGCGCGTGGGTGAACACGATCGAGCCGTCGCAGCGTTCGGCCAGCGAAACCAGCGTGGCGACGATATCTTCCGGTCGGTAGTGGATCAGCGAATCCATCGCAACGACATGGTCGAAGCGGCCGTGGGCAGGATCAAGCATGTCGCCCACGCGCCAGTGGATCCGGCCATGGCCGAGGAACGAGGGGCAGCGTTCGCGGGCGATCGCAACCAGCCCGCCCGCGACATCGACGCCGACCACTTCGGCGCCGCGCCGCGCGGCCAGCACGCTGAGCGCGCCGGTGCCGCAGCCTGCATCGAGCACGCGCATGCGGCGCAGATCATGCGGCAGCCAGTTCAGGAGCACATCGCGCATCGCATCGCGGCCCGCGCGCACCGTGGCGCGGATGCCGCTCACCTTGGCGTCGGACGTAAGGTCGATCCAGGCCTTGCGCGCAGTGCTGTCGAAATACGTCGTCAGCTTGTCGCGCTGTGCTTCGAAGCGCGAGGCGTGCCGGGAGACCTGGCCGTCGAAGCCGGAAGATGCGCGTGTGGCCATCACTCAAACCCCAGGAAATCGAAGATGTCGCGGTCCTTCATCGCCAGCGCATCAAGCGCGGGCGTGCCAGCCCACAGCGTGCGCGCCAGACTGAGATATTCTTCGCGCGCCGCGATCACGTCGGGGCTGTCGGGCATCTCGAACAGCGTGCATTTCTTGAGCCGCGAGCGGCGGATCGCATCGAGATCCTGGAAATGAGCGAGGCGCTTGAGCCCGGTGGCGGTATTGAAGCGGTCGATCTCGTCGGTGTTCGACGAGCGGTTGGCGACGACACCAGCAAGGCGCACGTCGTAGTTCTTCGACTTGGCGTTGATGGCGGCAACGATGCGGTTCATCGCGAAGATGCTGTCGAAATCATTCGCGGTCACGATGATCGCGCGCTCGGCGTGCTGGAGCGGGGCGGCAAACCCGCCGCACACCACATCGCCCAGCACGTCGAAGATCACCACGTCGGTATCTTCGAGCAGGTGGTGCTGCTTGAGCAGCTTGACTGTCTGGCCGACGACATAGCCGCCGCAGCCCGTGCCCGCCGGCGGACCACCCGCTTCGACGCACATCACGCCGTTGAAGCCTTCGAACATGTAGTCCTCGGGCCGCAGTTCCTCGGCATGGAATTCCACGGTCTCAAGAACGTCGATCACCGTGGGCATCAGCTTCTTGGTGAGCGTGAAGGTGGAATCGTGCTTCGGATCGCAGCCGATCTGCAGCACGCGGTGGCCGAGCATCGAGAAGGCCGCCGAAAGGTTCGACGAGGTGGTCGACTTGCCGATGCCGCCCTTGCCGTAGACGGCAAAGACCTTGGCGTTGCCGATGCGGTCGGCGGGATCGAGCCGCACCTGCACCGAACCGTCGCCGTCAAGCTTGCGGGTGGGGGGATCGAGAAGTGCCATGGGTGTTTCCTTTATGCCGCGACGGCTTCGACGCTCGCGGGGAGCACGCCTGAAGGTGTAATACCTTCAAGGCGGTCCTCGAGTTCGTCGCTGGCGGCGTGGAGGGCTGCGAGAGTGGCTTCGTCGGGCGACCAGAACTTGCGGTCGACCGCTTCGATAAGGCGGTTGGCAACGCGGGCCGAAGCGCGCGGATTGAGGGCGGCCATGCGTTCGCGCATTTCCGCGTCGAGCACGTAAGTCTCGCTGATGCGCTGATAGACCCAGGGATCGACTTCGCCGGTGGTGGCGGACCAGCCCATCGTGGTCGTGACATGACCCTCGATCGCCCGCACGCCTTCATAGCCGTGGCGCAGCAGGCCTTCGGTCCATACGGGATTGAGGATGCGGGTGCGGGTTTCGAGCGCGACTTGTTCTGCCAAGCTGCGGACCTTGCCCGCGCCTTGCGTCTGGTCGCCGATGTAGACCGGCGCGGTCTCGCCGCCCTTGGCCCGGGTCACGGCGCGGCTGATGCCGCCGAGCGCATCGACGTACTGGTCGATGGATGTGATGCCCAGTTCGACGCTTTCCAGGTTCTGGTAGGCGCAATCCACCGTGCGCAGTGCCGAGGCGAGGATCGCAGCCTGACGGATCGGCACGCCCTTGACCCCGTAGGCATAGCCCTTCTGGCGTTCGAAGCTGTCGGCCAGCTCGTTCGGATCGGTCCAGGCGCCGTTGTCGATCATCAGGTTGACCTGCGCGCCGTAGGCACCCTGCGCGTTGGAAAAGACGCGCAGGGCAGCGGTCTCGAAATCGCAGGCGTGTTCGTTCTGGTGGGCAATGGCGTGGGCGCGCACGAAGTTGAGTTCGAGCGGCTCATCTGCGCTGGCGGCGAGCAGCGCGGCTTCGGCCAGCATGCGCGTCTGCAGCGGGAGGAGATCGCGGAACACGCCCGAAAGCGTCGCGATGACGTCGATGCGCGGGCGGCCAAGCTCTTCCAGCGGGATCAGTTCGGCCCCTGCCAGACGGCTGTAGCTATCGAAACGCGGGCGCGCGCCGATCAGCGCGAGGACTTGCGCGATCTGCGCGCCCTCGCTCTTGAGGTTATCGGTGCCCCACAGCACCATCGCCACGGTTTGCGGCAAGTGGCCGGAATCAGCGAGGCTTCGGTCGATCAGCTTGCGGGCCTGCTCCGCGCCGTCCTTGACCGCAAACGCGCTCGGCAGGCGGAACGGATCGAAGCCGTGGATATTGCGCCCGGTCGGCAGGATTTCCGGCGCACGCAGCACGTCCCCGCCCGAGACGGGGCGGATGAACCGGCCGGACAGCGCGCGGACGATGCCGTCAAGCTCGTGGTTGGCCGAAAGCGCGGAGTTGAGCGCGCCCATCTCCTTGAGCAGCGGCGTATCGAGCCGCAGTCTGCCATCGACCAGCAATTCGGCGGTCTCGGGGCTCAGAAGTTCGCCGCGGGCTTCGGCGGAGGCGCGCACCATGTCGATGCGCTCTTCGCGGCTCGCGGCCTGGCCCGCCACGTGCAGTCCCTGCGGGATCAGCTCGCGTTCGATTTCATAAAGCCGTGCGGCGAGCGCCGGCACATCGCTGCCATCAAGGTCCAGCGCTTCGGCCTGCTCGGCGATCAGCTCGGCCAGTAGCACGGCCTGCTCGTCACCCGGGGGCAGCGAACGCCAGCGTTCAACCGAAGCCTTGAGATCGGCGAGGCCCTTGTAGACGCCCGAGCGGGTGAGGGCAGGGGTGAGGTAGCTCACCAGTGTCGCACCCGAGCGGCGCTTGGCCAGCACACCTTCTGAAGGGTTGTTGGCGGCATAGAGATAGATGTTGGGCAAATCGCCGATCATCCGGTCCGGCCAGCATTCGGCAGTGAGACCGGCCTGCTTGCCGGGCATGAATTCAAGGCTGCCGTGCGTGCCGAAGTGGAGCACGGCGTGGGCCTGGAAATCCTCGCGCAGCCAGCGGTAGAAGGCGGCGAAGGCATGGCTCGGGGCGAAGCGGCCCTCGAACATCAGCCGCATTGGATCGCCTTCGATGCCAATGGCGGGCTGGATGCCGACAAACACGTTGCCGAACTCGGCGCCAAGGATCTGCACCGCGCTGCCATCCGATTGCAGCTTGCCCGGCGCCGGACCCCACGAGGCCTCGATTTCCTTGAGCCACGTCTCGCGCGCCACGATGCTGTCGGCGCTCACCCGTGCATGGACATTGGCTTCGGTGCCATAGCGGGCCGAATTGCCGACAAGGATCGCCGAACGCAGCGCATCGACGCTTTCCGGCACATCGACACGATAGCCCTCGGCGGCAAGCCGGATCAGCGTGGCGTGCAGCGATTCAAACACGCTGAGGAACTGGGCTGTGCCTGCCGCACCTGCATTGGGCGGGAAGTTGAACAACACGACGGCGACCCGCCGCTCGTCTTCAGCCGCACGGGCCAGATCGATCTGCTTGACCACGCGGGCGGCGAGGGATTCGGCGCGCTCGGCGCAGCTTTCCATCTGGCGCACGCCTGCCGAGCCGGAGCCAGCAAAGGTGCAGCCCTTGCCGCAGCCGGTGCAAGCTTCGCCACTGCCGTCAGAGCGGCCGCCGAAGACCATCGGCTGGATCGCGCCGTCGAGCTCCGGAATCGCGATCATCATCGTCGATTCCAGCGGCAGCAGCCCCTGCGGATTTGCACCCCAGGCCTGAAGGGTCTGGAACTCCACCGGGTGCGCGGCGATGTAGGGACGGTCGAGCTTGGCAAGGATCGCCTCGGCTGCCGCCGTATCATTGTAGGCGGGGCCGCCGACCAGGCTGAAACCGGTGAGGTTGACGACCGCGTCGACCACCGACTTGCCGTCCTTCATGAACAATGCCTCGATCGCCGGGCGGCCATCGAGCCCGCCGGCAAAGGCCGGGATCACGCTGAGACCCTGGGCCTCCATCGCCGC
Organism: Sphingomonadaceae bacterium; assembly: GCA_947375105.1. Classification (GTDB taxonomy): domain Bacteria; phylum Pseudomonadota; class Alphaproteobacteria; order Sphingomonadales; family Sphingomonadaceae; genus Novosphingobium. The sequence continues at coordinate 17,551 of CANCET010000020.1, forward strand.
GATCACGCCGTCATAGTGCCGCGCATCCTTGGCGAGCACATAGGAGCGCAGCATCAGGAGGCCGACCGTGCCGCGCTTTCCGGCTGTCGCGCTGGCGGGCAGCGCCGCAGCGGTCGCCGACATGCGCGAGGCCATGCCCGGGTGATAAACCCCGACTTCGGGATATTCGCGCGGGGCCTCGGCCTTCATTGTGCCGCGCAAGGCAGCGCGTTCGCCCGAGGCATAGCGGTCGATCAGCGCGCGGATCATGTCGACGACGTTATCGTCACTGCCCGCCAGCCAGTATTGCAGCGTCAGGAAATAGGCGCGCACGTCTTGCGCGGTGCCCGGAACGTACTTCAGCAGCTTGGGCAGGCGGCGCAGCATGGCCATCTGGCCCTTGCCCGAACTCGCGCCCGGCTTGCCTGATCCGCGCAGCTTCTTGAGCAGCGCCATCATGCCGGTGGCGGGCTTGTCCATCCGGTAGTCGCCCATGCGGGTGAGCTTGACCACTTCGCCCGCCGACATCAGGCCGACAATCGCATCGCAGTCCTCGCGCCGGGCTTCCAGTGCGGGCATTACCGCGCGGATATGGTCCTCGAGGAACAGCATGGTGCACAGGATGATGTCTGCACAGGCGATGTCGTCTTGCGCGGCATCGAGCGCGCCGGGCTTTTCGTCCCAGTCTGCCGCTGCGTGGAAGCCGATGCTCACCCCGGTTCCACTCTGCGCGAACTGCGCCTGAGCGCGCTGGAAAGCGCCGGAAAGGTGGTTGTCGAGCGTGATGACGACAACGCGAACCGGGGTGTCCGGTGTGGTGATGGGGGCCTTAGCGCGCATAGTGGGCTTTTGCCTCGTAGAGCGTGTCGAGCGTGATAGCCGCCAGGCCCATTTCATTCGCGTACTTCTCGGTGTTGCGCTTGGCTTTGCCGCGCACGAAGAACGGAATCTTGCGCAGTTCGCGCTCGGCGTCGTCGGTCCAGCCGACCGAGCCGTCCGAAGCAGCGACGAGCGCGGCTTCTTCCTTGATGAGAATATCGCCCGCGGGTGCGAGCACCAGGTCAGGCTTGGCCTGAGACGGGGCATGTACCGGGGCCGAACCATGAAGATGGGAGGGCCCCGCCGCGTCGCTGAACTCGAAGTCGTCGCGGAACATGGTGAGCAGGTGTTCCTCCAGCCCCATGACGAGCGGGTGGACCCAGGTGTCGAAGATCACGTTCGCGCCTTCGAAGCCCATCTGCGGGCTGAAGCGGGCGGGGAAATCCTGCACGTGGACCGGCGCGGAAATCACGGCGCAGGGCACGCCCAGCCGCTTGGCGATATGGCGCTCCATCTGCGTGCCCAGCACGAGTTCGGGTACGGCGGCGGCAATCGCTTCCTCGACGGTCAGGTGATCGTCGGTGATGAGCGGCTCGAGCCCGTATTCCTTGGCCGCAGCCCGAATATCGCGGGCAAACTCACGGTTGTAGCAACCAAGGCCGCACACGGTGAAGCCAAGTTCCTCATGCGCGATGCGTGCGGCAGCGACGGCGTGAGTCGCATCGCCGAAGATGAAGACGCGCTTGCCCGTGAGGTAGGTCGAATCGACCGAGCGGCTCCACCACGGCATGCGCGAGGTGGGATCGTCAAGCGCGAGCGCCGCGTCCACGCCGGCCAGCGCTGCAACTTCGGTGATGAACGCGCGCGTCGCGCCGACGCCGATCGGCACCGTGCGGATCGCGGGCTGAGCGAAGGTCTTGTCGAGCCAGCGCGCGGCCTCGTCCCCGATCTCGGGGTAGAGCACGATGTTGAAATCGGCCGCGCCGATCGTGCGAATATCCTCGGGCGAAGCCCCGAGCGGTGCGACGAGATGGACGTCGATGCCGAGCAGATCGAGGATCCGGCGGATCTCGCGCACGTCATCGCGGTGGCGGAAGCCGAGTGCGGCGGGGCCAAGCAGATTGACGCGCGGGCGGCGGCCTTCACGCGGGGCGGGGCGCACCGAAGTGTCGGCCAAATGGCGCACGATCTGGTAGAACGTCTCCGCCGCGCCCCAGTTTTCCTTGCGCTGGTAGCTGGGCAGTTCGAGCGGAATGACCGGGCACGAAAGGCCCATGTTCGCGGCAAGCCCGGCCGGATCGTCCTGGATCAGTTCTGCCGTGCACGAAGCGCCGACCAGCAGCGCCTGCGGCTGGAAGCGCTCCACCGCATCGCGCGCGGCAGATTGGAACAGGCTGGCCGTATCCTTGCCGAGATCGCGCGCCTGGAACGTCGTGTACGTGACGGGCGGGCGCGCGCTGCGCCGTTCGATCATCGTGAACAGCAGATCGGCGTACGTATCACCCTGCGGCGCGTGGAGCAGATAGTGCACCCCGCGCATCGCCGTCGCGACCCGCATGGCACCGACATGCGGCGGTCCTTCATAGGTCCAGACGGCGAGTTGCATGGGCCTAGATCCTCAGCACGTCGCGGCGGCGCAGGGGCCGGGCGAACAGTTCGGCGAGGTCACCCGCCTGGTCGAAGCCGTGAACCGGTGAGAACACCAGTTCGATCGACCACTTGGTGGCAAGGCCCTCGGCCTCCAGCGGATTGGCAAGGCCAAGCCCGCAAACGGTGAGGTCGGGGCGGTCTGTGCGCACGCGGTCGAGCTGGCGCTCCACATCCTGGCCTTCGCTGATCCGAGTCTCGGCAGGCAGGCGGGCGAGATCGGCAGCCAGATGCGCGCGGTGGAGATAAGGTGTGCCCACCTCGACCGGGATCATGCCGAGCTCGGTCGCGAGGAACCGCGCGAGCGGGATTTCCAGCTGCGAATCCGGCAGGAACGTGATGCGCTTGCCTTCCAGCACCGGGCGATAGCGCTCCAATGCGCGCTTGGCGCGTTCGCGTCCGGGGGCGATCACCCGGTTCACATGCATCTCGTCGATCCCGAAGGCCGCCGCTGCTGCCGAGAGCCAGGCCGCCGTACCTTCCGCGCCGAAGGGGAAGGGGGCATCGATGCGCACTGCGCCTCGGTCTTCCAGAGCGCGCGCGGTCTCACCCAGGAACGGCTGTGCCAGCAGATAGCGGGTGTTCGGGCCGACGGCGGGCAGTGCGCCAGCGCGGCGCGAAGGCAGCACGCCGACATGGGTGATGCCCAGTTCGGCAAAGAGCCGCAGGAACTGGTCCTCGACGATATCGGGGAGTGCACCGACCATCACCAGCGACGGAGCCGCTCCGGGCGCTTCGGCAGGCATTTCCGGCACAAGCGTGGTCAGGCAGGCGTCTTCGCCTTCGGTGAAGGTCGTTTCGATCCCGCTGCCCGAATAGGCGAGGATTCGCACACCCTGGCTGGTTTCGCTGCGCAGATGCTTCGCGCCGAGGCGCTGCGCGGCGTTGCCGAGATCGAGCTTGATGACTTCGGAAGGGCAGGAGCCGACGAGGAACAGCGTGCGGATTTCCGGGCGCCGCGCCAGCAGCCGGTCGACCACGCGGTCGAGCTCAGCATGGCAATCGGCCAGACCCGCCAGATCTCGCTCTTCGATGATCGCCGTGGCAAAGCGCGGCTCGGCGAAGATCATCACGCCCGCTGCCGATTGGAGCAAGTGGGCGCATGTGCGCGAGCCAACGACGAGGAAGAATGCGTCCTGCATCTTGCGGTGCAACCAGACAATGCCGGTCAGACCGCAGAAGACTTCACGCTGTCCGCGTTCGCGCAGCACGGCAAGGCCGCCGTCACGCGGGTTTTCGGCGGCGGCGAGGGCTTGGGCCGGGCTCATGCGGCAACTCCTGCGCCGCGCACGGACAGGGACGTGGCCTTGGCCTGAAGCCGCGCCGCGCGCAGCTTGAGCACGAACTGCGCCGCGTTGACGACGTAGGTCAGGTAGGCCGCGAGCGCGACGGTGAGCCGCGCCTCGATCGTGCCGATCTTGCCCAGCAACATAACGAGGTAGGCAGTGTGCAGCGCGATCACGAGCATCGACACGACGTCTTCCCAAAAGAACGCCGGGGCGAAGAGCCATTTGCCGAACACGACCTTTTCCCAGATCGAGCCGGTGACCATGATGGTGTAGAGAGTGAGCGTCTTGGCGATAACCGAAAGGTCGGCGGCAAACGCGCCCTCTCCGGTCATCAGGTAGCGCAGCACAAGGGCGAGGCTGACGAGGAACACCACGAACTGGAAGGGGGCGAGCAGGCCCTGGACCAGCGTCCACGGCGTCTGATCGCGCCGCACCTTTTCCTCAGGCGTATAGAGCGGAAGGGTCTGGCGGACCGACCCGCGCGCATTCTGCCGGTGGTCCGATCCGGACCCGATCCCCTGCAGCGCTGGCGTACCACCATTCGACATTATTTGGCGTCCCATCCCTTATGGCAATGAGGAGCTTACGACTCGTTTTGGCAAACTGTCAATAAAATTGGACGACAACAAAAATTGACAGATTTGGGTTTGCCAAGGTTTTGGAATGGGCGTACGTCTTCGGCACGGGAAAGAGTCGGAGTGTCTCGAACCACTATCCCCACGTGGCGATACAGCCTCGGCAGACGGGAGAGTCTGGCATGGACTTGGCGGTTGGCAAAAGTGGCCAGGGGCCCCGCAAAGCGGAGCAGGTGCCCTCGCACGACGAACATACCGGCTTGCCGGTCAATGGTCGCCGCAAGGGCAGCAGTGCTGCCAATGCCGGATCCGGCCGCGGCGGAAACGCACGGCGGCAGCGCCCCAACTCCAATTCCAGCGCCGCGATCAGCACCCTGATCGAGGGTGAAATCATCCCCCAGCTTCTCGTGGCGCATCGCATGCGGCCAGGTCGCCCCAGCGGACAAGTCGTCGGCGGCGGTGTCATCACGCCCGAGGACGTTGCCCTTTTCTCGGCGATGCCGTTCACGCTGCAGGCGGATGAGTTGCTTGTCCATGTCGAGGAATATCTGGCCCGGGGCGTCGGCATCGATGCCGTCTTCGTCGATCTGCTGGCACCGGCGGCGCGCCGCCTCGGCGTGCTGTGGGAAGAGGATGTCTGTGATTTCCTCGATGTCACGATCGGCCTGTGGCGGCTGCAGGAAGTGATGCGCGAAATCGCATGGGGCAGTCCGGTAATGACCGGACCGATCAATGCACCGCGCCGGGCTTTGTTCTCAGCCTTGCCGGGAGATCAGCACAGTTTCGGTTCCACTATGATTCACGAGGTATTCGTCCGCGCGGCTTGGGAAAGCGAAGTTCTGGTCGCTCCGGATATGCGCGGGTTAGTCGCAAAGGTTGCGAACAAATCCTATGATCTCGTTGGCTTGACCGTTTCCTGTGAAGTCACTACCGACGCGCTCGCTAGAACCATCAAGGCGATCCGCAGCGTGTCAATGTGCCAAGATGTGAGTATTTTAGTCGGCGGGAATGCGGTGAACGCCAATCCCGCACTCGCCATCGAAGCCGGCGCGGATGGTTCGGCGGCTGATGCTCCCGGGGCGCTTGCTCTTGCCAACCGTTTGGTGGGCGTTGCCGCGCGCCAGACTGTGAATGCCGGCTAGGGCCGGCTGCCAACGTGGTCCAGCCCGAACGCGCCCTCGCGGACAAGACGCCGTTTACCCGGTCGGAAGCCGTCTTTGACGGTATCGCCGGAGCGGACGCGTTGCGTTTGGTGCTGGCGGCAGGCGATATTACGCTGTCGCTCGATCCGTCTGGCCGCATTCTTGATGTGGCGGCCAATCGGCAGGATTTCCCAGGCTGCGACACCTGGATCGGCCATTCCTTCGAAGCCACGGTAACGGTTGAAAGCCGCACCAAGGTCAGGGACATGCTGGTGATTGAGCCGGGTGACGCGAGCAATCGCTGGCGCCAGATCAATCACACCAGCCCCGCTGGCGACATTCCAGTCCGGTATCTGCTTATCAGCATCGGCGGGGGGCAACGCCTGATTGCCGTCGGGCGCGACATGCGCGGTGCCGTGGTGCTCCAGCAGCGCCTGCTTCAGGCGCAGCAATCGCTTGAGCGCGATTACATGCGGCTGCGCCAGATCGAGACACGCTACCGGTTACTGTTTGATCTTTCGAGCGAGCCGATCCTGCTTGTCGAGGCAGACAGCCAGCGCATCCAGGAAGCCAATCCGGCCGCGCACACGCTGCTCGATGCACGCCCTGGCAGCATTGTCGGCACCAAGCTCTCGGGTCTCGTGGCGCGCGGATCGCGTGATGCGTTGATCGCCTATCTCGGCGCTGTTCTGACAACCTCGGAAGTCTCGCCGCTGACAGTCGAGCTTGAGCGCGCGCGCCAGGAGCTGACGATCTCGGCGACCGGCTTCCGCCAGCTCGGCGGGCGTTATCTGCTGGTCCGGCTCGGTTCGCCGGCGGAACGCGCAACGCAAGGCGCGGCAACGCTGCTCGATATCGTCGAACGCATGCCCGACGCGTTCGTCGTGGCCGATGCGCGCATGCGCATCATCGCGGCCAATATCGCGTTTCTCGAGCTTGCTCGCGCGGCTTCGCTCGATCAGATCCGGGGACGTCCGCTGGGCGAGTTCGTCGGCCGGCCCGGGATCGATCTCGATCTCATCGAAGGCCAGCTCACCAAATATGGCCTCGCGCGCAACGTCAGCACCGTGGTGCGTGCACGTGATTCCGAGATCGAGGAGCCAGTCGAGCTTTCGGCGGTCCGGACTTCGGGCGATTCTCCGTGCTACGGCTTCGCTATCCGCGAGATCGGCCGCCGCTTGCGCGATCTGCCGCCCACGCCGCTTGATCTGCCCCGCTCGGTCGAGCAGCTGACCGAACTTGTCGGCCGCGCCTCGCTCAAGGAAATCGTGCGCGAGAGCACCGACCTGATCGAGCGCCTGTGCATCGAGGCGGCGCTCGCCTACACTTCGGACAACCGTGCTTCCGCGGCCGAAATTCTCGGTCTCAGCCGCCAGAGCCTCTATTCGAAGCTGCACCGTTACGGGCTCGGCAATCTGGTGGGTGAGAGCGAATAGCGCACGCGCCGCAAGTGTAAGAATCAATTGACACTTGTGGGTGTCAACCATACCCTCCGAGGTATGACGCAGCCTGCCAATTCGGTCCGGCCTCCAGCCGCAGAAATACGACGTCCCGCTCCGCGTGATGTGCTGGAACTGCTCAAGCCGATCACATGGTTTCCACCGATCTGGGCTTTCATGTGCGGCGTGGTCTCATCGGGCCAGCCGGCCTCGGGCCATTGGTTCGCGGTGTTCATAGGCGGCATGCTGGCGGGCCCACTCGTGTGTGGTAACAGCCAGGCGATCAACGACTGGTTCGATCGCCACGTCGATGCCATCAACGAACCGGATCGCCCGATCCCTTCGGGCCGCATTCCGGGCCGCTGGGGTTTGTGGATTGCCTGCGCCGGCTCGGTCCTGTCCTTCGCGGTCGGCGCAGCGCTCGGCATCTGGGTCATGGTCGCCACCATTGTCGGCCTCGCTTCGGCCTGGGCCTACAGTGCGCCGCCGTTTCGCCTCAAGGCGAGCGGGTGGTGGGGTCCGGCGCTGGTCGGCCTGACGTACGAGGGGCTGAGTTGGTTTACCGGCGCCGCCGTGATGACGAGCAGCTTGCCGCCCGCGCCCGTGCTCATTGTCCTCGTGCTCTACAGTCTCGGCGCGCACGGCATCATGACGCTCAATGATTTCAAGGCGGTGGAAGGCGATATTCAGACGGGTGTGCGCTCGCTTCCGGTCGTGATGGGCGTGCGCAACGCCGCGCTGCTGGCTTGCGCGGTCATGGCCCTCGCGCAAGTGATCGTGGCCGTGTTCCTGCTGCGGGAGGGGTTGACGCTTTCCGCGCTGATCGTGGCGGGCGTGCTCGCGGCGCAGTTCGCGCTGATGCCGCGCCTGCTCAGCGATCCCGCCCGCTACACCCCGTGGTACAGCGCAACGGGGGTGAGCCTCTATGTTCTGGGCATGCTGGCGGCCGCAGGCGGCCTTGGCGGCTACTGGTGATGGCCTCGGCGCGCGCACCGTATGGCTTTGGCTGGCTGTCGATCATCCGGCTCGGCCTGGTGCAGGCGGCGATCGGCTCGATCGTCATGCTCGCCACATCGCTCCTTAACCGCGTGATGGTCGTTGAATACGGCATGGCCGCAGCCGTCCCCGCCGGCCTCGTCGCGCTTCATTATGCCGTGCAGTTCGCGCGGCCGGCCTGGGGCCATGGCTCGGACCGCGGCCATGCGCGCACGCCGTGGATCGTGGGCGGCATTGCGGTGCTTGGCCTTGGCGCGATGATCGCCGTGCTGGCCCTGCCGCTCGGCAAGGCGCAGCCGCTGCTGGCTGACGCCGTCCTGCTGCTGGGCTTCGTCCTGATCGGCGCGGGCGTGGGGGCTGCGGGTACATCGCTTCTTGCGCTCCTCGCAGCCGGCGTTGCGCCGCAGCGCCGCGCCGCCGCCGCCGCCGTAACGTGGATCATGATGGTCATGGGGATCGTGCTGTCGGCCGGCACGGCAGGCGCGCTGCTCGATCCCTTCTCGTGGGGCCGCCTTGTGGCGGTATCCGGCGGGATAGCGCTGGCTGCACTCGCGCTGACCATCCTCGCCACATTCCGGCTGGAGCGCGCGGTGCCCTTCGCAGTACCTGAAGCCGTCCGGGAAACCGGCCTCGGTGATGCTCTGCGCGCCGTCTTTGCGGAAACGGCCGCCCGGCGTTTCACGGTGTTCGTGTTCCTCTCGATGCTCGCCTATTCGATGCAGGATCTCATTCTCGAACCCTTCGCCGGGATCGTCTTCGGCATGACGCCTGCGCAATCGACCTCGCTTTCCGCCGTCCAGCACAGCGGCGTGCTCATGGGCATGATTGCGGCGGGCGTGGGCGGCTCTGCTTTCTCCGGCCGCGCCGCCGGTGAACTGCGCGGCTGGATCGCGGCGGGCTGCGTCGGCTCGGCGCTGGCGCTTGCCGGGCTTGCCGTGGGGGCCGGGGTCGGCCCCGGCTGGCCGCTCGCCGCCAATATCGGCGTGCTCGGCTTTGCCAACGGTGTGTTTGCGGTTTCGGCCATCGGCGCGATGATGAGCCTGGCGGGCGCAAGCTCTGAAGCCGGCGGACGCGCGGACACGGGATTGCGCATGGGCGTGTGGGGCGCGGCGCAGGCCGTGGCTTTCGGACTGGGCGGATTGATCGGCGCCGTCGGTGTCGATCTGGCGCGCCGCGCGGAAAGCGATGGCCGCGCATTTCAGACAATTTTCACGCTGGAGGCCATGCTGTTCATGGCCGCTGCGGTGATGGCAGCACGCATTGCGGGGCAATCCCCGGCAATGACCTTGCGGGAGGCGGAAGCATGAGCGGGACCGATTTCGACGTCGTTGTGGTAGGCGGCGGGCCTTCCGGAGCAACTGCCGCGGCAGACCTGGCGCGCATGGGCCATTCGGTCATGCTGCTGGACCGGGCAGGGCGCATCAAGCCCTGCGGCGGTGCGGTTCCCCCGCGTCTGATGGAAGAATTCGCCATTCCGGACAGCCTGCTCGTTGCCCGCGCCCGCAGCGCGCGCATGGTCGCCCCGTCAGACCGCGCGGTGGATATGCCGGTGGGTGAGATTGGCTATGTCGGCATGGTCGACCGTGACATTTTCGACGAATGGCTGCGAAACCGCGCCGCACAGGTTGGGGCTGAGCGCCGCACTGGCACCTTCGAGCGGATCGAGCGCGACGGGGCCGCAGGCGCCGTGATCGTCTACCGCGAAGCACGTGGCGGACCAGAACAACGCGTGCGTGCGCGGCTGGTCATCGGCGCAGACGGCGCGCGTTCAGGCGTCGCGCGCGATAGCCTGCCCGGCAGCGAGAACGTCAAATGCGTGTTCGCCTATCACGAGATCATCAAGTCGCCCCCCGCCAACGATCAGGGCTACGATCCCGCACGCTGCGATGTGATCTACCAGGGCCGCGTCTCACCCGATTTCTATGGCTGGGTCTTCCCGCACGGCGAAACTGCCAGCATCGGTGTCGGCAGTGCCAACAAGGGCTTCTCGCTGCGCGGCTCGGTCGCCACGATGCGCCGCGAAATGGGCCTTGAGACTTGCGAAACAGTGCGCAGCGAGGGCGCGCCCATTCCCTTGAAACCCTTGAAGCGTTGGGACAACGGCCGCGATGTTCTCGTCTCGGGCGATGCGGCGGGCGTGGTCGCCCCCGCCTCGGGCGAGGGCATCTACTATGCGATGACGTGCGGGCGCCATGCAGCCAACGCCGCGCACCAGTTCCTCCTCACCGGCAAACCGAGCGCGCTCAGGGCCGCGCGGCGCACTTTCATGCGCGAGCATGGCCGGGTGTTCTGGATCCTCGGCATGATGCAATACTTCTGGTATTCCAGTGACAAGCGCCGCGAACGGTTCGTGGCGATGTGCGCGGATCCCGATGTGCAGCGGCTCACCTGGCAGGCCTATATGAACAAGAAGCTGGTCCGCGCCGATCCGATGGCGCACGTGCGGATATTCCTCAAGGATACCGCGCATCTCCTCGGCCTCAGGGCCGCGCACCCTTGAACGCTCCCATGGGGAACAGGCCTTGGGGACTGCCGATTGCCATTGCCGCGATTGCGGCAATCGTGGTGGCCGGGGTTGGCGGCACGATGACCGATACGAGCGGCTGGTACCAAAGCCTCCGCCTGCCGAGCTGGAACCCGCCGCCGCCCGCGTTCGGCATGATCTGGACGGTCGTCTTCACGCTGATCGCCGCCTCGGGTGTCAACGCCTGGCGCGCCGCACCCGATAGCCGCTCCGCTGACACCCTGATCGGCCTCTTCGCGCTCAACGGCGCGCTGAACGTCAGCTGGACCGTGCTGTTCTTCCAGTTGCGCCGGCCGGACTGGGCCATTGTCGAGCTTTCGGTACTGTGGCTCTCGATCGTGGTGCTGATCTTCGCCTGCGGGCGCTTTTCACGCATCGCGGCGCTGCTGCTCCTGCCCTATCTGGCGTGGGTTTCTGTGGCAGGCGCGCTCAACTGGCAGGTGATCCAGCTGAACGGGCCGTTTTGAGACGCGCGCCATGCCTGATCTGACCGCCTTCTTCGCCAGCGGCCACGCTGCCGATCTCGTCCTCGCGGTGCTCGCGCTCGAAGCCCTGATTCTGCTCAGGGCAGGCCGTCCCGCCATCGATGTCGCCCTGCTCCTGCTCCCTGGCGCCTGCATGATGCTGGGCCTGCGTGCCGCGCTGGTCGGTGCAAGCTGGCCGTGGATTGCGCTGCCGCTGGCGGCGTCGTTCCCGGTGCATCTCGCGGATCTGCTGCGGCGTTGGGCGGGGCGCTAGGCAGCGCCGACAAACTAGCCAGTTGGATTGCGCGTCCGCATCCGGTGATCGTTGGTTCCGCAGCAAGCGATGGCTACATCGTGGGGACCGGACGTTGCTTGCAACGAGACCGTTCGCTAAACCTGCGACATGTTCGGAAATTCTAGTTTTGACCGAGTTCGGCAAGTCTTCGCAGATCAATTCTCGCAGGACACACATGGTTTCATTTACAGAAAGGGCCAGAAGGGCCCGGCCATCCGCGTAAGCGAGGATGAGCGAGACCGTTTCGTGGCAACCTTCAACAGTCGCATTCGTTATGCGGCTTGGTCAATTTTCCCGGCGACAGTTGCGCTCATATTTGTGTTGGTCTGGTTGATTCCGGATTCGGATAGCCCTGCTGCCAACAGGGCGATTTGGGCTGGCACTGCGATGATTTTGGCGGCGTTCATGGCGATTTTCTATTGGGCTTGGGGTGCCCCATCACGTGAGCTGCATAATAGAGCACCTGAAGTCGCAGCCTTGACCAAGGACGAAGCCCGAGCGTTGGCGTTCTCTAAGATCACCTACGGCCAACTGGCACTAGGACCGTTAATGGGGCTTGGGCTCATCTGGAAAATGTCAGCCAAGACCGATGTCCTTCATGGCTGGGGATTGATCTGGTTGGCCCTTGGGGGCGGGCTTATCGCAATTTGCGGTGTTCAGGCGATACGAAAGTGGCGCTTCGATCGGCCATGAGGCCTCGAAAGGAACCAGCGGGCGTTTGCAAGGTTGTCCAGTCCAGTCAGCCAGTTTGTGGTTACCGCAAGGTCCTGAACTAGCTCGGGATGTGCAACTACTGCACATCAATAGCGAGGGCCAGGACCCATTTGTTGCTTCTCTGGAGCCGCGCCCGCATGCGGGACGGTGCGGGTTGGACGGCAGCCTGCTGCACCCCACGCCTCAGCAATAACGCACAAAAGAAAACCCCCGCGATTCCGAGGAACCGCAGGGGCCAGGTGTTCCGCGCCGGTTGCGTGCGCGGGGGTGTTCAGTTGCCTGACCGGGGTCAGGGCATCTTGGTCGGCGCCGCAGCCGGGGCCGGGGCAGCCGCCGCGGTGACCAT
>CANCET010000021.1 GCA_947375105.1 Sphingomonadaceae bacterium
CCCGATCAGCTCGATCTCACCCCGCTGCGGCAGAACGAAAATACGGCGGCCAGCCCGTATGGCGCAGATTTTGACTATGCCAAGGCGTTCCTCAGCCTCGATCTGAAGGCCGTGAAAGCCGATATCGCCAAGGTGCTGACGACCTCGCAGCCGTGGTGGCCGGCGGACTATGGCAACTATGGCCCGTTCTTCATCCGCATGGCGTGGCACAGCACTGGCACCTATCGCACGATCGACGGACGCGGTGGCGGCGCGGGCGGCGAACAGCGCTTCGAGCCGCTGAACTCTTGGCCGGACAATGCCAATCTCGACAAGGCGCGCCGCCTGCTTTGGCCGATCAAGCAGAAATATGGGCGCAAGCTCTCGTGGGGTGACTTGATGGTGCTTACGGGCAATGTCTCGCTTGAGCAGATGGGTTTCAAGACGCTGGGCTTCGGCGGCGGCCGCGCGGATACGTGGCAGCCTGATGCGGTCTATTGGGGCACCGAAAAGAAGTGGCTGGAAGCCAACGGCAACCGCTGGAACGAGAAGCGCCAATTGAAAGGCCCGCTAGCCGCAGTGCAAATGGGTCTGATCTATGTGAACCCCGAAGGGCCGAACGCGAACGGCGATCCGATCTCCGCGGCGCATGACATCCGCCAGTCGTTCGGCCGCATGGCAATGAACGACGAGGAAATCGTCGCGCTGATCGCGGGCGGGCATACCTTCGGCAAGGCGCATGGCGCGCATCCCGCGACTTGCGTGGGCGCGGCACCGGCGGGTGCGGGGATCGAGGCGCAGGGCACTGGCTGGAAGAACAACTGCGGCACCGGCATGGGCAAGGATACGGTGACGAGCGGGCTGGAAGGCGCATGGTCGGCCAACCCGATCGCATGGACGACGCAATATCTCGACAACCTGTTCGCATTCGATTGGGTCAAGGTGAAGAGCCCGGCCGGTGCAACGCAGTGGCAGCCGGCGAATGCGGCGGACGTACAGATCGTGCCCGACGCGCATGATCCTGCCGCGCGCCACGCGCCGATCATGTTCACCACCGACATGGCGATCAAGCACGATCCGGCGTTCCGCGCGATTGCGCTGCGCTTCAAGGACAAGCCCGAGCTCTATGCCGATGCTTTCGCCCGCGCGTGGTTCAAGCTGACGCACCGCGATATGGGGCCGAAGAGCCACTACATCGGTGCTGACGTGCCGGCGCAGACCTTCGCCTGGCAGGATCCGCTGCCGTCGGACAACCACCCCCTGATCGGCGCGGCGGAGATCGCGACGCTCAAGGGCAAGGTGCTGGCGGCGGGCGTGACCCCGGCACAGCTGGTGCGCACGGCCTGGGCCTCGGCCTCGACCTTCCGCGCTTCGGACCTGCGCGGCGGGGCCAATGGCGCGCGCATCCGGCTTGCTCCGCAGAAGGACTGGGCGGTGAATGACCCGGCGGAACTCGCCAAGGTGTTGGCGGCGCTTGAAAAGGTGCGGGCCGACTACAACCGCGCCGCGCCGGGTGGCCGCACCATCAGCATGGCGGACCTGATCGTGCTGGCAGGCAATGCCGCGGTCGAGCAGGCGGCGGGCAAGGCGGGCGTTGCACTCGAATTGCCGTTCACGCCGGGCCGGGTCGATGCGAGCGCCGAGCAGACCGATCCTGCCGCGTTTGCGCCGATGGAGCCGAAGTCCGATGGCTTCCGCAACTACCAGGGCGCTGATGCCTGGCAGTCTCCGGCAGAGGCGCTGGTCGACAAGGCGAGCCTGCTGGGGCTGACCGTGCCCGAAATGACCGTGCTGGTGGGCGGCCTGCGCGTGCTCGATGCCAATGCGGGCGGTTCGAACGCGGGCGAGTTCACCGGGCGGCTCGGTACGCTTTCCAACGACTTCTTCGTGAACCTGCTGAGCATGGACACGGTGTGGAGCAAGTCGGCAGCGGGCGGCATAGCCTATGAAGGCCGTGACCGGACGAGCGGCGCAGTCAAGTGGACCGCGACCCCGGCGGACCTGATCTTCGGATCCAACTCTGAGCTGCGCGCGGTGGCCGAAGCCTATGCCAGCGATGATGCGCGCGAGCAGTTCGTGCGCGATTTCGCCAAGGCGTGGACCAAGGTGATGAACGCCGACCGGTCGTAAGCTGGTGCAGTGATGGAAGGGGCCGGGGCGCTTGCAGCGTCCCGGCCCTTTTTCGTGTCAGGCGTTCGGGCGATTGGCGAGGAGGTTGTCCACCACCGAGGGATCGGCAAGCGTGGAGGTATCGCCGAGGTTGCTCACATCGTTTTCGCCGATCTTCCTGAGAATGCGGCGCATGATCTTGCCCGAGCGGGTCTTGGGCAGGCCCGGTGCGAACTGGATGACGTCGGGCGTGGCGATGGGGCCGATCTCGTGGCGCACCCACTGGACGAGCTCCTTGCGCAGTGCCTCATTCGGCTCGACATCGGCGTTGGTCGTCACGAAAGCGTAGATGCCCTGTCCCTTGATCTCGTGCGGCATGCCCACGACCGCAGCTTCGGCGACCTTGGGGTGGGCGACGAGCGCGCTTTCGATTTCGGCAGTGCCCATGCGGTGGCCCGAGACGTTGATCACGTCGTCGATGCGGCCGGTGATCCAGTAGTAGCCGTCCTCGTCGCGCCGGCAGCCGTCGCCAGTGAAGTAGTAGCCGGGGAACGTGCTGAAATAGGTCTGGAAGAAGCGCTCGTGATCGCCCCAGACGGTGCGCATCTGGCCGGGCCAGCTTCGTTCGATGACCAGGCAGCCGTCTGCAGCGCCTTCGAGAAGTTGCCCCTCGCCGGTCAGGAGCGCCGGCTTGACGCCGAAGAACGGACGGCTGGCCGAGCCGGGCTTCAGCGCGGTCGCGCCGGGGAGCGGGGTGATCATCGCGCCGCCGGTTTCGGTCTGCCACCAGGTGTCCACAATCGGGCAGCGCGCGTCGCCCACGACCTTGTGGTACCACTCCCACGCCTCGGGATTGATCGGTTCGCCCACCGAGCCGAGCAGGCGCAGCGACTGGCGCGAGGTTTTCTTCACCCACTCGTCGCCCTCGCGCATCAAAGCACGCAGAGCGGTCGGCGCACCGTAGAAGATCTCGACGCCGAATTTGTCGACCACCTGCCAGAAGCGCGAGGGATCGGGGAAGTTGGGCACGCCTTCGAACATCACGGTCGTCGCGCCGTTGAGCAGCGGGCCGTAGACGACATAGCTGTGGCCGGTGACCCAGCCCACGTCCGCCGCGCACCAGTAGATCTGGCCGGGCCTGTAATCGAAGACGTACTCGTGCGTCATCGAGGCCCAGACGGAGTAGCCGCCGGTGGTGTGGAGCACGCCCTTGGGCTTGCCGGTGGAGCCGGAGGTGTAGAGGATGAAGAGAGGGTCTTCGGCGCTCATTTCTTCGGGCGGGCAGTCGGGGCTTTGCGCGGCGACGGCGCTGGCCCAATCCAGATCGCGGCCTTCGATGACGGGAACGTCCGCTCCGGTGTGGGCGAGCACGACAACGGTATCGACGCCAGGGCACTGGGTGAGCGCCTCGTCGACATTGGCCTTCAGCGGCACCCGCTTGCCGCCACGCAGGCCTTCGTCTGCGGTGATGACAAGGCGGCTGTCGCAATCGGTAATGCGGCCGGCGAGGGCGTCGGGCGAGAAGCCGGCAAACACGATAGAGTGGATCGCGCCGATCCGCGCGCAGGCGAGCATGGCGACCGCGGCTTCTGGCACCATCGGCAGGTAGATCGTGACCCGCGACCCGCGCATCACGCCGCGTGATTTCAGCAGGTTGGCGAAGCGGCAAACGGATTCGTGAAGTTCGCGGTAGGTGATGCGGCGCTCCGGCGCTTCCGGGCTGTCCGGTTCCCACAGGATGGCAATCTGATCGCCGCGTGTCGCAAGGTGCCGGTCGAGGCAATTGGCTGCAAGGTTGAGCGTGCCGTCCTCGAACCAGCGGATGCCGAAATCGGCTTCGTGGAAGCTGGCGGTGCTGACCTTGGTGAACGGCTTGATCCAGTCGATCCGCCGGGCTTCCTCGCGCCAGAAGGTCTCCGGATCGTCCAGCGACTGCGCATACATCGCCTGATAGCGTGCGTCGTCGATCAGGGCGCCTGATGCCCAATTCTCGGGGACCGGGTAGATGGCCTGGCTCATGAGCGGCGTCCTCTCAACCTTATGAATCTGACGCCGTATAAGACTGATCAGCCGGAGTTTGCCAAGCCTTGAAGTGCGCTCATTTTGGACCGTGGCGGTTTTCGCCGCCACGGTCCTTTCAAGCGATTAGTGTGCCCCCGCCATGGCGGTGAGAAACATCAGCACGACAGGGTGCGGCTCGATCGTCGCCAGCTGGGCCTTCACCGAGGCGAAGGCATCGTCGGCGGCGGCGAGGGCGAACTGGATATCGGCCTCGGCCATCGCCGCGCAGAAGAACATGTTGTGCCACGGGTGGACGTAGACGCCGCGCTTCAGCATCGCCTCGCCCCACGCGAAGCCGACGCGGTAGTCGGGGTCGTTTTCGAACAGGATCTGCGGCATCTGCACTGGGCCGGTCTGGCGCAGGGCGAAGCCGTGCTTGGCGGCGAGGGTGGCGAGGCATTCGCGCCACATCGTGCCGAGGCGGACCGAGTTTTCGAGGTAGTGGCTTTCCCGCAGGATTTTCAGCGTTTCGACCGCAGCGGCCATGGGGACAGCGGCGAACCAGAACGAGCCAGTGACGTAGATGTGGCTGGCGCCCTCGCGGCAGCGGTCATTGCCGAGCAGCGCGGAGATCGGGTGGCCATTGGCGAAGGATTTGCCCCAGCAGCTCATGTCCGGCCGCACGCCGACCAGTTCCCAGCTGCAATCGCGGATCAGGCGGAAGCCCGCGCGCACGTCGTCGACGATGAGCATTGCGCCGGTCTCGTCGCAAAGTTCGCGGGCGCGCTTGGCATAGGCCGGATCGGGCAGCGCCTGATCGACGAAGGCATCGTGCTTGAACGGCGAGGCGAAAATCGCGGCCAGATCATCGCCCGCTGCGGCGACGGCGGCTTCGAGGCTGGCGATATCGTTGTACTGGTACTTGGAAATGAACGCGCGCTCTTCTGGGACGATCCCGGCGGGCATCGGCGTGCACCACGGTGCGGCGCCGTGGTACGCGCCTTCCGCCACGAGAATGCGGCGCTTGCCGGTCTGCGCGCGGGCGGTCGTCATCGCCATGGTGGTGGCGTCGGTGCCGTTCTTGCAGAACATCGCCCAATCGGCGTGACTGACCATGGCGGTGAGCGTTTCGGCGAGTTCGACGAAGTGCGCGCTGGGTCCGGTGAGGGTATCGCCCTTGGCAAGCTGGGCGACGGCGACATCGTTCACCTGCCGGTTGTTGTAGCCCAGCAGGCTGGGGCCATAGGCGCACATGAAATCGAGATATCGATTGCCGTCGACATCCCAGATGTAGGCGCCTTCGCCGCGCTCGAAGAATTGGGGATAGCTATCGGGAAGGAGCTGGGTCGATTCGTGCCCATACATTCCGCCCGGCACGACTTTCATGGCGCGGGCGCGCAGGGACTGGTCGGCGGCGTTACTGGTCATCGGGTTCTCCCTCTTGTCGTTCAGGCGGCTTGCTCTGCGCGCTGGCCTTGTGGGGCGCGCAGCGGCAGGTATTCGGGCAGGAATGTGCGGGCATAGGCTTCGCGCGCGCGTCGGGCCTGCTCTTCGTAGGCGTCGGTGATCGTGCCGTGGCGGTGGACCGAAAGTGTCCAGATCGCATCGTTGATCACGAGAAGTTCGGTGAAACGCTCGATCAGATCGGCGCTGGGGGCGATCTCGAACAATTGGCTGAGTTCGGCCATCGAGCGTTCGGCGAGCACGCGGTCATTCTCCAGATCGCGCGCGCGGATCGTGGCGGAAAGGCCCGAGCCAAGCAGCAGGCGGCGCGCGGCGGCGTGGGCGTTGTAGTGATCGCGGCCGTGGCTATAGCGCGCGGCGACATAGTGCTGCCATGTGGCGATGCCGGGAGGCAGGGGCTTGTCGAGCAGATCGACGAATTCGCGCACGTAGCGCTCTGCCAGGGCGACGAAGACTTGCCCGGCATCGGGGAAGAAGTGGTAGATCGAGGGGGCGGAAAGCCCGGCTTCCTCGGCCAGCGTGTAGATGCTGATATCCTCGGGCCCCTGCGTTTCTAGCAGGCGCGCGGCAGAATCGAGGATTGCCTCGAACCGCTGCTGGCTGCGCTTCTGGCGCGGGCGGCGGATCGCTTCGGCTGAACCGGGCGCCGCAGGCCGGGGGATGATCGTGACCATGTTGCAACACTAGCACTCCTCCGGCGCTGTTCAACCCAATTTCGGATAAAAATCCGAATTAATGTCAGATTGAGCTTGACGCATCCCGGACATGCGCGGCAGCTTCGCTTCACCAAAGGGAACATGGCCTGTGCGCCAGCGCGCGGAGCCCAAGTGGGGGAAGTGACCATGCGGCCAGCGAGTTGGAACCGGTACCTCGGATTGCTTCTGGCGGGGAGCGCGCTGACGGTCGCCGCACCTGCACTGGCACAGGAAGCTGCAGCACCCGCGAAGGATAGCGGCGGCATTGCCGAAATTGTCGTGACTGCGCAGCGCCGCGCGCAGAACGTGCAGGATGTGCCCATCGCCATCGCGGCGATCAGCGGCGATGCGCTGAGCGAGACCGGCATCCGCGATCCGCGCGACCTGACGTTGCTGGTGCCGAGCCTTTCCATGCAGGCGGGCACGGCGGCCTCGACCACATCGCTGTTCATTCGCGGCGTGGGCATCGGCGATTTCAATTCGAACACCACGGGCGCGGTCGGCGTTTATGTCGACGATGTGTTCCTCGGCGCGAATGCGGGCAAGCTGTTCAATGTGTTCGATTCCGACGGGATCGAAGTGCTGAAGGGGCCGCAGGGCACGCTCTATGGCCGCAACACCACGGCGGGCGCGATCCGCTTTGCCAGCCGCAAGCCGACCGACGAGCTGAGCGGGGATTTCTCGGCGCTCTATGGCCGGTTCAACGAAGTGCAGCTGGAAGGCGGCATCGGCGGCCCGATTGCCAAGGACTTGCTCAAGGTGCGCGTGGCGGGCTTCTACAACCGGCGCGACGGGACGACCTATAACCGGCTGACCGGCAACCGGGTCAACAACATCAACTTGTGGGCGCTGCGCGGGATTGCCGATCTGACCCCGGCGCCGAACGTGCTGCTGCGCGTGTCGGTCCACGGCGGCAACAACACCGGCGGCGCGCGGCAATTCCAGCACCGCGGGCAGGGCGTCGATTTCTTCGGCAATCCGGCCAAGCTGCCCGACGGCACGCCGACCGATGCGTTCGGCTACGCGGATACCGACAACAACGTCTATGCCGGCGACTACAATATCGAAGGCAAGGAGCGGATCGGCGTGTTCGGCGCCTCGCTGCTGGGCCAGGTCGATTTCGGCGGTGTGCAACTCACCTCGATCACCGCTTACGAGCAGGTTAACCGCGCCACGCTGGAAGATACCGACGCGAGCCCGGCGGACTTCGTTGTGGCCTATTACGAGGACCGCCCGCGCCAATGGAGCGAGGAACTGCGCCTGCAATCGACCGGCGACAAGGCGCTCAACTGGATCGTCGGCGGGTATTATTTTCACGATACGCTCGCCACCGACAGCAGCTTCGACCTGCTGCGCAGCTTGCGCGATCCCAATGATCTGGCCGGCACGTTCGATCCGGTCAATTCGCTGGGGCTGCTGCGGTATCCCTATACGCAGCGCACGCGCAGCTTCGCGCTGTTCGGGCAGGCGGACTATAAGCTGACCGACAAGCTGACCGCCACGGTGGGCCTGCGCTGGTCGAACGACCGCATCAGCATGGATTACCACAGCCTGTTCGATATCGTCGGCGGAGTGGCGCCGGTGAAGGCCTATTCCGATCAGACCTTGCCGCTGCTCGATTTCAACGGCACCAAGACGTTCAAGGATCTCTCGTGGCGCGCGGCGCTCAACTACAAGACGGGCGACACGCTGGTCTATGCTTCGTACTCCAAGGGTTACAACAGCGGCGGCTTCGCGGGCGGCGCCTCGACCGATGCGTTGCAGCTGGCGCCGTTCAATTCGGAAAAGCTCTATGCCTACGAAGTGGGCCTGAAGACCGAATTCCTCGACCGCAAGGTGCGCTTCAACACATCGGCGTTTTACTACGACTACCGCGATCTGCAGGTCTTCGTGTTCGACCTGACCGGGCCGATCCCGGTGCAGCGCAAGCTCAACGCCGGCAATGCCGAGATCTATGGCCTCGAGGCGGAACTGACGGTGCGGCCCACCCGCAACCTCGACCTGTTCGGCGCGGTGACGCTGATGCACAGCGAATACAAGAAGTTCGCGGCGCTGGGCGGGGTGAGCTATTCGGGCAACCGGCTGGTCAATGCGCCCAAGTTTGCGTTTTCGGGCGGGGTGAACCTCACTCTGCCGCTCAGCAGCGGCGCGGCGATAAAGGCGCGGGTCGATGGGACGTATGTCTCCTCCATCGCGCTGTTCCCGGATAATGCGGCGAGCACCGAAGTGAAGGGCAACGGGCGGATGAACGCGCGGCTGGCCTATCAGGCCCCTTCGAAGATCTGGGAAGCCGCGCTGTGGGTGAAGAACCTCAATTCGGCGCGGGTGATATCCTCAATTGCGCCAGTGATCACGCAGGACCAGATCAACTACAACGATCCGCGCACCTTCGGCGTGCAATTGGTCGCGCACTTCTGAGGCGGCGCGGCAGGACAAGAAAAGGCGGCAATTCCTGATGCTTGATGTACATGGCTGGCTCGATAAGTTCGGAGCCGCGCTGAAAGCTGGTGACGGTGCGGCTGTGGCAGGGCTGTTCCTGCCAGCAGGCCTGTGGCGCGATTACCTGACGCTCGGCTGGACGCTCGCAACGCACGAAGGAACGGATGCGATTGCCGCTTTCGTGAACGCGCGGGTGCCGGGATCGGGTATCGGCGCGCTGGCCAGCGATGCCGCGCCCGGGGCAAGTGAAGGCTTCATCAACTTCGAGACGGCGATGGGCCGGGGCGAGGGCTATGTGCGGCTGGTGGGCGAACAGTGTTTCACCCTGCTGACCGCGCTCAAGGAGTTGAAGGGCTTCGAAGAGCCGCTGCGGGGCCGCCGCCATTCCGGCGTGGTGGATGAGACCGGGCAGCGCACTTGGGAAGACGTGCGCCACGACGATGTGGAGCAGTGGAACGAGGCCAATCCGCCCTATGTGCTGGTGATCGGCGCGGGGCAGGGCGGCCTTGCGCTGGGCGCCCGGCTCAAGATGCTGGGCGTGCCGTGCCTGCTGATCGACAAGTATCCGCGCGTGGGCGACCAGTGGCGTTCGCGCTACAAGTCGCTGCTGCTGCACGATCCGGTGTGGTACGATCACATGCCCTACGTGCCGTTTCCCGATCACTGGCCGGTCTATACGCCCAAACAGAAGATGGGCGACTGGCTGGAATACTACGCCGGGATCATGGAACTGGGCGTGTGGACCAGCACCGAATGCAAGGGGATTGCGCGCGATCCCGCCAGCGGCAAGTGGCGGGTGGAACTGCAGCGCGACGGGAAGCCCGTGACGCTTTGCCCCGAGCATGTGGTGATGGCGGTGGGCAATGCCGGTTTCGCGGTGGAGCCTGATTTTCCGGGCAAGGACACGTTCAGAGGCCACCAGTGCCATTCGAGCGCACATCCGGGCGGCGAGGGGCTGGCCGGCCAGCGCGTGATCGTGGTGGGCGCGAACAATTCCGCGCACGATATCTGCGCCGATCTCGTCAGCCATGGCGCAGAGCCGGTGATGATCCAGCGCTCCTCCACGCTGATCGTGCGGCAGAGCACGATGGAGAAGATGCTGGGCGGGGCCTATTCGCAGGAAGTGTTCGATGCCGGGCTGACGACAGACAAGGCCGACCTGCTCGGCGCATCGGTGCCGTTCCGTCTGTCCGAGAAGGTCAACAAGGCGGCGTGGGACCAGATCCAGATCGAGGAAGCGCCGTTCTATCAGCGGTTGACCGATGCCGGCTTTGCGATTGATTTCGGGCCGGACGGCACCGGCATCGCGATGAAGTTCCAGCGCACCTCGTCGGGCTACTATGTCGATGTCGGTGCTTCGGAAATGGTCGCGGACGGGCGCATCAAGGTGCGCTCCGGCGTCGGCATCGACCGGATTGTCGAGGACGGCATGGTGCTTTCGGACGGCAGCCACGTGGCGGGCGACCGCATCATCTACGCGACCGGATTCGGCGACATGCAGCAGTGGGTCTCGCGGTTGATCAATCCCGAGGTGGCCAAGCGCATCGGCAAGACCTGGGGCTATGGCTCGGGCTTCCCCGGCGATGATGGCCCGTGGGAAGGCGAGATGAAGAACCTGTGGAAGCCGACGGCGGAGCCTGGACTGTGGTTCATGGCCGGCAATCTTGCGATGGCGCGCAGCTATTCGCAGTACCTTGGCCTGCAACTGAAGGCGCGGTTTGAGGGTTTGCCGGTGGAGCCCTACGCGCCGGGTTGAAGCCTTGGCCGCGCGGCGAGAGCGGCGGCGAGCAGCGCAAGGCCAAAGATCACTGCGGCGGAGCAGGCAATCAGCACTGTGTCGATGCCCCCATATTCACCGGGCGTTTCGATCATCATGCCGGCAACCGTCGGCAGGATTGCCGCGCCCATGAGCTGCGCGGAGGCGGCAAAAGGCAGGCTGCGGCGCGTGGGATCGGCTTCGAGCAGGAATCCGGTGAGCGCGGGCGTCAGCACCATCCACACAAAGCCATAGCCGACGACGAGGCTCCAGCCGGCCGCGCCGTCAGCGCCGCGCAGGAACAGCAGCGCGACGATTGCGATGAGTGCTAGGCCGGTTATGCCCGCGCGCGTCGTGGCGTGGCCGCGTTCGCCGATCGAGATGGCAACCAGCGCGCCGGCCATCTGCCCGACCATGGATGCGGTGAGCATCGGCGCGATGCGTTCGGGCGCGATGCCGCGGGCCTCCAGCCACAGGCCCATATAGGCCCAGATGCCAACGACTGCGCCAACCAGCAGAGCCGAGGCGGTGAGACCGATCCAGCCCGAAAGCGGAATGGTACCCCTCGCCGCAGCCTGTTCGTGATGGGCGGCCTGCGCGAGGCTGGCGGGCACAAGCGGCAATGCCAGCGCGGTGAGCACGGCTATCAGGGCCAGGGCATGCTGGACGTCGGCCGCCGATCCGGGGGCGGACGCACTCGCGAACCACTGCAGGATGGCATATTGGCTCGCGGCCTGCAGGAACAGGAACGCGGCGGCAGCGGCGTTGAGGCCTTTCGATCTGGCAATCGCCCCGGCCGCGACACCAACAAGCAGCCCGCCCCCCGTGCCGGATATCGCCCGCGCCAGCAGCAGCGGCACGGCAGCAGGCAACAGATTGGCGGCAATGGTCAGCACGATCCCGGCCAATGCGACAAAGCGGGCAGGCAGGCGCGCCAGCAGCGCAACGCCGCCCGCGCTGCCGAGCGCAATTGCGGCAATTTCGATCGCGGCAAGCAGGCCGAGGCTCGTCTCCGCGATCCGTCCTTCGTGGACATAGCTGCCATAGAGCAGAGGCTGGACGCCGAGGACCAGAAGCCCGGCGGCGCCGATCAGCAGGCAGGCGGCAAGCGAGGTGCGGTTGGGCGAAAAGGGGCCGGTTGGTTCCTCGTGCGCCGCCATGCCGTCCCCCGCTGATCCGATAATTATCCGGTTAATCGTGCAGGGCCGGGGGTAAGTCAAGCCGTGCACAGACGCACTGCTACCCGCGCCGCTTCACATTGCATGGCGCGCGAAAAGGAGTGCGGATCCGCGCCGGGATGTCGATCGGTTTTGGGTTTGCGAAACCTGTCAATCTTACACGCCAAGCAAATAACCGAAATATATCGATATTAACCTCGAAAGTGCGTGTCGTCTAACTCCGGGTTGCAAGCAGTTTGACTCAGACTTTACGACAGCGATTTCCTTTCAAAATAAATAATTGAAATTAAAAGAAAATAATTCCGGCGTGAAATTGGGCCGCGCAGAATTTGCGAGCGACTGCTACATGGCAAATCACTGCATTCCACTCAATTCGCCAAGGTTAGTCCGCCGCCAAATCAATCATCGAAATTGGCGTGCATGCAGATATCGACGAATTCCGGGATCGGAAGATGCTCCTGCCTCCGTCCAATCTCGCCCATCAGATTGACCGCGCCCGTCATCGGCTTGCGCTTGATCACCTCGCCCATGGCCGCAAGCATGGCCTTCTTGAAGCCCAGCCGGGGATATTCGGCGAGAATGACCTCGACGGTTTCAGCCGTCAGCAGCGAACGCGGAATGGCGCCGATGTCGATGCCTGCGCCCATCTGGAGCAGTGCGATCTCGGGCTGCTTGCGCTGCGAAATGCTGAGCGTCGTGTGAAGGGCGATCGCGTCCCAGATGACGGCGATCTTCCTGTCGGAATAGCCCTGCTTCGAAAGGAACTCGGCCGCGGCATCGGCGCCGTCGACCTCGAACCGATCGTCGCGAATGAACGCTTCGACCAAGCCGAGATCGTGAAGCATCGAACCCAGAAACAGCATCTCGTCATCGACGTGAGCGCCCTGCAAGGCACCAGCTGCCCGGCCGAAAGCGTAAGTCCGCATCACATGGTTGAACAGGAAGGCCGGTGAATGGTGTCGCGCCAGGTCCAGGGCGGCTAGGCAAACTGGCGTATCGGGATGCTGCATGGCTTGCTCCTTGCTGTGGTGGGTTTCCAGATGTGCGATAAGCCTCGTGCTAATTTGCCTGCCGGCCCCACGCGAAACGCGACATTGCCATCGCGGCACCCAGCGAAAGCGCGCCGGCGAGCCCGATCCAGACCACGCCAACCGTGTTGAAGACGAGCGAACCGAGCACGGCGCCGAGGGCAAAGCCGAGGTACATGAAGGACGCGTTGAGCGAGAGGATCACCGGCGTGTTGGCAGGTCCCGCAACGCCGATCAGCCGGTTCTGCTGCGCGGGAAAGAAACTCCACGCGCTGATACCCCAGACCACCACAGCCCCGACAATGGCCGCTATCGCGCCGGGCCCTCGCAGCACGCCAATCGCGGTCAGTCCGAAAAAGGCCAGCGCCATGACCGGCAGTGCGATAGCCTGAACGTTGCGGGAGCCGACCCGGTCGACACCAATGCCGCCAAGCGTCACGCCGGCCAGCGCCGAAATACCATAGACCATCAGCACAAGGCCGATCTGGCCAGAAGCCAGGTTCGCAGCGGCGGACAGATAAGGGGATATGTAGGTGTAGACCGTATAGGCCGCGACGGCCCAGAGCGTCGTGGTGAGCAAGGCGGGAAATGCGCCCGGCGCGGCGATCACGGCAAGGCGCTCGCGCAGCCCAGCAGGCGCATTGGCGGCGAGTTCGCGCGGCAGCAGCGCCGCCAACACGGCCAGCGCGGCGACTGACAGCAGCGCAACGCCCACGAACGTCGCTCTCCAGCCAAACTCCGCCCCGACAATCGCACCGAGCGGCACACCGATCGCGATGGCGACGGTTATCCCGCCATTGACAATGGCGAGGGCGCGGCCGCGATGATGGGGAGCCGCGAGCGCACTGGCGAGCGCATTTGCGTTCGGCACATAAAGCCCGGCCGAAAGTGCGAGGAGCACGCGGGCGGCAGCGAGCGACCAATAGCCGGGCGCCAGTGCCGCCGCGATATTCGACGCGGCAAACGCTCCCAGCGAGAGCATCAGCAACCGGCGTCGCGGCATCGCGGCGGTGAGCGCGGTCAGAAGCGGCGAGCTCAGCGCATAGACCAGCGCAAAGACCGTCACGAGTTGGCCCGCAGCCGCAATGCTGACCGCTACCGAACGCGAAATCATTGGCAGCAGGGCAGCGATCATGAAGCCTTCGGTGCCCACCGCGAATGTGCCGAGGGCAAGCGCGTAGAGCGCGGCGTGATGCAAGGGAGCCTGCTCCCCTGCATCCGCCGCACCGCTGCTCAACCCGGTGGTTTGGCGCGGCTGCCCCACGGTTAGGGCCCCTTGACCTGCGCCACGGCCGCTTCCCAGTTCTCGACATGATAGGCGGTCGAAAGCTTGCCGCCCTTGACCGTGAACATGTCTATCGAGATCGTCCGGAACGGCCGGCCGGTAGCCGGCGTGCCAAACAGCGGCGCGACAGGCGTTCCGGTCGCTTCTCCGCGCACCACGATGCGGTTTCCCGAAGTCCAGAGATCGACGATGCGCCAGTGGAGATCGGGGATGACCCCGCCGAAGAACTTGAACTGGCCGGCAAGCTCAGTGCGGTTCAGGCAGTCCTGGTTGGTTGAGCAGGACTTGTAGTCCGGGTTGGTGGCGCGGGCGAGCAAGGCGGCGACGTCCTTTTTCGCCGGTTCATTAAGCGCTTCGTAAAGCGGGGCGACGATGGCGCGGGCCTGCTGCGGCGTAAGCGACGGAGTCGGCTTGGCGCCGGCCGTGTTTGCGCTGAGGCAAACGGCGGCAAAGGTCAGGGCAAATGCGGCGGCTGTTCTGCGGGTCATGGTGCTGTCCTCAGTATGAGAGCTGGGTGTGGTGGTGGATCGGTGCAAAGCGGGCGACGATGTCGGGCGCCAGCTGGTTGGCGGCCCCAACCAGATCGATCAGTTCGGCGGGCCTGCTGCCGCGCAGCCCTGCTGTCGTCGGGGTTCCTCCGCGGACGAACGTGTAGAAGCCGGTGACGCGGTAGGCCCCCAGCGCGTCGAGGTGGCGCGGCTGCTCACGCAGCATCTTCTGCGCGCCGCTATCGGCAAAGAACTCCGCCGCGACGCGAGCGTTTTCGAACGCGACTTCGGCCACTGCCAGATTGAGCCGGTCATCCTCGATATGATGTCCGACATCGGGCGAAGGCGGCGCAGGGTTGGCGTTGTCATAAGGAATGGGCAGATGCAGCTTCCATTTCTGCACCGCCGGGTTGGCGGACAGGCTGGCGCTTGTATCCTCAAGCCAGCGATCGGCATCGGTGCCGGGCTTGCGGTTCATGTAGACGTGCACCCGGTGGAGCCGGTCGGGCCCGTTGCGAATGCCGTCCTCCTCACGGTCGACCATCGTCAGCGAGCCAGTCGGCAGGAAATAGGCGATCGCCTCGCTGAACAGGTTGCGCTCGTCGGCGTAGAGCACCGTGCTGGCGTTGCCGAAGCGCTCCTGCTCCTCGCTTGAGGCAAAGCCCAGTTCGGCCGAGCCATCAAGGATCGCCATGATCCGGCGCAAGCCGTCTGCGACGGGCCAGAGATTGGCCGTATGATCCCGGTCGAAATGCTGCTGGACATAGAAATCCAGCCCCGGGAGGCGCGAGCACAGCGTGGCGTGCACATCGCGCCAGTAGTTGGCAAACAGGTGGTGCGGCAGTCCGTCGCGCCGCCGCACCGAGGCGTAGACGTTGCGGCGGACGCGTTCGTCGCGCACGGAATAGTCGATTGTCGACATAGCTGGATCCTTGAAGTTGGTGCGGTGCTCAGCCGTTTGGCTGCGATGCGATCTGATCGAGCAGGATTTTCGGGTCGAAGTAGGCAACGCGCAGGCGAACGGCCTTGTCGTGGGCGATGTCCCAGTGTTCGGAGATGATGATAGTCTGGTCGGTGCCCCGCACCCCGATCTCGATCAGCGCGACCACATGGCCGCCTTCACCGGTAAAGCTCAGGTATTCGAGCCGGGTGAAATCAAGCACTTTGGCAACGCCCGGTAGCAGCGCAACGTAGCCCGCTTTGTCGAATTGCCCGCCCCACGGCAGATAAGCCGGAACAAAGAGTTCGAACGTTGGATCAAGCTGGTCGGCGAAATCCGTTATGCGGCCGCGGGCACCGCCATCGTAGAACGACTTGACGATCGCTTTGGCGCGGTCAGTTTCGTCGGTGATGTTCGTCATGGGTAGATCCTTTGCACATGCGGAATCTCAGCGGATCGCCGCATCGGGAGAGGAGGTCAGGAGGGGAACACGGTTCCGAACATCGGATGGCCGCCTGCCGATTGGGCCTCGCCAACTTCGTCCTGGATGACGTCCCAGTGCTCGACCAGAACGCCGTCTTTCAGCCGGCAGATATCGACCACCACCCACGCGGCCGGCTGCTCGATATTGCTGAAGCGTCCGTGCAGCAGGACATAGTCGCCTTCGGCCACTGCGAGCTGATGTTCGTAGCGCATCTCGGGCCGTGCGGCGGCGACCCGCGCGAAGAGGCCGTCGCGACCCGCGGCAACGAAGGCACTGTGCTGGATGTAATCAGGCGACCAGAAGCGGGCAGCTCCCGCCAGATCCTTGCGATTGAACAGCGTGTCAAAAGCCTCAAGGACAATCGCCTTGTTCTGTTCGGGGGTAAACGCGGGCATGGTGTTTCCTTTTGATCTCGGCGTGTCGCGGCGATCTTTCCGGGTTAGCGACGGGCGGTGGCGGCCTGCTCGATGACCGCTGCTACGGCCTTGGGCTGCGACATGTAGACCGCATGGCTGCCGACGATCTCGGTCGTGATCGAGCCTGAGCGCTTGTACATGGAGCGCTCGAGGTCCGGATTGATCGCGCGGTCCTGCGTCGCGACAATCGCGTAGCTGGGCTTGGTCTTCCACGCGGGCGCGGTCGCCACCCCGGTGGCCGACTTGAGCGACATCGGCACTTGCGAGCGCGCCATCAGATCGGTGACGTCGGCAGGCAAGTCTGCGGCGAAGTCATCCGCGAACTTGGCCGGGTCGATGAAGAGGAACCCGTCCGGCGACGGCGCCACGGCATTGGACGCGGGCGGCGTTTTCAGGCCGAGCGAGCGGGCACTTTCCCCGACATCGGGCTGGAACGCCGCAACATAGACAAGCGCCGTGACTTTTGCGTTGTTGCCCGCTCCGGTGATGATCGCGCCGCCATAGCTGTGCCCGACGAGGACCACGGGACCGTCCTGCCGGTCGATCATGCGGTTGGTGGCGGCGATATCGTCGTCGAGCGACGTCTCCGGCGGCTGAACGATCGTGACCGCATAGCCGTCAGCCGTCAGAATATCCGAGACCGCCTTCCAGCCCGACCCATCGACGAATGCGCCGTGGACCAGCACGATGTTTTTGATCGCACCGGAAGGGGCGGCCATGGCGGGAGTGGCAATAAACGCAGCGAGCGAAAGCGCGGTGGTCATCAGTGTTGAGAGCTTGCTCATGTTGATCTCCTGGGCGTGGTGTCTTTTGGTTGAAATTCGTTGGTCAGCCGAGCGGCGGGCCGCTGGCGACGAGGTCGTTGAAGGCGGTGACGAAGGCGCCTTCGTCCGGGCCGGGGTTCGCCCGCATGGCCGGTGCGTCCCCGACCAGGATTTCGTCCACGCCTGCGGCAAACTGGGCCATGGTCTGCTCGATGAAGGCTTCGAGCGGCATCGCTCGCTCCTCTTCGGTGCTGTTGAGCAGTTCGGTGCGGACCCACGGCGGAGCCAATTCCACGACCCGGATGCCGGAAGACCGCAACGCATAGCGCTGCGAGAGGGTGTAGGAATGCAGCGCCGCCTTGGTCGCCGAATAGATCGCCGTGGGCACGAGCGGCACGAAGCCGAGGATCGAGGTGACATTGACGATCACCGCGTTCTGCTGCGCTTTCAGATGACCCGCCAGAGCAGCAGACATCCGGATCGGGCCGCTGATGTTGGTCGCGATGGTCGAGACCAGCAGCTCTTCATCAAGGCCGCCGGCAATGTCATCGACCAGCATGATCCCGGCGTTGTTGATGAGGACATTCAGCGCCGGGTACCGCTCCGTCAGATCGGCGGCGACGCGGGCGATGCTCGCCGGATCGGTCACATCGAGTTCGACCGCCACAATGCCGGGGTTCGCGTCCGTCGTATCCTTGAGCCGGTCGAGACGACGGCCTGAAATGAGGACGGTATTGCCCAGCTTGTGGAACTCTTCTGCCAAACGGCGGCCGATGCCGGAGCCTCCGCCAGTGATGAAGATGGTGTTGCCGGTCATGCGCATGGTGATTGTCCTGTAGTTTCGGGGGGCGAGGTGAGACGTTGGGCAAGTTCGTCGGCAAACGCGGCGACTTGCATGCTGGGGAGGTGGAAAAGACGGACGCGCTCAATGAGGTTGGCGGCGTCGTGATCGAGGACCGTCACGCCCTCGACCGGCAGGCCGCGGAAACTGCCTTCCCATTCGAGAAAGCACTGATTTCCGGTTCGGCTTTCGCGGGTGAAAGCAATCTGGCCATACATCGCGCGGCTCGCCTCGAAAAAAGCGCGAATATGGGCAACGCCGAAGATCGATTCCGGCAAGACCGAAGCGCTGAGCTGCGGTTCCGCCGAGAACGCAGCGGCGAATGCGGCCATGTCCCCACTGGCCACAGTGGCGAGCCAATCCTGGCCCGGTTTTGCGGAGTGCTGCGACATCCTAGAGCGCTCCGCTTGCCGCAAGAGCCGGATAGTCGGTGTAACCCTGGGCGCCGCCGCCATAGGCGGTTGCGCGATCAAACGTGTTGAGCGGGGCGCCGGTGCGGATGCGGTCGGGCAAGTCCGGATTGGCGATGAACATCCGGCCAAACGCAACGGCATCGGCAAGGCCCGACGAGACAGCTGCTGCGCCGCTCTCCGCCTGATAGCCGCCCGCTGTAATGACTGGGCCATCGAACAGATGGCGGAACAGCCCGGCGTTGTTGGCGCTGTCGATACTAGCATCGTCGGCAATGCCCGCCGATGATGCACGCGGCTCGATCAGATGCAGCCAGGCCAATTTGCGGCGGCTCAGCGCCTCGATGACACAAGCGAAATGAGGCCGGGGCGCGCTGTCGATCAGGCCGCCGAGGTTGCCATGGGGCGAGAGGCGAACGGCGGTGCGTCCGGGGCCGATATCGCTTGCGATGCCATCAACCACCTCCAGCAGCAGCCGCGCGCGGTTCTCGATCGAGCCGCCATAGGCATCGGTGCGCTGATTGCTGCCGTCCTGCAGGAACTGGTCCAGCAGAAAGCCGTTGGCCCCGTGGATCTCGACGGCATCGAACCCGGCGGCAATCGCGTTTCGGGCCGCCCGCCGGAAGGTTTCGACCAGCTCCGGCAGCTCAGCGCGATCGAGCGCACGCGGCGTCTCGAAGGCGACCTGCGTGAAGTCCGGTGCGTATATCATGCCCGGTGCGGCGATTGCCGAGGGTGCAACCGGCAGGCTGCCATCGGGATTATAGCGAGAATGCGACCAGCGTCCGTGATGAACGATTTGCAGCGCGATCCGCCCGCCACGGGCATGGACAGCCGCGGTCACATTGCGCCACCCGGCGATCTGTTCGGCGCTGTAGATGCCCGGCATCTGGGGATAGCCGCGCCCCTGCACGCTGATCGCGGTCGCTTCCGTGACAATCAGACCGGCTGAGGCGCGCTGGCCATAATACGCGGCGCTGATCGCTTGCGGCACACCCTCTGCGGAGGCCCGCATTCGGGTCAGCGCAGGCATGATGATCCGGTTTGGCAGCACCATCGCGCCAAGGGTCAGCGGGGCAAACAAAGTGTCGATCAGGCCGTCGATCGGGGCATTTGCAATGTGGGTCATCGTCATGCTCCTGTCGGCCAGCAGGGGGCATCGCCGCCGGCGACTGCCGGAGGCTGGTTCTAGGTTTGGGGGTGGCGGGTCGGCCGAGGGCAGAGCCGACCCGCCGGGGTTGGCGGAAGGCCGGGAGGGTTAGCCGACCGCCTGGAGGAGAAGGTCGACGACCTTGCGGGGTTGGGACAGCATCGGGACGTGGCTGCTGTCAGTGTCGACCGTCTTCGCGTCCATCCGTTTGGCCATCATGGCCTGAAGCTCTGGGTGGATGGCGTGATCGTTGGTGCCGCGCAGGTACCAGCTCGGCTTTACCTTCCACGCTGGCGACGTGATTTCCGCGCCGAGCGCATGGGGACCCGAGACGGGGCCTTGCGTGGCGAAGATCAGCGCCTGCTCGGCAGGTGTCAGGTCCTGCGCAAAGGACTCAGCGACACCCTTGCGCGAGAGTTTGAGAAAGCCCTCCGCGTCGGGCAGCAGGTTGTCCGGCAGGCTGGTGGGCGGGCCGCCGGCTCCGAGCGATCCGGCAGACTCGCCCGCATCCGGGGCGAATCCGTTGATATAGACGAGACCCGCAACCTTGGGGTCGTGTCCGCCCTGCGTGATCACCGCGCCGCCATAGGAATGGCCGACCAGCAAGACCGGCCCGTCGACTAGCGCGATGGCACGAGCCAATGTCGCCGTATCAGCCTCGAGCGAGGTGAGCGGCAACGAGACGGCAACTACGGATGCGCCAGAACCCTCGAGCAAGGGCAAAACTTTGGCCCATGCCGAAGAATTCGCCCAAGCTCCGTGGGCCAGAATGATCGTCGAAACCTGAACCATTGGGTCTTTCATAGCCGCATCCTTCGCGTCAATTCCGTGGTCCGCCCACGCCGTTGTCTGGGAACAAACTGTGGGAAATGATGCGCTGTGTCTTTGCGGATTCACCCAGATTTCGTGCGGCCCGATGAGCGGATTCGCCAAAAGAGCGATGCTTTTGCCGCTCAATCCGTGTGCATGGAAATCATCAGGAAGATCAGAAAGGCTACAAGTCGCCGTTTCTAAACGCGCCTATTGTCCAACCAAGGGGGGCGTCGTTCCGCGTCCACACCGGCGGCTTAGCGACGACTATTGCGGTCGGCCCACCATTTCGCGCCGCCATCGCGCGGGGCTGTCGCCGATGAACTGGCGGAACCCGCGATTGAAGGCAGCCTGGTCGGAAAATCCGGCTTGGAGGGCGATGTCGCTTAGCGGGAATCCTGTCGTCGCCATCAGGGTTTTCGCCTGCTCGATCCGCTGAAGGATGAGCCAGCGGTGCGCGGAGACCCCGAAGCTCGCCTTGAACGATCGCGCGAAGTGGCTGACAGACATGCCGCACTCCTTGGCGACCCGCGCCAGGAGAATGCCGCCGTCGAGGTGTTCGCGGAGCAGTTCGGTCGCCCGGCGTTGCTGCCAGGGCGCAAGGCCGCGTATGGTGACCTCCGGAAGACGAGCAAGGCCACCATAGGTCTGCAGCAGATGGGCACCGAACATCAAACTCAACTGATCGAGCGCAAGCGGGCTGGCCCATGTTGCAGATTTGATCGAGGGAAGAAGCATCCTTGTGATTTGGGTAATTACCAGGTCATCCTCACAGATGCCAAATTTATAGTTTTCGATTGGCCTTATATTATGAGCGTGCGCAATTTCATCAAGTCCTGACCTTGGAACGTGATAATGAATATAGTCAAATGCGCAATCTACCGTGCAGATCGGGCGCGATTGAAGATCCATTATGCTTGTATGATAGGCGGGAATGTATGGAACACGCACTTGTCGGCCATCTATCTCCAAATTATAGCATCGCAGAGGCACTGGCTTGATGGCGATCGAAATGTGGAGCGCCGCTTCCTCACCTGGCACCGCGGTCGCATCTGGGAGGCCAACTTCAGACTGTAGATGAGTTATGGCAAAATTGCTTCTCTCCGGCCAAGGAGTGGCTAAAGACTGGCTGTCACTCAAATGAAATATTCGTGCGAGAGCGTCGCCGAATGCTTCAGGAGGAATGGCTTGGCCCACTGCGCTTTTGCCCTATGGTTCCTACGTTCACGGCACAAATATTTGTAAAAAATCATTATCTTACGACGCGCCGAAAGACGCAAGTGGTATTTTGAAGGTCTGGCTCGTAGTCGGATGCTGCCATCTGTCCGGCCTCTGCGGCGTAACTGGGCTGCAGGGCTCGGCACTAGACTTAGACGAATGTCGCGACACAGTCGCCAAGTAGCGCGTCCGCTAAAGTAGGAGACGCCGGACACTGGGGCGAGTTGAGCGCTGCGGGGGGGGCGGCTAACCCGCAGAGAGCCCGCCCGAGGCAATCAACTCGCCTTCAGAATGCTTTGTGTCAGCTAGTGGTGCGGCTGACGCCCTTTGCTCGCGCCGGCCGGCTGCCGCCAAATTCGAAGGTCAAGGCCGATCCATACGCGGAAAAAGCAGCCATCATTCAT
Source organism: Sphingomonadaceae bacterium (assembly GCA_947375105.1). Taxonomy (GTDB): domain Bacteria; phylum Pseudomonadota; class Alphaproteobacteria; order Sphingomonadales; family Sphingomonadaceae; genus Novosphingobium. Next base: position 21,860 of record CANCET010000021.1, read on the forward strand.
CCGAAAAGATCGATTATAAACAGTAGCTAGGGGGAGTTCAAAGCGAGATTGCGTCCAACCACTGCCAGATCGAGCACGAGCGGCGCAGGAAAGCGCTCGGCGGACAAGATTGCGCCGAAGTCGACAGCAAGTTCCAATGCTGGGCAACCAACGCACTTGTCACGATCAGGTCATTGCAGACGACCTATCCCGGCGCCGGAGACATGTTTTGGCACGAGGAAGCTATGGCAGCCTACCCCGCCAACGGAATGGATCCGGCGAGTTTGCTACAGCGGCTTCAGCCACTGCGGGGCGCGCCAGCTTCTAGATAGCTCTGACAGCAGCGCAGCCCAGACAGCCGAACAGGCGCAGAAATGAAAGGCCTTACCTATCGGCCAGCGGCTGATTTCGGCTTGAGTCAGTTCCGTGAAATTTGAGTCACGGCCTATGCAATCCGACAGATCGGTGTGGGATTGTGGTCGGGGAGACAAGATTCGAACTTGCGACCCTCTGCTCCCAAAGCAGATGCGCTACCAGGCTGCGCTACTCCCCGACTGGGGAACGCCCTAAAGCAAGCCGGGCCTGCGCGGCAAGGTGCAATCGCCGCCGTGCCGCCACATCTGCGACTGCGAACTTGGTGATTATACGTATATCTGGCATGATTGCGTGGTTTGTTGGGCGCCTGACGGCCAATGGGGAGCGAATCGCAGCGTGACAGGATTTATGAAACGTCTGGGCTGTCTGGTGGGGCAGCATGCGCCGGCGCGTCGGGCTGTGCATTATGAAGCCAACCTCAAGGTCGGGCCTTGCCGCTATTGCAATGCGCCACTCGAGAAACATAACGATGGACGCTGGAGGACGCGTCGCCGTGTGCACAAGATGGCGCAGCAGATAGTCAAAGGCTCTGCTCCCGCCGAGGACTGAGACGGAGCGGTTGACCTTCGCGCAGTGCGCCTCCAACTGGGCTGCGGATAATACCGATCCGCCCGTGCAAGAGGAGCGACGATGACCAGCTGGACTTCCACCGATCCCATGACCGGCGACGTGGTGTGGCAGGGCGAGGACGCGGACGTCGATGCGGCGGTGATGGCCGCGCGCGCAGCACAGGCCGGGTGGGCGCTGCGGCCGCTGGCAGAACGCCTCGCGATTGCAGAGCGCTACGCCGAAGTGGTCAAGGCGCATGCCGAGGAATTTGCCGGGTTGATCGCGCGCGAAACGGGCAAGCCCATGTGGGAAGCGCGCACCGAAGTCGGCACTGTTGCCGCAAAGGTCGGCATTTCGATCACCGCGCAGGCTGAGCGCGCGGGTGAGCGGCAGGGCGAGGCAGCCGGGGTTCCGCAGGCTCTGCGCCACAAGCCGCACGGGGTCCTTGCGGTGCTGGGCCCCTACAATTTTCCGGCGCACCTGCCCAATGGCCATATCGTACCGGCGCTGCTGGCGGGCAATGCGGTGGTGTTCAAGCCCTCAGAACTGACCCCGGCTTCGGGTGCGTTCATGGCAGACTTGTGGAAGGAAGCCGGGTTGCCGGTGGGCGTGCTGGTGGTGACGCAAGGGCGCGCTGATACCGGGCGGGCGCTGGCGGCCCATCCGGAGCTTGATGGCCTGCTGTTCACCGGGTCGTCGAACACCGGCCTCGCGCTGCACCAGGCCTTCGCGGCGCGGCCTGACCGGATCCTGGCAATCGAGACGGGCGGGAACAACCCGCTGATCGCGTGGGATATTGCCGAGGAGGATGTCGAAGCGGCGGCTTCGCTGGTGGTGCAATCGGCGTTCCTTTCCGCCGGGCAGCGCTGCACGTGCGCGCGCCGGTTGGTCGTTGGCCCTGGCGGCGATGTGTTGGTGGCGGCGGTAGCGGCCATGGCAGACCGCATTATCGCCGGCGGTCCGTTCGAAGATCCTGCGCCGTTCATGGGGCCGGTCGTCGACATGAACGCGGCGGCGAAAGTCGAGACGGCCTGGACCGCGCTGGTCGCCATGGGCGGAACGGTGATCCGGCCGCTCAAGCGGTTGCGCGAAGGCACGCCGCTGCTTTCGCCGGCCATGATCGACGTAACCGGGCTTGCCGTGCCCGATGAGGAAATCTTCGGCCCCGTGCTGCAAGTGATCCGCGTCCCCGATTTCGAAGCTGCGCTGGGCGCCGCAAACGCCACGCGCTTCGGCCTGTCGGCCAGCCTGATCGGGGGCGACGAGGCGCTCTACCGCCGCTTCTGGGCGGCCAGCCGCGCAGGCGTGGTCAACTGGAACCGCCCGACCAACGGCGCGTCCTCTTCCGCTCCGTTCGGCGGCGTCGGCATTTCCGGCAACCACCGCCCGAGCGCGTACTACGCAGCGGATTATTGCGCATGGCCGGTCGCCAGCCTCGAAAGCCCGGCGATTGTGGCGGCGGCACTGACGGGGCTGCGGGCCTGAAGCTGCTTTGCTGCAGGCACGCACCCGGCGCCTCCGGCAGGCAAGGGCTATTGCCCTTGCAACCCGCGATTCAGCGCAACGCTGGCTTGTCGGCTGCAAGCGTTGAGTTGGCTGAGTTCAGCGTCCGGCCCGCCGCTCATAGGCTAGCTTCATCAACTCTCGTATAGTGTCTAGCTTGGCAGTAACCTCGGCCTTGGTAAGCCTGATCCGGTAGTGCTTCCATTGATTGTCGTAGTCTTGGGCATCGAACCCGGCGGCCTCGATTTTTGCATCAAGTTCGTCAGTCTGAGGAAGTGCGAGTTCGAGCTTGAGGACATTCTTCTGTGGTTTGAACTCCACGAAGTTGAAAGGCTGTCCTTCACGTGAAAGCCCAATGTAGAACTTGTTGTATTTGAGTTCGAGGGAAGGATCGAACTCCTTTGCGATCTGGAGCAGTTCGTCAGCGAGTGAAAGCGTTGGTTTGGAGGACCTCTGTTCCCAGTACGTGCGGTCGGTCGGTGCTGCTGCAGCGTCCTCGTCCTCGTCGACCAGGCCGCGCGAAAATTCATCCATGACGGTGGTGAAGACCAGCGCGATGTTTTCACCGATCCGTAATGCCTGCATCTGGATGGCGATGAAAGGTATGGTGCCGTTGAATAGGGAAATCACGTTCAGGAAGCGGCTGGTGATGTCCTCGGCAACGATCACTGCACAGTGGTCGTACTGGGGATAACGCTTCCGCTCGATGTCCCAATACTCGATGGTGCGAATGATATGGGCTTCGTCCGTCGATCCCAACTGTAGCTCGACCTCGTAACGTCGCTTGGTCTCAACCTCTTGCAGCAACAGATCAAGCCGGCCCGCACGTGGCTGTATGCGCTCCTGATCGCGCAGGACGAGGTCGCCGAGACCGAGGATCGAGGGGTCTTCTGCGATCCGCTGCTGGACCCATTTTTCCGAATAGTCCGGATGAGACCTCAACGATAACCGCTCTGGTTTGATGTAACCCTTCAAAGTCATCGGCTAACTCTTTCCTAACCAACATGCCGTTGGGACTGTGTGACAGGAGCGGCGCATTTTGGAGCTGGAGCCAGCGGATTAGGCCGTTGTCCGCTTGCCGGTCGAAGTGGGCCTCGATTTCCGCCAAAGCGCGAGGATCACGGCGGACGGCCTCGCGCTTGTCTTTGGTCTTGAGGCTCTTCCTCTCCGACTCGCGAGAGCAAACATGCTCAAAATCCACCGGGACCCGTTTTCGGGCATACGATACGCCCACGTCACGGGGTTTCAATCCGGGATATGAGCCGATTTCTGCATCGTCCATTATGCCACGCCAGCGTGGCACAAAAGGGAATGAAAATCTTTGTTTTCCATTACGTTGCACCCTTCAGGTGCTGCGCAGAAGCGTGGTGGGCCCGGCAGGATTCGAACCCGCGACCTAGCCGTTATGAGCGGCCAGCTCTAACCGCTGAGCTACAGGCCCACCTTGGGCGCCGGGTTAGTGCGGCGGTGGCGGGTTGGCAAGCGCACCTCAGCGTGCGGCGACCATGATCTCGGCCACGCTCGCGGGGCGGACCTGGCGCCGCTTGAGGTAGGAAAACACGGCGCGCCACCAATCGTAGAGTTGGTCGAGGCCGTCCTCATCGCGCACATAGGGGGTGAGGCCTGGGCGCAGCGAGGGGCTGTGGAACGAGAATACGAGCACGGGAAGGCCGTCGTCGAGGGCGATGTCGATGCCCTTGATCGCTTCATCGATGCTGACGCCTTCCGGGGTGAGCGGGATACGTTCGAGCAGGGCCATGCGGGCGAGCAGGCCGCGCAGCTTGGGCATGCGCCAGAGCGCGGGATAAAGCAGCGGTCCCTGCTGGCGCAGCATGCCCCAGAACACCGTGGTCAGCGGCAACTCCATGAGGCCGCCCGGCTTGTCCACCCACCATGGCGCGACCGGGTGATCGCGGAAGTTGGGACCGCCGGTGGAGCTGTAGTCGAAGCGAGCGCGCACCGAGGTGTCGATGGCGAGCCCGGCCTTGCTGAGCATTTCGGCGCTGGCCGGGCCGATGCCATAGCGTCCGGCGCGGTAGATCAGCGGAGGCTTGCCGAAGGCTTGCTCGATTGTATCGCGCAAGGTGTTGAACTTGGCCGCTTCGAGTTCCGGGGGAAGATTGCCGGCGTAACTGTTGAAGCCGTTGACCTCTTCATCATGCGGCGGGCTGACCCAGGGGTGGAGTTGCACGCCGATTTCGGCACGCCCGGCAGCGACGGCATCGCCCAGCGCCTCGACAGCGGCGGGATCGGTCGCGATCGGATAGTCGATCAGATAGATCGGCGCGACGCCGAGCCCTTCGCAGAACTGCTGGAAGCGCGCGAGGCGCGGCACGTGGCTGAGCCCATGACCGGTCCTGCCGAGTGGCTGGGTCCAGTCGAACTCCTCCTCGGTGTCGACCGTCACGATGAAGCGCTGTCCGAAGGCCGGCGCAAAACGCACGTGGTTACCGGCGCCCGGCACGTCGAGAATGTTCGGCTGAGCCACGCCTGAGTAGGTCCCCCTAGCCGGCCTGTCCGCCGACTATGCCCCTTTGGCTAGGTGTCTGGCGCACTGCGGTCAAGAGCGGCAGCGTCACGTCGAGGCTTGCCCCTTCGCGCACCATGGCCCCGCCGGCAGCGCGCAACTCTGCCCCGCAGAGGCGCAAGCCAAAGGCGTTGCCGAGCATGCCGCCCGGGCTGGCGATGCTGTCGGACCCGAGCGCCGCGCTCTCTCCACGCGCGGCGAGCGATGCGGGGAGCGGCAATGTGAGGCGGACGCCGTAGCCATGCGGACCAGCACCGACATGCCAGGTGAGCGTCATCCGCTCGCCGGGAGGTGCCGCGCTGGCGATCAGCGAGAGCAGCCGCCACAACGTCCGCTCGAGCTCTTCGGGCGGCATGGCGACGGGCAGCGGGCCTTCGGGCAGGTCGCACGCCAGCGTGACCTCGCGCGGGGCAAGCAGCGGCGAAAGCTGCGCGATCAGCCGCGTGAGCAGCGCGGTCAGGTCGGTCTCGCTCTCGGCGGCGGCCGGTGCTGCGGTTTCCAGCAAGGCGAGACGTTCGACATCCTCGAACCCGGCAAGCATGCGTGCGGCATCGGATGCAATGCCGGCCGCGAGGCTGCGATACTGATGCGGAGTGGGGCCGAGCAACTGCTGCTGGATCAGTTCGGCAAAGCCCTGGATCGCGTTGATCGGCGTGCGCAGTTCATGCAGCATCTGGCGGAGTCGATCAGCGCTGCGGGCTTCGCCGTCGTCGTTGGCGGCAGACGCTGGCGCCAGTGGTGGTGCGGGCGGGCGGCGCAAGCGCGCATGCCAGCCATGAAAATGCCCGGTATCAGGGGCGAATCCGGGCACTGCGTCGATCCGCCACGGGCCCGAAGCGCCTGACGAGCCTTCGAGTTCGAGCCGCCCGCCCATGATCGGGATCCGCGCGCGGGCTGCGCCGAGCGTGGCGGCGTCGCACGCAACGGGGGCATCGGGATCGTCTGCGAAAGGGCGCAGGCCAACAAGCGCCGAGGCGAGCGCGGTATCCGCCGAGACCACCGTGCCATCGGCATCGAGCGCGAGCGCCACCGCGATCACCGGGCGTGCGGCGGGCGCTGGTTCATCAGCGAACGGCAGGCGGCTTTGCCCCGTAGCCTCGGCGCTGGTGCCGTCCGGCAGGGCGGCTGCGGCAGGCACTTCGCGTGCGCGTCGGAAGGCTTCGATGCGGGCGATGATGGCGCCGATGCCCTCGTCTGCTGGGTCCGGCGCTGGCGCCGGCTCCGCGGTCGCAGGGGGCACGGTTGCTTGTGTCGGCGCAGGCTGGGCGAGCGGCAGGGTATTCGCCTGCGCAGCAACGAGCGGCTCGAAGCCCGGCGGCAGTGGCAGGGCGAAATCGGTGATGCCGAGCCGCGCGAGCAGGGCATCGACCGCCTGCCCAAGATCGCGGCGATGGCGCAGAAAGCCGCGCGCCTGCACCGGGAGATCGGGGATGATCCGCAGCCACGCCTGACTTGAAAGGCGGGCCGATGCAATCGCCGCGAGTGCCACTTTGGGACTCGCTTCGGCAAAATGCTCGACGAGAATTGGTGAACGCAGGTTCGCCGAGCGTATCAGGGAAGCACTCGCGTCATCGCCCAGGATGGCGACAAGCGAATCAAGGCGCGGCAGCGCGGCGGCATGGGACTCGGTCCAGCGCTCTGCCGGGGTGCGCCCGAGCAGGTCGATCAGCTGGCGCATTTGCGTGGCAACCGCGCTCGGTCCGGCTGCGACGGTGCGCAACACGGTTTCGAGGCGGTCGTCGACAATCATGCATTCTCCGAACGTGTGCCCGCGCGCGCAGGAGCGCGCCCGTGTTGGTTACCGGGACACTAACAAAATGTGGGTGGGCGGGAAGGGGGCTGTTGATTGCGTTGCATTGTGGGACGATTACGATATTAAACAACAAAATTATCGTTCAAAGCCGCACATGGTGTGGAAAGTTACCAAGATTGGCCAGTTAGCCCCATTCCTGCCGCCACCGTTGCTGACATGGCAGGTGCGGGCATTAACCGATCGATCCTGACCAAATCCAGCAGAGCGCAAGCAGGGCAAGAACAGAACCATGGCAACACTCGACGGGATCGATCGGCGGCTGCTCGCCGAACTGCAGGATGAAGGGCGTGTCACCAATGTCGAGCTGGCGCAGCGTGTCGGACTGACCGCGCCGCCCTGCCTGCGCCGGGTGCGCGCGCTGGAGGAAGCGGGCGTGATCCGCGGTTACCACGCCGAGCTTGATCCTTCGAAACTGGGCTTTGCGATCACCGTGTTCGCGCTCGTCAGCCTGAAGAGCCAGGCGGAGGAATCGCTGCGCCAGTTCGAGGAGCACATGCGCACGCTGCCCGAAGTGCGCGAGTGCCACATGCTCAATGGCGAGATCGATTTCATCCTGAAGATCGTCAGCCGCGACCTGCAGAGTTTTCAGGAATTCCTCACGAGCAAGCTGACGCCGGCACCGAATGTGGCGAGCGTGAAGACGTCGCTGACGATCCGCACCGCCAAGCAGCTTCCGGGCGTGCCGCTGGACGATTGAGGGCCTGACAATCCCGAGCTGAGCGGAGCGGACGGTTTGCGCGACATCCCTGAAACGCCGCCCTCTGAAGACCTGCTGAACGCCTGCTACAGCGACATGCGGCGGATGGCCCGGCGCATCCTGGTGGGCGACGGGGCGGGGCAGGTGATCCAGCCGACCGAGCTGGCCAACGAAGCCGCGATTCGCCTGCTGCGTTCCAACCTTTCGGGCGTGACAGACGCGGGGCACATGCTGGCCTATGCCGCGCGCACTATGCGCCAGGTTCTTATCGACGAGGCGCGCAAGCAGGCCGCGAAGAAGCGCCGGTCCGTGGCGATGATGACGGTG